>NZ_CP071604.1:3365000-3622500 GCF_017357225.1 Rhizobium binae | reverse complement strand
TGAAGAGAAGATTGATCTGGAGGCTTCCAGGTGTCGGGTTTTGCCCTTTTGGGTTTGATCTGGCGTCCGAGCCCAGTTCCAATGATGTCGTGGATGGTCTAGCCGACCGGAAACGAAAGAGGGACTGGAGGGTGGTAGGAAGCTTGTCACTCTGGATCGTTTGTTGTTCGCTGCCTTCGGGTAGCGTCTGATGAACGATCGGATTACCGTTGCCTGACCGCGCGGTATCGGATCCAATCTCGAGAAGCTGGTCTTAAGACAGGCTGCAAGTGGGCTGCTCGGCGTAGCTCCAATAAAGCAGACCTGTCGAACACGTCGATGGCATTGTTGGATTGACTGGGTTGTAAAAGGTAACCCGGTCTGTTGCCGTTTCCTTCGGGAGATGAGCAACGAGATGATGAGCATTGGCAATGAGAACGATTAAGTGTCGTAAGGGCATTTGGTGGATGCCTTGGCATGCACAGGCGATGAAGGACGTGATACGCTGCGAAAAGCCGTGGGGAGCTGCGAATGAGCTTTGATCCATGGATCTCCGAATGGGGCAACCCACCTTAAGATACTTGGGAATCTGATGCGCCGTTGGTGCATGAGCGAATAGTTCTTGGCGAATAGCGAATAGGGTTCAAAAAACTATTCGCTACTCGCTATTGGCTATTCGCCCATGTCGAAGACGCATGAGGTTCCAAGTATCGATAATAAGGTATCTGCACCTGAATACATAGGGTGTAAGAAGCGAACGCAGGGAACTGAAACATCTAAGTACCTGCAGGAAAGGACATCAACCGAGACTCCGCAAGTAGTGGCGAGCGAACGCGGACCAGGCCAGTGGCAATTGTGATTAAAGTGGAACGCTCTGGAAAGTGCGGCCGCAGTGGGTGACAGCCCCGTACGCGTAGATATCACGATTGTCCTAGAGTAGGGCGGGACACGAGAAATCCTGTCTGAACATGGGGAGACCACTCTCCAAGCCTAAGTACTCGTGCATGACCGATAGCGAACAAGTACCGTGAGGGAAAGGTGAAAAGCACCCCGACAAGGGGAGTGAAATAGAACCTGAAACCGGATGCCTACAAACAGTCGGAGGGGGCAACCCTGACGGCGTACCTTTTGTATAATGGGTCAACGACTTAGTGTAACAAGCAAGCTTAAGCCGGTAGGTGTAGGCGCAGCGAAAGCGAGTCTGAACAGGGCGATATAGTTTGTTGCATTAGACCCGAAACCGAGTGATCTAGCCATGAGCAGGTTGAAGGTTGGGTAACACCAACTGGAGGACCGAACCCGCATCTGTTGCAATAGATTGGGATGACTTGTGGCTAGGGGTGAAAGGCCAATCAAACTCGGAAATAGCTGGTTCTCCGCGAAATCTATTTAGGTAGAGCGTCGAGCGAATACCCCCGGGGGTAGAGCACTGGATGGGCTATGGGGACTCACCGTCTTACTGATCCTAACCAAACTCCGAATACCGGGGAGTACTACTCGGCAGACACACGGCGGGTGCTAACGTCCGTCGTGAAAAGGGCAACAACCCTAACCTCCAGCTAAGGTCCCCAAGTCATGGCTAAGTGGGAAAGGATGTGAGGATCCCAAAACAACCAGGATGTTGGCTTAGAAGCAGCCATCATTTAAAGAAAGCGTAACAGCTCACTGGTCTAAATAAGGGTCTTTGCGCCGAAAATGTAACGGGGCTGAAGCCATGCACCGAAGCTGAGGATTTGCGAGCAATCGCAAGTGGTAGCGGAGCGTTCCGTAAGCTGATGAAGGGAGACCCGTGAGGGCTCCTGGAGGTATCGGAAGTGCGAATGTTGACATGAGTAACGATAAAGAGGGTGAGAGACCCTCTCGCCGAAAGACCAAGGGTTCCTGCTTAAAGTTAATCTGAGCAGGGTTAGCCGGCCCCTAAGACGAGGCGGACACGCGTAGTCGATGGGAACCACGTTAATATTCGTGGGCCTGGTGGTAGTGACGGATTGCACAAGTTGTTCTGGTTTATTGGATTATCAGGGCAGCGGAGCGGTTCCAGGAAATAGCTCCACCGTATAGACCGTACCCGAAACCGACACAGGTGGTCAGGTAGAGTATACCAAGGCGCTTGAGAGAACTATGTTGAAGGAACTCGGCAAATTGCACGCGTAACTTCGGAAGAAGCGTGACCCCATTTTACGCAAGTATGATGGGGTGGCACAGACCAGGGGGTAGCGACTGTTTATCAAAAACACAGGGCTCTGCGAAGTCGCAAGACGACGTATAGGGTCTGACGCCTGCCCGGTGCTGGAAGGTTAAGAGGAGAGGTGCAAGCTTTGAATCGAAGCCCCAGTAAACGGCGGCCGTAACTATAACGGTCCTAAGGTAGCGAAATTCCTTGTCGGGTAAGTTCCGACCTGCACGAATGGCGTAACGACTTCCCCGCTGTCTCCAACATAGACTCAGTGAAATTGAATTCCCCGTGAAGATGCGGGGTTCCTGCGGTCAGACGGAAAGACCCCGTGCACCTTTACTATAGCTTTACACTGGCATTCGTGTCGGCATGTGTAGGATAGGTGGTAGGCTTTGAAGCGGGGACGCCAGTTTCCGTGGAGCCATCCTTGAAATACCACCCTTATCGTCATGGATGTCTAACCGCGGCCCGTCATCCGGGTCCGGGACAGTGTATGGTGGGTAGTTTGACTGGGGCGGTCGCCTCCGAAAGAGTAACGGAGGCGCGCGATGGTGGGCTCAGACCGGTCGGAAATCGGTCGTCGAGTGCAATGGCATAAGCCCGCCTGACTGCGAGACTGACAAGTCGAGCAGAGACGAAAGTCGGTCATAGTGATCCGGTGGTCCCGCGTGGAAGGGCCATCGCTCAACGGATAAAAGGTACGCCGGGGATAACAGGCTGATGACCCCCAAGAGTCCATATCGACGGGGTTGTTTGGCACCTCGATGTCGGCTCATCGCATCCTGGGGCTGGAGCAGGTCCCAAGGGTTTGGCTGTTCGCCAATTAAAGCGGTACGTGAGCTGGGTTCAGAACGTCGTGAGACAGTTCGGTCCCTATCTGCCGTGGGTGTAGGAATATTGACAGGATCTGTCCCTAGTACGAGAGGACCGGGATGGACATATCTCTGGTGGACCTGTTGTCCTGCCAAGGGCATAGCAGGGTAGCTATATATGGACGGGATAACCGCTGAAGGCATCTAAGCGGGAAACCCACCTGAAAACGAGTGTTCCCTATCAGAGCCGTGGAAGACGACCACGTTGATAGGCCGGGTGTGGAAGTGCGGCAACGCATGAAGCTTACCGGTACTAATAGCTCGATCGGCTTGATCGTTCTCATTGACCATGCTCATCAGCCAAAGGCTGATGATGCCTGACCTTGTCCTGACGCGCCAGGGGCGCTGCGGACGGCCCGCCAAACGAGTGGCGACACGCCTTGCGCTTGCGGCCTACGGCCGAAAGTGCCACGCGAAAGGTCATGAAAGACGTGTTTAAACAAGCAGGCCTTCGGCCTGCACCAGCTTCTCAAACAACAAGTTGCGCTTTGCCGACCTGGTGGTTATGGCGGGGTGGCTGCACCCGTTCCCTTTCCGAACACGGCCGTGAAACGCCCCTGCGCCCATGGTACTTCGTCTTAAGACGCGGGAGAGTAGGTCGCTGCCAGGTCTGCAAAGCGCAACTTAACTAAACAATCTTCTCATTCACAGCCAACGGCCCAAAGCCGAGACAAAAAGGGCCGCCCACAAAGCGGCCTTTTGTGTTAGAATACCTGCCATGGAAACACGAGACAAATTGCAAGCAATTTGCTCGGGCAGTAGCGTAAATCGCCAAAGGCGCTTTACGCAGTCGGTATTTCGCCTGATGGCAAATACCTGGTAACGCGGGGTGGAGCAGCCCGGTAGCTCGTCAGGCTCATAACCTGAAGGCCGCAGGTTCAAATCCTGCCCCCGCAACCAACTTCCCCGATCTCACCCACACCAGTTATCGCTGGCCGAAAAGCTCACCTTTCCCTGGCGATGTGCCCCCGTTAAATTGGGCCATTCAGACCTGGAATTTTCCACTTATGATCCCTGTTGGGCAGAAGAGGAGAATTCGATGAAGGCCTCGAAATTTTCGGAAGCTCAGATCGCGTTCGCGTTAAAGCAGGCAGAGGACGGAACACCGGTCGGTGACGTGTGCCGCAAAGCCGGCATTTTGGACGCGACCTTTTACAATTGGCGCAAAAAGTACACCGGCCTAATGCCATCGGAGATGAAGCGTCTTCGTCAGCTCGAAGAGGAAAATGCCAAGCTGAAGCGGATTGTTGCCGACCTGTCGCTGGACAAGGCAATGCGTCAGGACGTGCTGTCAAAAAAGCTCTGAAGCCTGCCCACAAGCGCAAGCTTATCATCACGATCAAGGCAGACTGGAAGGTTTCCATCCGGCGCGCATGTTCGGTGCTGAAGATTGACCGGTCGCTTTATGTCTACAAGTCCAGGCGCGGCGAGCAGGCCGAACTGAAGCTGAAGATCAAAGACATCTGCCAGACACGGGGGCGCTCCAGTTGGCGTGTGCATGTCCTGATCAAGCGTGACGGCTGGCCCATCAACGCGAAGCGAATCTATCGGCTTTACAAGGAGATGGACCTGCAACTCCGCAACAAGGTTCCCAAGCTTCGGGTCAAGGCAAAGCTGCGACCGCTGGAGCGAACTCAAAACTGGATAAAACTTGGGGGCAAGGTCAGGACGTGTCGTGCTATTTCCTTGTGTAGGCAATAGCGTCCTGCAGCTTCTTGCGTCCGCGAAGGACGTATCGTCCTTATCCCTCGCGAAGACAGGTGAGACCGGTTTGCGGATCGAAGAGTTGCATCGCCTCCTCGTCGAAGAAGAGGGTGAGCGTTTCGTTGTCCCGGATCGGCGTGCGCGGCGGCAAACAGGCCATCAGCCGCTGATTTCCGGAAAGGGCGGTGACGACGAGTTCTGGGCCGGTCAGCTCGGCGACCTCCAGGGTTGCCTTGAGCGACGGGCCGGCGCCGTCCGTGCGAAGGGCCTCGGGGCGGATGCCGAGGACGAGTTCGCGGCCATTGACGGCGGCTTCGGCGAAGCGGGCCGGCAGGGGCAGGCTGGCATCGGAACCTGTAATCGCCAGCCGGCCATCGCGCACTGTCGCCTTCAGCAGGTTCATCGGCGGAGCGCCGACGAAGGTGGCGACATAGAGCGTTGCCGGATGGTTGTAGATTTCCTCAGGCGTGCCCAGCTGCTCGATACGGCCGTCGCGCATAACGGCGATGCGGCTTGCCAGCGTCATCGCCTCGATCTGGTCATGGGTGACGTAGACCACCGTGGTCTTCAACATCTGATGCAGCCGCTTGATCTCGGTGCGCATTTCCATGCGCAGCTTGGCGTCGAGATTGGAGAGCGGCTCGTCGAACAGGAAGACCTCCGGCTTGCGCACCAACGCCCGGCCGATCGCCACTCGCTGGCGCTGGCCGCCGGAGAGTTGGCTCGGCTTTCGGTCGAGGAGGTTTTCGATCTGCAGGAGTTTGGCGGCATCGCGCACGGCCTTGTCGCGCGCGGGCGCCGGGACCTTGCGCATTTCGAGGCCGAAGCCGATGTTCCGGTGCACCGTCAGATTGGGATAGAGCGCATAGGATTGAAAAACCATGGCGATGTCGCGGTCCTTCGGATGTACGCCGAGCACCGAGCGCCCGCCGATCCTGACATCGCCGCTTGTTGCCTCGGCAAGGCCGGCAATTATGTTGAGCAGCGTGGACTTGCCGCAGCCCGACGAGCCGAGCAGCACGAGGAACTCTCCGCTTTCCAGCGAAATGTCGATGCCTTTCAGCGTCTCGACCTCGCCATAGGTCTTGCGGATGTTTTCAATGTCGAGCGCGCTCATGACACGGGTTCCTGAAGAGACGATGGCTCGCCATAGCTGCGGGGAAGGGTGGAAATGGCGCGCGAGGCAACCTGCGTCCCCGCTGCCAGGCAGGAGGCCAGCGGTTTGCCATCTGCCCATGCTGCCAGGAAGCCGGCGTTGAAGACATCGCCGGCGCCGATCGTATCGACGACCTTGACGACGGGTGCTGCCATCGACACCGGCAGGCCGTCCGGCCCGATGGCGACGGCACCTCCCGGGCCGCGCTTGACGACGACAATCGCGCCTTCCGGCATGTGCGACCTGATCTCACGGGCGGCCTCGACCGGATCGTCGGCGCCGGCAAGCGTCGTCGTCTCGACCTCGTTCAGCAGGGCAATGCCGCTGCGCGAAAGCCAGGCGCGGGTGGCCGCACAATTTTTTTCAGTCCAGCCGTCGAGCGGCCAGCCAGTGTCGAGAGCGACCGTGATGTCGTGGCTGTCGGCCCAGTCGAAGAAGGCGTCATATTCACTCGTCAGGTCGTCGGTGAGGAAGGCGCCGCAGAGAAGCGCGCAACCGCCGCGCAGCCTTTCGCCGTCGATGACGGCGAAGACGTCGGAAAGGCTGAAGCGTGGCAGGTGACCCGTCGTCGTGAAGAAGGTGCGTTCGCCGTCCGGATGGGTGATCCCGACGGAGAGCGTGGTCTTCTCAGGGCGCACGGGCCATTTCTCGGACCGCCAGCCGAAGGCCTCGGCAAGCCAGCGGCCGAAATGGTCGCTGCCGATATTGGCGGCGATCTCGAATTCAATGCCGAGCGCCTGCCAGGCGAGTGCGCTGTTGCCGGCCGCTCCGCCGACGCGCAGCTCGTCGTGATCGACGATGATTTCCGTGCCGGCCTTCGGCCAGGGGGCGGCCGGTCCGAGGACCAGATCGACATTGACGTTGCCGATGACTGCGAGCGGTCGCATTCATTCACTCCGGGTAATCTTGGTGCAACGGACCGGGGTTCCGGCATTCTCCACGCGGGCTTCGGCAAAGGCGATCATCAGCCGCTGGGCAACCGGCAGCATAGCGAAGATCGCGGCAAGGCCGCTCGCCGGGGCAAAGCGGATCGTCACGGCGCCGGCAACCGGCGCTTCACTCGATGCGTCGAACAGGATGACGGGCGCGCCGGTCTCGACGGCCGAAACCGCCATTGCGGTGACGAGAGCGGCGGTCTCGTCGAGACCGCGGAACAACACGACGCCGATCTCCGGTCCCAGCATTTCCATTGGTCCATGGCGTAACTGTCCGCCTTCGAGCGAAAAGCAGGGGCGGCGCGACAGCTCCGTCAGTCCGAGGGCCAGTGCCTCGGCGACACCTTGCAGTCGGCGGCCCGAGGTCACGACGGTCGCGACCTTTTCCAGGGCAGCGAGCGCGGCCGCGATGTCACGGTCTTCGGGTGTCTTGAGGACGGCAAGTGCGGCCGCGGGATCTTCACCGAGAGCGGCCAAGATCGCGAGATGCAGGGCGAAGGTCACGGTCAGGCTGCGGGTTGCGGCAAAAGCAAGCTCGGTGCCGCCGCTGCCGACCAGCGACGGGGCGGTTCTGGCGAGGAAGGAACTGCCCTCGAGAGTCAGGCCGAAGCTTTCCTCCGTGCCGCCGGTTTCGTTGAACCAGCGCACGACTTCGGCGCTTTCGCCCGATTGCGAGGTGACGAAGATCGTCCTGCCGGCGATCGGCAGCGGCTGACCGAGCTGCTCGGACAGCGGCAAGGCGACGGCATCGATGCCGAGCGCACGGTAGAGCGGCTCGACGGCGCGGTTGACGGCATGCGAGCCGCCCATGCCGAGCAGAAGGAGCCGGCCGGTCTTCTTCAGCGAGGCGGCGGCTCTTGCCGCCATCGGTGCGGCGGCTTCATAAGAGGCGATTGCATCGGCGTGCTGGCGCACCATCTCGCGGTCTATCGCCCCAAGTCCGGCCGGCCGGTTTCTTTCTGTTGTCATCTTCATCCCTTGACGCCGCCGCTGGTGAGCCCTGAAATCAGGGCCCGTTGCATGACGAGGCCGATCAGCACCGGGGGCAGGGCGGCGAGCACGCCTGCCGTGGCGATCAGTCCGTAATCGGAAACGCGGCCGCCGGCGAGATCGGCAATGGCGACGGTCAGCGTCTTGGCGCGCTGGTCCGAGGTGAAGAGCAGCGCATAGAAGAATTCATCCCAGGCAAGCAGGAATGCAAAGAGGCTCGAGGTCGCGACCACGGGGGCTGCGAGCGGCAGCGTGATGATCCTCAGCGTCTGGAACAGGCCGGCGCCATCGATCATTGCTGCGGATTCGATCTCTCGCGGTATGGAATCGAAGCCCGATTTCATCAGCCAGGTGGTGAAGGGCGCCAGGATGGTGAGATAGACAAGGGCGAGGCCGAAGACGTTGTTGAGCATGCCGAGATGGGAGAGGCCCATATAGAGCGGCACGGCGAGCGCCACCGGCGGCAACATATAAGTGGCGATCACCATCGACAGCGACCATCCTACCGAAGGTGTGCGCGACACCGCCCAGCCGGCCGGAATGGCAAGCGCGATGGCGGCGATCGTCGCCATGCCGGCCACCTCGATGCTGTTGCGCAGCGATGAGGTGAAGGCGGCGCCGACGCTGTTTTCCAGCGTCGACAGCAGGAGCTGGTACCGCGAGAAATCCGCCGCCTGCGGCCACCAGCGCAGCGGCTTTGCCGCAAGATCTGCGGCTGGTGAGATGCTCATGATGAAGAGCCAGAGGATCGGCGCCAGGATGACGGCGGCAAGCAGCAGCGCACAAAGGTGAATGAAAAAGGAAAAGAGCGGGCTTTGCCGTTCCATCAGGCGGCACTCCCGGCGGTCTTGCGAACGAGGGCGGCATAGCCGGCGGCAAGCAGGGTCACCAGCAGCGTGACGATCAAGGCCAGCGACGCGCCCGAGCCCGCCCGCTGGAAGGAGAAGGCTTCCTGATAGACGAGGATCGACAGCGTGCGGGTGCTGTTGGCCGGGCCGCCGCGGGTCATGACCCAGATGATGTCGAACACCTTGAAGGCTTCGATCGTGCGCAGCACCAGCGCCACCATCAGCGGGCCGGCGAGATAGGGCAGGATGACGAAGCGGAAGCGGGCGAAGGGGCCGGCGCCGTCGACCAGCGAGGCGGCGGTGATGTCGCGCGGCACGGCCTGGAGCGCGGCGAGCGCGATCAGTGCCACCAGCGGGAAGTTCTTCCAGCAGTCGGCGACGATCAGGGCAGCCAGCGCCGTGGCCGGCTCGCCGAGCCAGGAGCGATAGGCATCGAGCAGGCCGAGCTGCGTCAGCGCGGCATTGAGCGCGCCGTATTCCGGATTATAGATCAGCCGCCAGAGGGTGGCGTTGACCACGGTCGGCAGCGCCCAGGGCAGGATCATCAGGGCGCGTAGCGCGGTGCGGCCCCGGAACTGCTGGTTCAGCAGGAGGGCGGCAAGCACGCCGATCACCATTTCGGCCGCGACCGAGACGATCGCAAACCACGCGGTGGTGATCAGTGTGCGCTGGAAATTCGAGCCGGAGAGCATCTTGACGTAATTATCGATGCCGACGAAATTGCCCGCGGTTCCGACAAGCTTGGCATCGGTGAAGGAGAGGCCGACGGTATCGACCAGCGGCCAGCCGATGACCGAGATCATGACCACGAGAAGCGGCAGCATCAACAGCCACGCGCGCGTTGTCAGCCATGTGCCCGACATCCAGGCGACCCTTTTTTTCATCTATAGGTTATTGGAATCGAGCCGGGCGACGACAGGCGCCGCCCGGGGTTCATGCCGGGTTCAGAGGCCGCTGTTTTCGGCTGCCGACTTCAGCGCATCCTCAGGCGTCGACTGGCCGAGCAGCGATTCCTGGATCGCCTGCTGCAGCGCGGTCGAAAGTTCCTGATATTTCGGCGTCGTCGGGCGCGGATACATGGCGGCAAGGCCGACCTTGGCGGCGGAGATCAGCTCTTCCTGGCCCTTGGTAACGGCCGGGTCCGTGTAGGAGGAGGCCCAGATCGGCAGGCTGAGCTTGGCGTAAGCGTTCTGTGTCGCCTGCGAGGTCATGAAGGTGATGTATTTCCAGGCCTCGTCGGGATGCTGGCTGGCGGAGGTGATGCCGAGGCCCATCGAGCCGTTGACGGCCGAAGCCTCGCTCTTGCCTGCGACACCCGGCGCCGGCACGACGCCGACCTTGCCCGCGACCTTGCTGTCCTTCGGGTCATTGGCCATGTTGTACATGTAAGTCCAGTTGAGCGCGAAGGCGGCATCGCCGTTTTCGAAGACCTTTCGGACGTCCTCTTCCAGGAACTCCTTGGAGTTGGGATTGGTCAGGCCTGACGAATAGCTGGCCACCATATATTTCAGGGCGTCAAGGCCGCCACCGCTCTGGAAGGCAGGTTTGCCGTCCTTCAGGAAATCGCCGCCGTAGGCGCTGACAAGGGTGGTGTAATCGCAGATCGCCGCTTCGGCCTGCGACCAACTCCAGGCGATCGGGGTTGCGAGCAGACCCTTGTCCTTGATCGCTTTTGCCTGCTCGGTCAGTTCGTCCCAGGTTTTCGGCGGCGCCTTGATGCCGGCCTTTTCAAGGATTTCCTTGTTGTAGAACAGGTATTTGGTGTCGAGGATCCACGGCATGCCGTAATATTTGCCGTCATATTGCACGGTGGTCCATGCACCCGGCAGCACGCCCTTCTTCATCTCCTCGGTAATGCGGGAGGAGACGTCGACCAGCACCTTGTTGGTGGCGTATTCGGCCGGCCAGATGACGTCGAAGAGGACGACGTCGTAACCGCCGCCGGAACCCTGCGCCAGCACCGTCTTGTCGTGCAGGCCCTCATAGGGAACGAATTCGAGATTGACCTTGATGTCAGGATTCGCCTTGGCGAAGGCGTCGGTCATGGCGCGCACATCGGCCTCGCTGTAGGCGGCCTGCGCCATGAACAGCGCGTTCAGCGTCGTTTCGGCGAAAGCGTGCGGGGCAAGGGATGCGCCGATCAAGGCCGCACCCAAAAGCGTCTTGTTCAAGGATTTCAGCATTGCAGCCTCCAGTTTTTGACATTTACGCATGGCCGAGGGCGGATTTTCCGCCATCGGTTTTTCGAGAAGGCACGCGTGAAACGAGAACGTGCCGGTGATCATCTCGGAGCGTCTTGGAAGCCTGTGCGGCTTCCTGCGTTCCCCGGAACTCTGTGGCCCCTTATTAAGTCAATTGTCTTGACTTATTACTTCTTCAACATTCTATTGGAGTCAAGAGGCAATTGCACATGAATGACAGTCGCCCTATCCGGGCCAAGAGCGGCACCAATCACGAAGGCACCAGCGCGCATAACCGGCGCGTGATGATCGATGCCTTGAGGATCAATGGCGCGCTATCTCGCGCCGATCTGGCGCGGGCCACACGGCTGACCAAGCAGACGGTGTCCAATATCATCGAGGAACTCGAGCGCGACGGTCTCGTCAGTTCGCAGGACGCGGTGCGAAAGGGCAGGGGCCAGCCTTCGACGCCGTATCGGCTCGTTCCCGAGGGCGCCTTTGCGATCGGCCTGCAGATCGACCGGCATGTGACCAGGGCGGTCGCCGTCGATCTCGTCGGCAGCGTTCTCGTGCGCGCCGAAGCCGGTTTGCCGCCGGGAGGCCCGTCGACAGGAGCGAAGGTCATTCTCGATCTCGTCGCCGGCGTGCGTTCAAAGCTCGCCGGGATCGTTCAGCAGTCGGAAAAGCGGCTGGTCGGTCTCGGCGCCGCCATGCCCGGTCCCTTCGGCGTGGCCGGCAGTGGCGACGATCCGTGGATGATGGAGGCCTGGCAGAAGTTTCCGCTGCTGGACACGCTGACCGCCGGTAGCGGGCTCGATGTCGGTCTGCAGAACGATGCGGCGGCGGCCGCGACTGCGGAGCGTATGGTGGGGGCGGCGCATGGCCTCGATCATGCCGTCTGCCTGTTCGTTGGCTACGGCATCGGCGCCGGCCTCATTCTGAACGGCGAACTCTATCGTGGCGCCAACGGCAATGCGGGCGAGATCGGCATGGCGCTCTTGTTTGCCGACGGCAAATCGACGCCGCTCGAACACCGCGCGTCGCTCGCTTCGCTTTACCAGCACCTGTCGATCGACCCCGCCGATTCCGATCTGCACGCGCGCATCGACGATCTCGCCTCGAGGGGCGATCCGAGCATCGAGGCCTGGATCGAGGCGGCGGCGGCGGACCTGCGCTGGAGCATCCATCTGATCGAAACGATCTTCGATCCGCAGACGGTGATCCTCTGTGGCAGCGCGCCGGAAGGCCTGGTGAACAGGCTGATTGCAGCGATCGGCCCGCTGCTCCCTTCGATCGCCGAAAGGCGCGGCCGCACCCTGCCGCGCCTGCAGCCCGGCATGGCCGATCCCTGGTCGGTGGCGCTCGGGGCCGCCGCCGGACCGATCAGCCGGGCATTCGATCCGCATTTTGCTGCAATTTTGAAGGATTCCCGCTGATTTCGACGCTGAAACCGGGCGTTGCACAGCAGTGCAACGGCAGAAAAATGGCCCTCCTTGTAAGTTTCAAGCGACCACTGCCTGCGAATACCAAGGCGCTATCGAAGTATAGTCAAATATTGAAAATCATTGAAATTTATAGGCATTCTGGTATAGGTATAACTATTCGGCAGTGCGCTGGGGTGGTTGGCGAGGCTTCTGTCAATATAGCCTTCAGCCGTGGCAAATAACATCCGCATGAAGGTTTCGTGACAGCGCGATTTCGGTTGTTTCATGTCATGGAATATTCATTGGCCGCGGCAATTTGGACCAGCTAATAGGGCGTGCGCTGAAAGTGCGCTTCTCTTTTACGTTCGAGGTTCTCATGCAAGCCAAGCTTCTCGGCGCCGTTGGCGCCCTTCTCGCTACAGCGATTCTTGCTGGTCCCGCTGCCGCCGCCGATAAGACCAAGATTGACTTCTGGTTCGGCAATTCCGGTGACATCGCAAAGCGTGTCCAGGAACAGTGCGATCGCTTCAACCAGTCGCAGGCCGACTACGAGGTCGTCTGCACCAGCCAGGGCAGCTACGATGCTTCCCTGCAGAACACCATTGCCGCCTTCCGCGCCGGCAAGCAGCCGACGATCGCTCAGGTCTCCGACGCCGGAACCCTCGACATCATGCTCTCCGGCGCCTTCTATCCGGCCAACCAGCTGATGACCGACATGGGCTACAAAGTCGACTGGAACGATTACTTCTCGGGTATCGCCGGATACTACGCCACGTCGAAGGGCGAGATGTATTCCTTCCCCTTCAATTCATCGACCGCTCTGCTCTACTGGAACAAGGACGCCTTCGCCAAGATCGGCAAGGATCATGCTCCGGCGACCTGGAAGGAAGCCGGTGAGGACTTCAAGGCTCTGAAGGACGCCGGCTATGCATGCCCGCTCGCCTTCGACATCTCCAACAACGAAGTCTGGCAGTACGTCGAACAGTTCGAAGCCGTCAACGGCGAGCCGATCGCCACGAAGAAGAACGGGTTCGAAGGCCTCGACGCCGAGCTTGTCTTCAACAAGAACCCGCTTCTCGTCAGCTACATCAAGGACCTCAAGTCCTGGTACGACAACAAGCTTGCCGTCATCAAGAACAAGGCCGTCGGCCAGACCTTCGTCGAAGCCTTCGCTGCAGGCGACTGCCAGGTCATCCTGACTTCGGTCGGCGACCACGGCAATATCGGCCGCACCGCCAAGCAGGGCATGAACTGGGGCGTTGCCATGCTCCCGACCTATGGTGACGCAACCCGCCACAGCTCCTATGTCGGCGGCGCTTCGCTCTGGGTTCTGAAGGGCCATTCGGACGCCGAGTACAAGGCTGCCGCTGCCTTCTTCAACTTCATCGCCAAGCCGGAAGAGGCCCTGACCTGGTCGACGGTCACCGGCTATATCCCGGTCCGCAACTCCGGCTTCGAATATCTGAAGAAGCAGGGCTTCTACGACAAGCCGCCCTACGCCGGACGTGAACTCGCCATTCAGAGCCTGACCGCTTCCCCCGCTGGCGACTCAGCCGCCAAGGGCATCCGTCTCGGCGGCCTGCTGCAGGTCCGCACTGAGATCGCCAACGGCCTGCAGGCCATCTTCGTCAACAATGCCGACGTCCAGGCCTCGCTCGACTCTGCTGCCGAACGCGGCAACCAGCTCCTGCGCCGCTTCCAGCAGACCTACAAGAACGTTCAGCTCCCCTGATCGTCTGACATGAACCGCACCCGGCCCGCCTTGCGCGTGCCGGGTGCGTCTTTGTAAACTCGTCCAACCAGTTGCGGATGCGCGCTGCCGCCCGCGCCTGAAGTCAAACCACGGCGAAAACGACCACCCATGGAAAAGCGCGTCACTTTCTCCTCGACGACGATCGGACTGCTCTTTGCATTTCCGATGCTGCTGCTGATCTTCGTCTTCTTCTATTGGCCGAGCGCGCAAGCGCTCTATTGGGCATTCACGCTCGAGCAGCCATGGGGTGGCGGCAACGCCTGGGTCGGTCTCGACAATTTCAAGCAATTGCTCAGCGATCCCATCTATTGGGAATCGATCACCCGCAGCATGATCTTCGGCTTCAGCTCGACGGCGATCGCCATGGGGATGGCGCTCATTCTGGCGCTTTTGACGGACCGTGAACTGCGCGGCCACAAAATCTACCGGTCGGTCTTCATCTGGCCGTACGCGATAGCCGCTCCGGCTCTCGGTCTCGCCTTCCGCTTCATTCTGGCGCCGGAGGCCGGTCTTCTATCCGTCATCAATCATGTCTGGCCCGGTCTCTGGAACCCGGCACTCGACGGCAAGGACGCGATGATCGCGGTTATCATCGCCTTCTCATGGAAATATATCGGCTACAATTTCATCTTTTTCCTTTCGGCCCTTCAGGGCATTCCGCGCTCGCTGATCGAGGCCGCGGCGATGGACGGCTCCGGGCCGCTGCGCCGGATGTGGGACCTGCAATTGCCGCTGCTGACGCCGACATTGTTTTTCCTGCTCGTTATCAACATCACCGAAAGCTTCCAGGATTCCTTCGGTATCGTCGACGTCATGACCCAGGGCGGACCGGCGCGCGCGACCGAGCTTATGGTCTACAAAATCTATTTCGACGGTTTCAGGGGGCTCGATTATTCGGGTGCGGCCGCCCAGTCGATCATCCTGATGGTGCTCGTCGTTCTTCTCACCATCTTCCAGTTCCGCTTCATCGAGCGGCGCGTGCACTACAAGTGAGGTCGCGGACATGATCGAACGCACGCCGATATTCAACTTCATCTGCTACACGGTTCTGGCGCTCGGCATGGTGATCGCGCTTCTGCCTTTCGTCATCGTCATCATCGCATCGACGCTTGATCTGGAGACGGTCAACCGCGTGCCGCTGCCGCTGACCCCGGGTTCGCATTTCTGGGAAAACGCGCAGGCCGCCTGGATCCGCGCCGACCTCGGCAACAAGCTGATCCACAGCATCATCTTCGCCACAGCGGTCGGCGCCGGCAAGGTCATCCTTTCCGCCATGGCCGCCTTTTCGATCGTCTACTTCCGTTTCCGCGGCCGGCATGTGATTTTCTGGATCATCTTCATCACGCTGATGCTGCCCCTGGAAGTTCGCATCGTGCCGACCTATTCGATTGCGGCCAACGCATTGCAGCCCTTCCAGACGATCCTCGATGTCACCGGAATTACCGCGCTCGTCGCCTGGGTGTCCGGCATCCAGATCAAGCTCGAATGGGGGCTGCTGAATTCCTATACCGGCCTCGTGGCGCCGCTCGTCGCTACAGCGACCGGCACCTTCCTTTACCGCCAGTTCTATTTGACCGTTCCGGACGAGCTTGCCGAGGCAACGAAGATGGATGGCGCCGGCGCCGTCCGCTTTTTTATCGACATATTGCTGCCGCTGTCGCGATCGAACATGATCGCGCTCTTCACCATCATGTTCGTTTGGGCCTGGAACCAGTATCTCTGGCCGCTGCTCGTCACCACCGATCCGAATTTCGGTATTGCAGTGACGCAGTTGAAGACCCTCATCCCGTCCGAATTCGGCCTGCCCGATTGGAACGTCGCCATGGCCGGGACACTTATCATCATGTCGCCGCCGCTGCTGCTCGTCATCCTGATGCAGCGTTGGTTCGTGCGCGGCCTTATCTCCACCGAGAAGTGAAGGAGCAGTCCTGTGGCACCGATCTCAATCCGTGATGTGAAGAAGAGCTACGGCAAGCATGCCGTCGTTCACGGCGTCGACCTGGAGATCCAGTCCGGCGAATTCATCGTCATTCTCGGCCCGTCCGGCTGCGGCAAGTCCACGCTTCTGCGCATGATCGCTGGCCTCGAGGAAATCAGCGGCGGCGAAATCTCCATCGACGGGCGCGTCGTCAACCAGATGGAGCCGCGCGAGCGCGGCTGCGCCATGGTGTTCCAGAACTACGCGCTCTATCCGCACATGACGGTCGCCGAGAATATCGGTTACGCCTTGAAGGTCGCGGGTGTGGCGAAGGCCGAGCGCAGCCGCCGGATCGCAGAGGTCGCCAAGGCGCTGAGCCTCGACCCCTTCCTCGATCGCCGGCCGGCCGCCCTTTCCGGCGGCCAGCGCCAGCGCGTCGCCATGGGCCGCGCGATGATCCGCGAACCGAAGGTGTTCCTGTTCGACGAGCCGCTGTCGAATCTCGATGCCAAGCTGCGCATCGCCATGCGCGCCGAAATCCGCCGCCTGCACCGCCGTCTCGGCGCCACCTCGATCTTCGTTACGCACGACCAGACCGAGGCGATGACGCTCGCCGACCGGCTGGTGGTGATGAACGGCGGCAGGGTCGAGCAGGTCGGCACACCGGAAGAGGTCTATCATCATCCGGTCTCGCGTTTCGTCGCCGGCTTCGTCGGCACACCGGCGATGAACCTGCTCGAAGGCACGATCAACGACGAGTGCGTTTTCATCTACGACCAGAGTCGCAAGATCGCGCTGCCTCGCGAGCGCGC
Organism: Rhizobium binae; assembly: GCF_017357225.1. NCBI lineage: Bacteria > Pseudomonadati > Pseudomonadota > Alphaproteobacteria > Hyphomicrobiales > Rhizobiaceae > Rhizobium > Rhizobium binae. Next base: position 3,605,753 of record NZ_CP071604.1, on the reverse strand, counting down.
CGCACCGCTGAAGGGCAAACGCGTCGTGCTCGGCATGCGCGCCGAAGCCGCCCGGCTGGTGGCTCCGGATGCGCCCGGCGCATTGGTCGCGACAGCCGATTTCATCGAAGAACTCGGCGCCAGCCGCGTCGTTCATGCCGATTTCGACGGGCTGCCCTTTGCCGTGGCGCTGACCGAGGCGGTGACGGTGAAATCGGGCGAGCCGATTGGCATCGCGATCGACCACAACGCGATCCACCTTTATGCCGCCGATACCGGCCGAATCATCGAAACCCCTGTCATAAGCGATGCCGGTGCGGTCCACGCCTGACGGACGTCGGTTTCAGCGATGGATAGGGTCGATCCAGGGAACGTCCTCCGGCTTTTCGACCGGCTCGATATCGAGATTGACGACGACGGGCTCCTGGCCTGAGCGGACGAGTACGCACTCCAGTGTCTCCTCACGGCTGGCATTGATTTCCTGATGCGGCACATAGGGCGGGACATAGATGAAATCGCCGGGCCCGGCCTCGGCGGTATATTCCAGATGCTCGCCCCAGCGCATGCGTGCCTTGCCCTTGACCACGTAGATGATGCTTTCGAGATCGCCATGATGATGGGCGCCTGTCTTGGCATTGGCATGGATTGTCACCGTGCCAGCCCAGATCTTCTCGGCGCCGGCGCGTGCATTGTTGATCGCGGTCGCGCGGCTCATGCCCGGGGTCTGCGCGGTATGAGGATCGAGCGAATTGCCGGGAATGACCTTGACGCCATGTTCCCGCCAATTGACATGATGATGCTCGGGGTCGTCGCTCACGCCTTGCCTCCACTTTCGATTTCGCCAGTCTAGGCGGGAGCCCGGCGGCGGCCAAGTGGATTGCCGCGGTACCGCCGCACATATTTTCTGCACTCTGTAGCTTCTGTGCACAAGGAAAGAACGGACCCGATGAGCCACCTCCCGCAGATCGACTACGACACCGCTTCACCAGAGGTTCGTGCGGCGCATGACGAGGAAGTCAGGCTGCGCGGGCGCATGACCAACATGAAGCGGACACTGCTGCATTCGCCGGCGGCTCATCGCATCTATGCCGAGTGGTTCACGCTGCGCGCCGAACTCGATCCTGCGATCAGCGACCGGGCGATCTGGATTTTCTCGCATGCGATCTCGAAGGCAGCCAGATCGAGGATTGCCGTCACCTTCTTCCGCAGGGCACTGATCAACAAGGGCTTCAACCCCGACGCGCTGGAGTTTTCCGACGAAGAGGCACTCCTCGACGATTTCGGCAAGGCGATTGTCGCCGATTCTAATGCCGTTCCGACCGAACTTTGGGCGAAGCTGAAACTAAGCTACGAGACCAAGGTGCTCGTCGATCTCGTCGCCTTTGCCGGCATCATGCTGGCCACCGCCGTCTTCAACAATATCGTCGAGGTCGACTTGGACCCCGAGCTTGAAGCCTTTGCCGAGGGAGCCAGTTCATCCGCATCCTGAAATCTCAGAGAATGATGCCGAAAACGGTAAGCGGTTTCCGACGACATCATGCTCTGACTATTAATTTAGAACAGGATTCAGGTTTGTAGGCCGAGCGTGCCTAAAATGGTCCGGTTCTAACCATCGAGCGGAAGGATCAGCACATCGCGTGCCGGCACCTCGATGCCACCATTGCCGATATGACCGACGGGCCAGACGGCCCGGCCTCGCGGAAGGGCACCTCGGGCGAGCGTCAACTCGGTCTTCTGCGTGATTCTCGTCGGATTGACGAGCCAGAGGAAGCTACCTTTTTCACCCTCGTGGATACGGGCGAAGAGTGCGGCATTCGACAGCGTCACGTGGCGCTTCTTCCCACTCCATCTCAATAGCTCGGCGAAGAAAGCGCCGTTCGCCTTCCCCTGTGTGCGGTAATAGGCAACGGAAGGATTGGTGCCGATCAGCAGCGTGCGACCCTTGCCATAGGCATTTTCCACGACGGCAAGACGACCGTCGGTGAAGTGGCCACGTCCCGTTCCTCCGGTCAGCCGATAAGACTGTAGGAAGCCGCCACCGTCGACCGCCGCGCCGTCGAGATCGAAATGGGTGCGGTCGCCGATATCGGGCATGAATTCGACTTCCTCCTCGCGTGCGCCGAAGACCTCATCGAGGCCCATGTTCGGCTGCACGGTGCCGACATGGCCGCGATCGCCGAAATAGCCGGGGCATGCCTCGGCAATCAGCGTGCCGCCGTTTTCGACCCAAGCTTTCAGGCGTTTCGCCTGCTCTGATGTGAACATGATCGGATAAGGGAAATAGAGGAAATCATAGTCCGCGAGGTCGTCGATATGCACCCAATCCGGTTGCGTACCGGTTTCGAGGAAGGCGCGATAAGCGCCCCACATCGCTTCGGGATAGGGCTTTTCCGTGCGGTCGTGGTTCAGGAGGTAATCGAACTCCTGCGTTTCGCGCACGACGAGGATGCCGACCTCTCCGCGCACGGGCTTTGCCTCCCAGAGGGGAGCCTGCGCCTTGTCATTGGCCCATCTCGCCATGGCGCTTGCCATGTCGGAGCGCGGCGTGCGCGAGCCGTCCATGCCGTAGGAGCCGAAAGCGCCGAAGAGCGGACCGTCGAGCAGCGGGCGCCAGCGCAGATTGATCACGCCGCGGGCGCCGCCGGCAAGTGAGGTCATGCTCCAGAGGCGAATATCCTCGGGCTCGGCGACGCGGCCATCCTCCTTGTCACGGCCGATCACCTGCGGCTGCAGCCAGAGCGGGCCGCCCTGGCGCTCGGCGTGCCAAAAGGGTTTGCCGCGCGCGGCGGCGCGGTTGATGTCGACGCCGTACCAGTTCTTCCAGGCTTCCGACCCCTTGCGCGCCTGGATCCAGGTAAAGCCGTAGACCTCGACCTTGGAGGCTGCAAGCCAGTCGTCGCAGCCGTTGGCAGCCATGTTGGGAATTGCGCCGGATATGCCGTGGGCAAGGACGGTGTTCTTCTGGTCGACGGCGCGGATCGTGTCGATGCGCCATTGCATCTGATCGTAGAAGTTGTCGCGTTTGAACTGCAGCCAGTCGATACATTCAGGATAGGGTGCCATGTGCGCCGGCGGCTCGATGTCATCCCATTCGGCATAGCTGTAGCGGTACCAGGCCTTGGCCAGGACCTTCAGGCTGCCGTATTTCTTTTCGAGCCATTTGCGAAAAACAGCCTTTGCATAGGGGCTGTAATCGACGTCCGCGGAATAGTTGCACTCGTTCCAGACGTCGTAACCATAGATCGCCGGATGATCCTTGTAGCGGGTGGCGAGCGCGGTCAGGAATCTGCCCGCTGCTTCCCTCACTTCCGGGCAGTTCAGCGTCAGGGCGCCGGCGCCGCCACCATTGTTGGAGAAGCCGCCGGTCGCCGACGACACACCCATATAGGAACCGAGTTTGGTGCCGTCGGCATTGACCTGCAATGCATGAGCGTATTTGCGCACCGCCCAGTCGGGCACGGCATGAATCAACTCGGCGATAACGGTCTTGATGCCGTGTGCCGCCGCAAGGTCCATCTGACGGTCATATTCTTCCCAGTCGTAGACGCCGGGGGCGGTTTCGATTGCGCTCCACATGAACCAGTGGCGGAAGATGTTGAGGCCGTCTTGCCCGGCCGTGGCGTAGTCGCGCTCCCAATCTTCACGGGGCGGATTGGATTTGCGGAAGTAGACGGCGCCGTAGGGCAGTTGGATATCTTTGTTCAGCATTGTCCTGTCCTTCTCTATCGATGTCCGGACATGGCTTCGCCGTCCGGAAAGAAGGCTCCGGCAGTAGGCAGTCGAAGATGGCCGGCTATACTAAAAAGCGTTGATCTAGCGCGGTCCTCCGGCGAGGAGTTCCAGGGTGCGGATGAGGGCGGAATGATCGCGTTCGCCGTCGCCATTGGCGACCGCGGCGTTCATCAGTTGTTGCGTGGCGGCAGTGTTCGGCAGCGACAGATCGAGTGCGCGGGCGGCATCGACGGCAAGCGTCATGTCCTTGCGGTGCAGGCGGATACGGAAGCCGGGCTCGAAGGTCTGATTGATCATGCGCTCCCCATGCATTTCGAGGATGCGGGAAGCGGCAAAGCCACCCATCAGCGCCGAGCGCACCTTGGCCGGGTCGGCGCCGGCCTTCCTGGCAAAGAGCAGCGCTTCGGCAACTGCCTCTATCGTCAGGCCGACGATGATCTGGTTGGCGACCTTGGCCGTCTGCCCGTCGCCGTTACCTCCGACATGGGTGATGTTCTTGCCCAACTTTTCGAAAATCGACCGGGCACGTTCGAATGCTTGCTCCTTGCCACCGACCATAATCGTCAAAGAGGCAGCCTTGGCACCCACCTCTCCGCCGGAAACGGGAGCATCGAGATAATCGCAGCCGAGGGCCTCGATGCGTTTGGCGAAAGTTTTGGTGGCGACCGGGGAGATCGAGCTCATGTCGATAACGAGCTTGCTCTGAGAAAGGCCGGAGGCAACGCCGTGTTCGCCGAAGAGGACCGCCTCGACATCTGATGTATCCGGCAGCATCAGGATGACGATGTCCGAAGCATGCGCCACCACCCTGGCGCTCGCGGCGGCTATGGCGCCCTTGTCGACAAGATGCTGCGAGGTCTCTTTCACCCGGTTCAGATGCAGCGTGTGGCCGGCATCGATCAGATGCTCCGCCATCGGGCGGCCCATGACGCCCAGTCCGATAAATCCGATGCTCATGCTGCCCTCGCTGACTTCAGATAGGATCTCATCCAGCCGAGGCCATCCTTGGTGCCGGATTTCGGCTTGTACTCGCAGCCGACCCAGCCGTCGTAGCCGAGGCGGTCGAGTTCGGAGAGGATGAAATTGTAGTTGATCTCGCCGGTGCCGGGCTCGTTGCGCCCAGGATGGTCGGCGATCTGCACATGGGCGATTTTCTCCTTAAGTCGGGTGAAGGTGGGGATCAGATCGCCCTGCATGACCTGCATGTGGTAGAAATCATACTGGATATAGAGGTTGTCGGAACCGACCCTGTCGAGGATGCGCTCCGCATGGGTGGTGGTCGACAGAAAGAAACCCGGAATATCCCGCAGGTTGATCGGCTCGATCAGCAGGGTGACGCCGGCGTCGGCACAACGTTTCGCAGCATATTTCAGATTGCCGACCAGCACCGTTTCCAGCGTTTGAAGGTCCGCACCTTTTGGCACCAGGCCGGAGATGACATTCACCTGCCGGCAATCGAGCGCTGCGGCATAGTCGAGCGCCTGCTCGAGTCCATCGCGGAACTCCTCTGCACGCTCCGGCAGGCAGGCGATGCCGCGCTCGCCGCCGGCCCAGTCGCCGGACGGCACGTTGAAGAGCGCCTGTTTCAGGCCGCTTGCCTTCAGCGCCTCGGCAACCTTCTCCCTGGGTTCGGCATAGGGGCCCAGATATTCGAGGGCACCGAAGCCGTCCTTTGCAGCAGCGGCGAAGCGGTCGAGAAAGGGCAGGTCTTGGTAGAGGAAGGAAAGGTTGGCGGAAAATTTCTGCACGGGATCGTCCTTAGATATCGGCAGACGCGACGAAACGATGCCGGTGCAGCATGCGCTTGTCGCGAGGGTCGGGATTGGGAACGGCGGAGATGAGGCTCTTCGTATAGGCCCCCTCAGGAGCGGTGCAGATCTGTTCGGCCTCGCCGAGTTCGACGATCTTGCCGCGATGCATGACGGCGACACGATCGCAGAAATAACGCACCACCGAAATGTCGTGCGAAATGAAGATGAAGCTTAGGTTCAGCCGTTGACGGATATCGAGCAGCAGGTCGAGAATCTGGCTGCGGATCGAGACATCGAGAGCGGACGTCGCCTCATCGGCGATGATGATGCGTGGGTCGAGCGCAAGCGCGCGAGCGATGCCGATGCGCTGGCGCTGGCCGCCGGAGAAGGCATGTGGATAACGCTCCATCCCCATCGGGTCGAGGCCGACAAGGCGCATCAGTTCGGCGACACGGTCCGCCAGCGCCTTGCCCCTTGCCAGCCCGTTGACAACAAGCGGATCGCCGATCACCTCCTTGACAGTCATGCGCGGATTGAGCGAGGCGAAGGGATCCTGAAAAACCAAGCGGACTTCGCGATGGAATGTGCGGAGTTCGCGCTTGGTGAGTTTGGTGACGTCGATCTCGCCGCCGTCCTTGCCGCAATAGCTGATGCTGCCCGAGGTCGGCTCGACGGTGCGCAGGATGAGCCGGCCGAGTGTCGTCTTGCCGGAGCCGCTTTCGCCGACAATACCGAGGTTTTCGCCGGGATAGAGATCGAAGCTGGCGTCGTCGACGGCGCGCAACGTGTTGGCCTTGCCGTGCCAACCATAGATCTTGCTGAGGTGGCGGACGGACAGGATCGGCTGCGGTGCCGCCGGCGACAGTGCTATGGCGGGCAGCTTGCCATCGACATGATGCGTGAGCTTGACTGTCGAGGCAAGCAGTTGGCGGGTATAGGGATGTTCGGCGGCATGGTAGATTGCATCGACGGGTCCGCGCTCGACGATGCGGCCGAAGCGCATGACGGCGACATCGTCGGCCACTTCGGCGACGATCCCCATGTCATGGGTGATGAGCAGCATGGCCATGCCGCGTTCGACCTGCAGGCGCTTGATCAGATCGAGGATTTCGGCCTGGGTGGTGACGTCGAGGGCTGTCGTCGGCTCGTCGGCGATGAGAATGTCGGGATTGCCGGCAAGCGCCATGGCGATCATGGCGCGTTGGCGCATGCCGCCGGAGAATTCGAAGGTGTAGCGGTCAGCCATCTTGTCCGGGTTCGGGATCTCGACCTGTCGCAGCAGTTCGACGGTCCTTTCGCGGGCGGCGCGATGATCGAGATCACTGTGCAGGCGCACCGCCTCAATGATCTGCGAACCGATGGTGTGAACCGGCGACAGCGAACTCATCGGCTCCTGGAAGATCAGGCCGATGCGGCGACCGCGGATGGCCCGCATCGCCCGATCGGACGGCTTCAAGACGGCAATATCGGTGATTCCGTGACTTCCGGTGGCCCCGTCGCCGTCCCTGAGCAGGATGCGGCCGGAAACAATACTGCCGGGGCTGTCGACGATCTGCAGCAGCGAACGGGCGGTGACGCTCTTGCCGGAGCCGCTTTCACCGACGAGGCACAGCGTTTGCCCGCGTTTCAGCTCGAAACTGACATTTTCGACGGCGTGCAGGATGTGGGTGCGCAGCCTGAAATCGATCGAGAGGTTTTCGACGGAGAGAACGACGTCTTTTGAAAGGTCGGCCATGGTTTCCTCCTCAATTGTCGTAGGGGTCGGCGGCATCGCGCAGGCCGTCGCCGAAGAAATTGAAGGACAGGACGGCGATGACGACTGCGAGCGACGGCCAGATCAAGAGCCACGGCGCGGTGGCGACGGTGCGGATGTTCTGGGCGTCCTGCAGCAGCACGCCCCAACTGACGACCGGCGGCTTAAGGCCGATGCCGAGGAAGGAAAGAGAGGTCTCGGCGACGATCATGGTCGGTACGGCCAGTGTGACGACCGCAAGGATATGGCTTGTCAGTGACGGCAGGATATGCCGAAAGATCAGCCTGGTCTCGCTGGATCCGTCGAGCCTGGCGGCAACGACGAAATCCTCACTGCGCAGCGCCAGGAACCGGCCGCGCACTTCACGCGCCAGGCTGGTCCAGCCGAGCAGCGAGACGATGATCGTTATGACGAAATAGACATTGACCGGCGACCATGTCAGCGGGATCGCCGCCGCCAGGCCGAGCCACAGCGGGATGGTCGGCATTGCACTGACGACCTCGATGACGCGCTGGATCAGCGTATCGACCCAGCCGCCGTAGAAACCGGAGATCGAGCCGAGCACGACGCCGAGGATCAGCGACATGGCGACGCCGACGAGGCCGATCGACATGGATACGCGGGTGCCGTAGACGAGCCGAGAGAAGACATCGCGGCCGAGCCGGTCGGCGCCGAGCAGGTACATCGGGTCGTTTTGGTTGAGCGGGCCGATCAGGTGCCGGTTCATCGGGATCACGCCCCAGAGATCGTAGGCCGCGCCTTTGACGAAGAAGCCGATCGGGACGACCTTGGTGTCGTCGACGACGAAGGTGCGGCGTAGCGCCACCTTGTCGATCTCGACCTTGTAGCCCTTCACATGGATATTGAACTCAGAGCTGCCGTCCGGCTTTTCGACGAAGAAGCTGAAGCCCTGCGGCGGGGCATAGGTGTATTGCGGCCGCGAGGTCATCGGCAAAGCGGGCGCCAGGAATTCGGCTAACAGACCGACCAGATAGAGGCAGAGGATAATGACGCCGGCCACCATCGCCACCTTCTGGCGGATCAGCTTGCCAGCGACCAGCCGCCAGGGACCGATCGCTGCGGTCGAGACGGTCTTGCCCTGTTTCAATGGGCTGATCGAGGGGCCATCGGCAACAGTGTGAAGCGGACCAGCATGATTTCCGAAGGTCTCGTGCGTGCTCATCGCGTTCGCCCTCAATTGAACCGGATGCGTGGATCGAGCAGGGCCAGCAGCAGATCCGACAGCAGCATGCCGACAAGGGTCAGCGCGCTCAAAAGCAGAACGAAGCTGCCGGCGAGGTACATGTCCTGCGAGATCAGCGCGCGGAAAAGCAGGGGACCAGCGGTCGGCAGGTTCAGCACGATGGCAGTGATCGTCACGCCCGAAACGAGATGCGGCAGCACCCAGCCGATCGCCGAGACGAAGGGATTGAGCGCGATTCTGACCGGATACTTGAGGATCACCTTGTATTCCGGCAGTCCCTTGGCGCGGGCCGTAACGACATAGGGCTTGTGCAGTTCGTCGGTCAGGTTGGCGCGCAGGATCCGGATCATCGCTGCCGTTCCAGACGCGCCAATGATGATGATCGGGATCCAGAGATGGGCGAGGAAATCGCCGACCTTGGCAAAGCTCCAGGGCGCTTCGGCATATGCCGGCGAGACCAGCCCGCCGACGCTCTGGCCAAGAAATTTATAGGCGATGTACATCAACGTCAGCGCCAGGATGAAGTTCGGCACCGCAAGGCCGATGAAGCCGAGAAAGGTGAAGACATGGTCGCCGACGGAGTGGCGGCGGACGGCGGAATAGACGCCGATCGGCAAAGCCACGATCCAGACGAAGAGCAGGCTCAAGAGCGAGATAACCAGCGTCGAGCCCATACGCGCCCAGATCAGCCCGGAGACTGGCTGACTCCACTCGAAGGAGTAGCCGAAGTCGCCGCGGCTGACGATGCCCCAGATCCATTTGAGGTATTGGACATAGAAGGGGTCATCGAAGCCGTAGATTTCCTTCAGCCGCTCGATCTGAGCGGGATCGACGGTTTGGCCGCTGTCGCTCATGGTGGCGATCATCGAGGTCAGGTAATCACCTGGCGGCAGCTGGATGATCAGGAACGAGATCAGCGACATGCCGAACAAGGTCGGGATCATGTAGAGTACGCGCTTGAAGATATAGCCAAGCATCGAAACGTTTCTCCTCCCGTCGGGAACGCTGTGACGCGCCTCCCCCGGATCTTCACGCGCCGTCGGCCCTTCAGGCCGAAAGCGCTCCTCCGTCGCCTGTCACTTCATTTCCAGGTGAGATGCAGGACTTCCAGCCGGTCGATACCGGGCACCTCCACCTGCGCACGGCCGTTCGCAAGGCTGAAGCTTGCGGCGCGGTCGGCAACGACGAGCCATGCCTTCGCCACCGATCGGCCCTCCGGAATCTCCACCGAAATGGTCTGCGCTGCCAGAGGGTAATTGTCGCGGATCGGGCCTTTCATCATCATCGGGTTGGTGAGGTTGAAGAGGCTGACTGCCATGCCCTCACCGTTTTCGCGTAGCGCCAGATCGATGACGCCCTTGCCCTCGATGGTGACGCGTGGTGTCTTGCCGAGTGCCCAATGGACGGCGTTGGCGAGGAGCCGCGCATGATCGACGGCATAGACCTCCCAGAAGATCTCACCGATATTCCAGGGAATATAGACTGTGCGGCCACCCTTGCCAGTCTCGCGGGCGATGACGGCAGCACCTTTTGGTTCTTCTCGCGGATAGACCTCTTCCATCGGCAGATCGGGAAAGTCGGGAACGTAGAGGAAGGGCGCCTTCGCATCGGCCGACGGTACGGCGTGGATCAGGCGAGTGCCGCCCATGATGCGCTCGGCGCCGTCGAAGCCCCGGTTGATCGGGTGATCGCCGGAAAGTGCGACATAGGTGTTCTTGACGATGCCGCGCGGGCCGGAGACGTAGCTGGCACCCAGCACGTCGGCGAGGCCGAAGTCGGGGCGCTTCTTGCCGAATTCGTCGCGCAGCGACGTCTCGTAAGAGGCAATCATGCTGCCACCGCGATCGACATAGGCGCGGATCGCCGCGTTCTGCGCATCCGAAAGGCAGGAAGCGTTGGCAAGGATGATGAGCTTGAACCGATCGAGGCTCTCGTCGGTCAACACCTGGTCCGAAAGCAGCTCGAAGGGCAGGCGGGCCTCGACGAGGGCATGGTAGAAACCGAGGTCGTGCTTCTCGGCGGAATGCCGTTCTTCCGGCGCCCAGTGGCGCAGCGTCGTCGAGGGATCGATGACGGCGATTTCGGCGGTCGGCTTCATGCTTTCCAGCACCGGCTCGATGGCTGCCTGCAGGGCGAATGCGTCGGCCACCGGCTCGACCCAGCGTTTGTCAGGCACGACGCCGTTGAACTTGGTGAACCAGGCGTAGAGGCCGTGGGCGGTGCCGTCATTGATCCAGAGCTGCATCTCCTCGCCCGAGGTGACGGCATCCTTCCAGCGATATTCCTCCTCGGGGCCGATCGAGGTGATCAGCACGACCGGGCGGTCGGGGAAGGTGGCTCGGATGCGCTTGCCATTGCGGCCTGCCGACCAGCCGAGCTCAAGGCCCTTGCGGCCCTGATGGTCGACGACGAGGAAGGGGCAGTGTTTGGCGATGACCGAGAGATCGAATTCCATCAGCGAAGCGCCACCCATGTTCGGAATGAAGCTCGCATGCGGGCGGATCGCTTTGACGGCATCGTCCCACTGCGCGATCATGTCGGTGAGCACGCGGCGGCGCCACTGCACCCAGGCCTGCCAGGCGGGATCCTCGGCATCGGGTCTTGCAGGAAGGGCATAGCCGAACATGTCCTTGAAGCGGCGGGCGCTGTCTTCGCTGTAATCGACGCCGTGGCCCTGCCAGCGATTGGCGAAGACCGCGTCGATATCGTATTTGCGGACGATCTCCTTGACCACCTCAGGCATGAAGACGGTGTTGTAGTCGCCATAAGCATTGGTGACCCAGACATCGGGATAGGCCCAGTGGCGGCGCGGCGTGCCGTCGGCATTGATCATCACCCATTCCGGATTGGCTTTGGCCGCATCGTCATGGACCGCATGCGGGTCGACGCGGGCCATGACGTGCATGTCGAGCTTGCGGGCGGCATCGACGAGCGCGCCGAAGATATCCTTGTCGCCGAGATATTTGCTGACATAGTGGTAAGGCACTTCGCTCGGATAATAGGCGATATAGCCGCCGGCACTGAGGCAGACCGCGTTCGATTTCGTGCGTTTGAAGACGTCGATCCAGAAGGCCGGGTCGTATTTCTCCGGGTCGTCTTCCACGAAGGTCAGCTGGGTCCAGCGGGTCGCGGTCTTAAACCAGTCCGGCGTCCTCAGCGTGTGGGTGTTCTGTCTCCTGGCGTCGAGCATCGTCTTCATCCAATCATTGGCAAAAGAGAGCGCCTCAGCGCCAACCGGAGGGGCCGGCGCCTGAGAAGGCATCATGGAAAAAGGTCATCAGAGCGGTTCAATCTTACCAGTCGTGTAATCGCTCTGAGTTTTTGTCTTAACGCAGTTCCAGGAAAACCGCTTCGCATTTTCCTGGAACTGCTCTAGACCTTGTAGAACTGCTCCGGCATGGTCGGAGCGGGCGTCGGCCAGCCGAAGGAGTTCGGCATGGTTTTCGTGATGTTCTTCATGTTGTTTTTGACGATGCCGTAGCCGTCGGGCGGCAGCGAGATGCCGAAGACATAGAAATTGTCGGCGGCGCCTTGAAGGATCTGCTTCATGACCTCGCGCTGGCCCGATGGGTCGGAAGTCGTCTTCAGCTTGTCGTAGAGCGCAAGCTGGTTCTTCGTGCTTTCCGGCGGTTCCTCGGCATTGGCATTGGTGCGGTCGCGATACCAGAGTTGCCAGGCCGGGGCGTACATGGCGTTGGCATCGGTCGGCACGTAGTAGCGCGGGTCGAGCATGGCGGCGACGCCGCCATTTGCGCCGAACTGATGGGCGGTCGCATCGAAATCACGGCCCTGGCGGACGCGCGTCTCCCAGAGCGAACGGTCCATCGTGCGCATCTGCGCATCGATGCCGACCGCCTGGAACATCGGGATCACCAGCTGGAAGAGATCGAGGAAGACGGCGCGCGCCTGGTCGATCTCGAAGATGATCGTCAGGCGGCGGCCCTTTTCGTCGAGGCGGAAGTTCTGGTCGTCGCGCTTCGGCACGATCTGATCGAGCATGGCATTCGCCTTGTCGACGTCATAGGCCGTGAACTGCGTGGCGAGTTGCTCGTTGTAAAGCGGATCTTCCTTCTTGATCGACGGCTGGGCAGGCGCCCCCTGGCCGACGAGCACCGCATCGATCAGCGACTGCCGGTCGAGTGCGGTCGAGAGTGCGGCACGGAAATCCTTGTTCCGGAAGAGCTTCCGCTTGGTCTCGTCATTGTGGTTCAGGTTGAAGATGAAATTCATGACATTGGCTTCGGTCGAAGTCAGCGTGTAGAAATCATAGCCGCCCTGCTCACGCGCATCGTAGAGAACCGATTTGTTGTTCGGCGTGGCAATGTACTGGTCCATCAGGTCGACCTCGCCCTGCATGGCCTTCAGCAGCAGAACCTGCGGGTCGGCGACCATCTGGTAAACGATGCGGTCCATATAGGGCAGCTGGTTGCCCTCGCTATCAACCTTCCAATAGTATGGATTGCGCTCGGCAACAGCCCGTTCGGTGTTTTCGCCTGGCGCGATCGTGAACACCCAGGCATGCACGCAGGGCTTCTTCGAGGAGTTGAGGAAGAAGGCGTTGTCGTCCTGGAAGCCGGCGGCCGCCTGGAACGACGCGATCCAACTTTCGAAGCCGCGTTGCTTGGCGAGTTCATCGGCCTTCGGATTGTAATCGATGTGGAATTGCTCGAGATAATGCTTCGGCGTGCGCGTCGTCTGATCGTTGTTTGCCCAGGCGACCTGCAGCGGGAACAGGCCGTTCGGCTTGTCGAAGATGACCTTGAAGGTCTGCTCGTCCACGATCTCCAGCTTGGCCGGCTTACCGCCGGATTTCCAATGATCCTGACCGACAAAGGCGACGCGCTTGTCGGTGAAAACAGTATCGTACCAGAACTTGATGTCGGCGGTGGTGTAGGGATGGCCATCCGACCATTTCATGCCCTTGCGCAGGCGGATCGTATAGACCTTGGAGTCGGCATCGCCCTCAAAGGACTCGGCGACATTCAGCGTCACGCCAGACCAATCGCGCGTATAGCGTAGCAGCGGCTCATAGGCCTGGTAGCGGAACAGCATCGACAGCGACCCGCCGCCGACTAGCGCCATATTCCAGTCGCCGCCGTATTTGCCGATGCTTTCAACCGGTTTGACGACGAGCGGATTTTCGGGAAGCCTCTCCTGGAGACCCGGCAGGGCGCCGCTCGACACTTTCGCTTTCAGGACATCCGCTTCCTTGAAGTCAGCGGCGAAAACCGGCAGGGCCGGCATTATCAGGGCGGCCGACGTCCCGGCCAGAAACGCACGTCGTTTCAGCTTGATCATAGGGATCTCCTCCAAAAACCCGTGCCATTATCATTATTTTTGCTGTGGGGCCGGGATGAGGGAAAGATTACATTTGGATATTGTTAGGTAAAGCGTTATGTTCACGTTAGTGAGAAAATTTGGCATACAGGCGCAGTTGGTATAACCAGCGCCTATCAATCGAAGGGCGAGGTGCCACGTGGGAAGCAGGGGCCGGGTTACTTTGCAGACGATCGCGCGAGAGGTCGGGCTGTCGAAATTTGCGGTCTCGCGGTCGCTCGCCGGCAAGAGCGGTGTCAGCGAGGAAACGCGCGCGCTGATCCGCGACACGGCGCAGCGCCTAGGCTACACCAAGCCCGCCGGGCATGGTGCTGCCGGCGAGGTTGCGGTGGTCTTTCACGATCTCGATGCCGTCAACAGCGAGCTCTATATGCAGGTGCAGAACGGTGTGCAGCGAGAGGCTCATCGGCTTGGCATGACGCTGCGCGTGCGCTGGACCCATGATGTCGGCCAGTTGGAAGAGTTGGCGCGCAGCTGTGATGGCCTGATGCTCGTTGGTCCGCATGCCCGTGAGGCCGTGGCAGCGGCGAGCGCCACCGGCGTTCCGATCGTGCGTTTCGGCTGGGTCGATGCGCTCGAGCAGGTCGACCATGTCGGCGGCACCGACCATGAGGCAGGGCAGGCGGTGGTGGAGTATCTAGTCGGACTCGGCCACCGGTCCATCGTGTACGTCTATGGCATGCCGGGCCTGCGGGGACGTCAGGAGCGCCATTACGGCGCTCGCGAAATCGCCGAACGTTATCCTGATGTTGCGCTCCATGTTATGCAATTCGACGAAGAGAATGGCTTCGGCACGGCGTTCCGGGCGCTCGTGGACAAAGGCATTCGCCCGACGGCTTTTTTCTGCGCCCATGACGGGTTAGCGCTGACCGTGGTCTCCGAACTGCTTGGGCAGGGGTACCGCATTCCGGACGATATTTCGGTTGTCGGTTTCGGCGACTACTCGCCGGCGTCACTGATCTCGCCGGCGCTGACGACGGTGAGGATGGAGGGGCAGGAATGCGGGGCCGTGGGGCTGCGGCTATTGCTTGAGCGGATCGAGAATCCACGCCTGCCGGGCATGCCGGCGAGGCGCATCATGATCGCCTCGCGCATTATCGAGCGCCGCTCGGCCGGACCCTGCAAGGCGGCGGCGAGCGTCGATGTCCCCGGGGTTTAACCACCGAGCGCAGCAATGGCAGCCTTGACTGCGTCCGCGCCGGGCTTGGTCGGCCGGTATTCCAGACCGACGGCGCCGGCATAGCCGTTGGCGAAGATCCAGTCGAGGCGATGAGCGAGGTCTATCCCGCCGGAACCCGGTTCGTTGCGGCCGGGATGATCGGCGACATGGACGTGGAAAACACGGTCGAGGCGGCCGTCCAGCACGTCTTCGGTGCGTTCGCCCATCACGGCGGAATGGTAGATGTCGTAGACGATGCCGATCTCGGGGCGGGCGACGTCATCGACGACGTCGAGGCCTTCGCGGGTTGAATCGAGGAAGTAGCCGATATGATCGATACGGATGTTGAGAGGTTCTACGCCGAGCCGCACGCCGCTGCCTTTCAGGATATCGGCACCTGGTTTCAAGGTTTCGCTGAGGGCCCGGCGCTGTTCTTCACGGCTGAAGCCGGCGAGATCGTCGCCTGCCTGGGCGATCAGCACCGGCGCGCCGAGGCGTTTGGCGACTGTGACGGAATCGGCAAGGCCTTTCAGCCAGGCCTTCCGGTTGGCGGCATCGGTCAGCGCGATCATCGGCTCGGCGACGAGGCTGGTGACGGCAAGGCCGGTTTCCTTCAACGCCGCCTCGATCGCGTCCAGATCCTTGTCGGTCCAGCGCCAGAATTCGACCGCCGTCAGGCCGCCAGCATGGGCGCGACGGATGCGGTCGGGAAAGTTGTCGCCGTCCTCGGCAAACAGCCACTCTATACAGGCTGAATAACGTCGCATGAAAACTCCTCCCGGTGCGGATGCAGGCTGCGACAGAACGGAGACCGCCGCAAGAGGCGTTTGGGTGCTTGACGCCCGGATTCATTGGCGGAACACTTGCTTCCACGAGCCGGGATCGCCGGCGCTTCGGAGGAAGACATGGATCTGGGATTGAAGGGTAAGATCGCCGTCATAACGGGTGCGTCGGTCGGCATCGGACTGGCGATCGCCGAAGGGCTGGCGGCTGAGGGCGTGGACCTCGTGCTGGCTGCGCGTGGCGGCGAACGGCTGGAGGCGGAGGGCGCCCGCATTGCCGAGAAATTCGGCGTCAGCGCCACCGCCGTCGCCGCCGACGTCGCGACGGCTGCGGGAACGGAGGCGATCATTGCCGCGGCTGCCGAAAAGGGTGGCGCCGATATCCTCATCAATAATGCCGGCACCGGATCGAACGAGACCGTCATGGAGGCGCCTGATGAGAAATGGCAGGCCTATTGGGACCTGCACGTGATGGCCGCCGTGAGGCTTGCGCGCGGCATCGCACCGCAGATGAAGAAGCGAGGCGGCGGGGTGATCCTGCACAATGCCTCGATCTGCGCCGTCCAGCCGCTCTGGTACGAACCGATCTACAATGTCAGCAAATCGGCGCTGATGATGTTTTCGAAGACGCTCTCGACCGAGCTCATCCCGGATAATATCCGCGTCAACTGCGTCAATGCCGGCCTGATCCTGACGCCTGACTGGATCAAGACCGCCAAGGCGCTGACCGCCGAAAGCGGCGGGAACTGGGAAGGGTATCTGCAGAGTGTCGCCAATGAGCATGCTGCTTCCAAACGGTTCGGCACGCCGGAAGAGCTGGCGAACGTCTTCGTCTTTCTGAGTTCGGAACGGGCGAGTTACTGCATCGGATCGACCTATTTCGTCGACGGCGGTATGCTCAAGACGATCTGACGGTACAGCGCGGGCGATCACGAGCGAGTGGCGCAATCGAGCCATGTTGAGAATGCCGCCACCGTTGCCGGCACTGCAGATGTTGCCAATATAAGCTATAAATAATACCTATTTTATTGTATCTTCACGCTTTCGACGCTATTGCCTGCTGTCGGCAGGATAATTGTTGCGTTTTCGACAGGGCAAAGACAATGCTGACGAAAAAGGGAAAATACGGCCTGAAGGCGCTGGTCGATCTGGCGCGGCTGCCGCCGGGCGAGACTGCCTTCATCAACGACGTTGCGGCCCGTAACAATATCCCGAAGAAGTTCCTCGATACGATCCTCTTGGAACTGCGCAATGTCGGCATCCTGCGTTCGAAAAAGGGGCCTGGCGGCGGTTATTCCCTCTCGCGGCCGGCCTCCGAGATCCGCATCGGCCATGTCATCCGCACGCTTGATGGGCCGCTGGCGCCGATCCGCTGCGCCAGCCGCACGGCGTATGAGGCGTGTGACGATTGCGCCGACCCGGAAACCTGTCAGGTGCGGCGCTCGATGACCGATGTTCGGGACGCGATCGCCGCCATTCTCGACAATATGACCCTCGAGCAATTCGTCGCGGCCGGCGGCCGTATCGAAGACACGCGGGAAGAAGTGCCGATTTCCGCAGCCAGCTGAAATCTTTCGGCTTCAGATAATTTCAGGCCAGCAGCGATTCACGCGTTGCCAAACTTCGACGCATGTCGCCTGCGCCGCGCAGCAATGCATCGCGTGGCAGCGACAGCGCGTGAATGCGGGCATTGCGCCAATGACGATCGAGAGCAGCGCGCGCAAACAGCGATGCCTTCAGATCCTGGATGGGAAGGGTTTCCAGCACGGAAAAAAGATGCTCCAGAGTTCGCCGATCGAGGCATCGGCCTCGGCGATGATCGCGACGACTTCGGCGAGCAGGGCGTTCGGCACCTTCATGCTCGGGCGGCACAGCAATTGCCGTCAGTCCCGATATCGACAGGGCGGTTTTTCCAGAAAAGCCGGATGCCTGGAATTTTCTGACCAACTTGATCGCCTTGTTCTCGCCGCTACTTATGGTTAACCGAGGTCTCCCAAAGCGCGTCGCGATCCTTCAGGTTCGCTCCTTGCGCTTTGCATTTTTATTTTTTCTCGCACGTCGTTGCCGCAAAAGCGCTGCACAGTTTTGCGCGACATGCTTAAGATTGAGAAACATGATGAGCGAACGTCTTGCTCGCCATAGCGAGGTTTCGAAAATGGCACGCCAGCCGAGACCGCGTCTGACGCTGGATATCGCCGACATTCCGACCTATGCGATCGGCGACATTCATGGCCGGTACGATCTGCTTGTGAAAGCCGAGCAGGCGATCCTGCGTGATGCGGCGCGGTTGCCCGGGCGTAAGCTGATTGTGACACTCGGCGACTATATCGACCGCGGCCCGGAGTCGGCGCAGGTCATCAATCATCTCATCGAGCCGCCGCCGGATGGTTTCGATCGGATCTGTCTTGCCGGCAATCACGAGATCGCCATGCTCGATTATGTCGAAGGCTGGCTCTCTTATGACGACTGGATGCGCATGGGGTCGGCGGAGCTGCTCAAATCCTATGGGCTCGATCCGGAGCATCTGCCGCTGGTCTTCCCCTCCGGCGCGCAGCTCGATGCCTTCCTCCGCCAATCGCTGCCGCATACGCACATCGACTTCATGCGGGCGATGCCGATCATGCTGGATACGCCTCACGTGGTATTCGTGCACGCGGGCATCGATCCCATGTTGCCGCTCGCGGCACAGACGGAGGAGGATCTGGTCCTCATCCGCCACCGTTTTCTCCAAAGCAGGATCCCCCTGCCGAAGCTCGTCGTTCATGGTCATACGCCGAACGACGAGCCGGAGGTCCGCGCGAGGCGGCTCAATCTCGACACACGCGCCTTCCGCAGCGGCAGGCTGACCGTCGCCCGTCTGTGGGAGGGCCAGGTGCATCTGTTTTCCACCTGACATCACGCCACAGGGAGGGCTGCGCCATCACCGTGGTCAGGCCGTCTCCCTCTCGGTCGGGACGGCCTCGACCGGCCTTTCGACCGAGCGTTTGCGACGCCAGCCGCGCAGCACGACATAGAAGACCGGCGTGAGGAACAGGCCGAAGAGCGTGACGCCGAGCATGCCCGAGAAGACGGCGGTGCCGAGCGACTGGCGCATTTCGGCGCCGGGGCCGGTAGCGATGGCAAGCGGGAGAACGCCGAAGATGAAGGCGAATGCCGTCATCAGAATCGGGCGCAGACGAAGGTGGCTCGCCTCGATGGCCGCCTCCACCGGCGACTTGCCTTCCTCTTCCGCTTGTCTCGCGAATTCAACAATCAGGATGGCGTTCTTGGCCGCAAGGCCGATCAGCACGATCAGGCCGATCTGCGTCAGGACGTTGTTGTCCATTCCCCTCAGCGAAACCCCGATCAGCGCCGCCAGCACCGCAAGCGGCACGATGAGGATGATCGCGAGCGGCAGAACCCAGCTTTCATATTGCGCCGCCAGCGCCAGGAAGACGAAGATCACCGACAGGGCGAAAATGTAGATGGCGGTGTTGCCGGTATGGGTTTCCTGATAGGCGAGTTCCGTCCATTCGAAGGTCGTTCCAGGCGGCAGGATCTTGGCCGCCAGCGCTTCCATCTTCTTGATTGCATCGCCCGTCGATGTGCCCGGCGTCGGATTGCCCTGAAGCGGCACCGAGACGTACATGTTGTAACGCTGGACAAGCGCCGGGCCGCTGGAATCCTGGATATCCATTAGGGTTCCCAGCGGCACCAGGGCGCCGGAGGCCGAGCGGACCTTCAGGGCAAGGATGTCCTCCTTGTCCATGCGGTATTGCCGGTCGGCCTGGGCACGGACCTGGTAAACGCGGCCGAAGGCGTTGAAGTCGTTGACATAGGCGACACCGAGATTGATCGAAAGCGCGTTGAAGATATTGGGAATCGGCACGTTCAGGAAGCGCGCCTTGTCGCGGTCGATCGACAGGAAATATTGCGGGCTTGCATCGGAGAATGTCGTAAAGACCCCCGTCAGCCCCTCGGTCGTCGCTGCCGCACCCATCATCTGGCGGGCGAGGCCGAGCACGCGCGTCATATCGGGATTTTCCAGATCGGAAATCTGCATCTTGAAACCGCCGGAATTGCCGACGCCGCGTACGGACGGTGGCGGGATGGCGATGATGAAGGCTTCCTGGATTGCTTGCAGCTTGCCGTAAAGCTCGCCGATGATCTTGTTGGCGTTCTCCCCGCCTTCCTCGCGCTCGGCAAAGGATTTGAACGGAACGAAGACGACGCCGGCATTCGAGGCATTGGTGAATGTCGCCCCGCTGAATCCGGCAAACTGCACGGCATTGCCGACGCCTGGCACCGTGCGGGCAATGTCGCCCACCTGCTTGACGACGGCATCGGTTCGCGCGAGCGAAGCGCCATCGGGAAGCTGCACGACGATGATCGCATAACCCTGATCCATGGTCGGGATGAAGCCCGAGGGAACGCGGTTGCCCATGTACCAGGTGGCGCCCAGGAGCGCGACGAAGGCGAGCATCGCGCAGGTCAAGCCCACCCAACTGCTGACGAGATGCCGGACAATCCACGAATAGCCGGAGCTCATCCTGTCGAAGCCACGATTGAAGCCGTTCGCGAGACCTCGTCCAAGCTGCGTGGCGATATTCGTGCGCTTGGTTTCGTGGTCGTGGGGTTTCAGCAATATGCCGGCAAGGGCGGGCGAAAGCGTCAGGGAGTTTAAAGCGGATATTGCTGTGGTGACGGAGATCGTGACCGCGAACTGCCTGTAGAACTGGCCCGTGATTCCAGGGATGAAGGCCGTCGGCACGAACACGGCGATCAGCACCAGCGAGATGGCCACGACGGCGGTGCCGACTTCGTCCATGGTGACGTGGGAAGCCTGCTTGGCCGTCATGCCGCGCGCCAGATTGCGCTCGACGTTTTCGACAACGACAATCGCATCGTCGACCACGATGCCGATCGCCAGCACGAGGCCGAAGAGCGTCAGCATGTTGAGCGAAAAGCCGAAAGCGAGCAGAATAGCGAATGTGCCGATCAGCGATACCGGGATGGCGACGATCGGGATGATCGCCGTTCGCCAGGATTGCAGGAAGACGAGCACCACGATCGCCACCAGGATCGCCGCCTCGGCAATGGTCCGGTAGACCTCATTGATCGAATCCGAGATGAATTCGGTCGTGTCGTAAACAATGCGATATTCCAGGCCCGGCGGAAAATTCTGCGAAATGTCCTTCATCAGGGTCTGGACCTGATGCGCCGTGTCGAGAGCGTTGGTTCCCGGCCTAGCGAAAATGCCAAGCGCAACCGCGGGGTCGTTGTTGAGATAGCTGTTGGTGACGTAATCCTGGGCGCCAAGTTCGATGCGAGCGACATCCTGCAACTGCACGAGCCGGCCCGCACCCGTCGATTTGACGATGACGTAGCGGAATTCGCGTACGTCGGAGAAGCGCCCGTCAGTGCGCACCGTATATTCAAAGGCGTTCTTCCCTGTCACCGGCGGCGCGCCGATCTTGCCGCCCGAGACCTGAACGTTCTGGTCCCTCAGGGCGGAGACGACGTCGTCCGATGTCATGCCGTAGGCGGAGAGCTTTTCCGGATCGAGCCAGATTCGCATCGAATACTGGCGCTCGCCGAAGATCTGCACGTCGCCGACGCCGTCGAGGCGGACGAGCACGTCGCGGATGCGGTTGCGGGCGTAGTTCGAGACGTAGAGCTGGTCGTAGCGGTGCGACGGCGACAGGAGGTGCACCACCATCATCAGATCGGGCGAACTCTTGTCCGTGGTCACGCCGAGCCGCTGGACCTCCTCGGGAAGACGGGGCAGCGCGATGGAAACGCGGTTCTGGACAAGCACCTGCACCTTGTCGAGATCGGTGCCGAGCTTGAAGGTGATCGTCAGCGACATGGCGCCGTCGGCGCTCGAATAGGAAGACATGTAAAGCATGTCTTCGACGCCGTTGATCTGTTGTTCGAGCGGCGTCGAAACCGTGTCGGCGATGGTCTGCGGGTCGGCGCCCGGATAGGAGGTGCGCACGACGATGGTCGGGGGCGCGATCTCCGGATATTGGGAAACCGGCAGCTGCGTATAGGCAATGCCGCCGACGACGAGAAAGACGATGGAGATGACGGCCGCAAAGATCGGCCGGTCCACGAAGAAGTGCGCAAATCTCATTGTCCGTTCTCCGCGCTGGCGGCTTCCGGCGCAGTGTCCTGCCGCTCCTGCGGCAGTTCGGTCATCTGAGGCGTGATCGTCGAACCTGGCCTTGCGCGCATCAGGCCATTGACGATGATCGTCTCCGTGCCGTCGAGGCCCTCGCGGATCACGCGATAGCCGTAGAGCCGCGGGCCGGGCCGCACGGGCTTTGTCGTAACCTTTCCTTGCGCATCGACGACATAGACGACGCGTTCATTCTGGTCCGAGCCGATTGCCTCGTCGGGCACGAGGATAGCCTTATAGGTGTTTGAGGCTGCGACCTGGACGCGGCCGAAGAGACCAGGCTGAAGGACAAGATCAGGATTTGGGAGGCGGGCGCGGATGCGGATGGTGCCGCTCTCGTTGTCGACGCGGTTTTCGGCGAAGTCGAGTTTTCCCTTGAAGGGCTTGGCCGTGGGGTCCGAGATCGTGACGGAAACGTCCACGCCGCCGCCGCCCAGTTGAAGATCCTCGCCCTGCTTACGCGCGGTTGCGGCAAAATTCAGCAGGCGGCGTTCGTCGACGTCGAAATAGAAATCGATCGGATCAAGCGAAACGATGGTGGTGAGCACAGTCTGGTTGGCCTGCACGAGATTGCCGGTGGAAATCAGGCGACGGTCGATGCGGCCGCTGAGCGGCGCCCTGATCTCCGTATATTCCATGTCGAGAGCGGCACGGTCGGCCGCGGCCTGGGCGCCTCGCACATTCGCCTGGGCGGAATCGAATTCGCGGCGGCGATCGTCGAGCGTCTGTGCGGACTGGCTGCCGCTCGATGCGAGCGACTGGGCGCGTTTGTATTGCGCATCGGCAAAGACCAGGGCGGACTGCGACGCTTCGAGGGCGGCCTTTGCCTGGTTGAGCGCGGTTATGAAGGGACGCTGGTCGATGACGAAGAGCAGGTCTCCCTGCTTCACCAATGCGCCGTCTTCGAAATGGACCTCCTGCAGATAGCCGCCGACGCGCGAACGGACGGCGACCTCGTCGACCGGCTGGAAACGGCCGATGAATTCGTCATTGTCGATGACATCGCGCACCACTGGTTTTGCGACAGTGACGGGAGGAGGGGCGGCCGGAGCGCCCTGCGCCATCGCGGCCAGGGGCATGAGTATTGCGATGGAGCCAAACGCCAATATCCGTCGAAGCATGTCCGTCATAACGGTCCCTCCAATATCGACGGTCGATCGGCGACCGTCCAATCCAAAATGAAGTGATGCTATTCGTGTCTTGCTTTAGAACGAAGGCTGCCGCCCCCGTGATTTCTCCCGGCGCCCAATCCCTGGGAAGGAAAGCCGGCATGCGATGCACGTCGGAAAAATCGTCACCGCGGAAGTGGATATAAGCGGCAGGGGCGAAAAATAGCAAATGCCAATTATCCCTGTCTCGCGATCACGAAGACTTCAGCAGACCCTGTCAACTCTCGACGATCTCGTCGCGACCGGGCGGCAGGACGGCGAGCTCTGCCCAGTCGAGCTCCTGCTCCAGGATGTGGAAGACATCGTCGTCGATCTCGTCGCTGTGGCGCATTGCGGCCAGTTTGCGGCGTTTCGCAACGATGACGCCGCGGCGCTGCTTATCCAGCTTGCTGACTTCGCGCGGGTGTTTGCCGTCCGCGGCGATTTCGCGCTCCGAGGTATAGACGTCGCGCAGGATGCGGGTGGTTTTGTCCTCGCCCTCAAGCTCGGTGAGCGCCGCATCGATGAGGGCGATGCGTGTTCGGGTGAGGTCGCGGTCCAATGACGTGTCCGGGTCAAAATTGAGAAGGCGGATCAGCGGCCCGAGCGTCAGCCCCTGGACGACGAGGGTGCCGAGGACGACGGCAATCGCGCTAAGCAGGATGATGTCGCGATCGGGAAAGTCGATCGGCAAGGCGAGCGCCGTCGCCAATGTGACGAGGCCGCGCATGCCGCACCAGCCGGCGATGACACTCGTGGCGAAAGAGGGGGCGGCCTGTCTCGTATATCCGCGTGCGGCGAGGATGGTGACCACGCGGTTGTAGAGAAGCACCCAGGCCAGACGGACGGCGATGACGGTGATGAAGACCGCGATGGCCAGGTTAATTGCGAAATTCAGGCGGCCCGGTTCAAGATCGAGAACGATCTGACGGACCTGGAGGCCCATCAGCAGGAAGGCGAGTACGTTGAGCAGGAAGACGGCGGCTTCCCAGACAGAATAGGAATGAATGCGGTGGCGTGCCGTCTGGCGCTCGGGCATGTAGCGGGCAATCACCATCGCATAGACGACGATCGCCAGGATGGCCGATAGATGCAGCCGCTCGGCGATGAGCCATGTGCCGAAGGTGGCGACGAATTCGAGCAGGGTGCCGCCCAGCGTGCCGGCGAGCTTCAGGCCGACGATCATGTAGAGGCGGCCGAGGAGATAGCCGAGGATGATGCCGCCCGGCACCGCCAGCGTGAGTTCTGCCAGGGCGCCGGTGAAGAAGGCGGGATTTGCGACGGCAGTAACCGCGGCGCTGAAAATCAGGAGTGCCACGGCATCGTTCAGCAGGCTCTCGCCTTTCAGGATCACATAGGTCTGGCGCGGCAGATCGAAGCGGTCGAGCATGGCTGTCGCCGCCACCGCATCCGGCGGCGCGACGATGGCGCCGAGTGCTATGGCTACGGCAAGCGGCAGGCCGGCGATCGTCATGCCGACGGCGGCGACGGCTGCGGCCGTGAGGATCACGGCGATGCCGGCGAGCGAGACGAGCGGCAGCCAGTTCCGCTTCAATGTACGCGGCGGCAGATCATAGGCCGCGTCGAAAAGCACGGGCGCGATCAAGAGCGCCAAGGCAAGCTGCGGATCAATTGCGACATTGGGCGCCCAGGGGAAGGCGGCGACGATGATGCCAGCAATCGCCAGCATGGTCGGATAGGGGATGCGGAATTTCCTGGAGAATTGCAGGAAGACGATCGCCACCAGCAGCAGCGTCAGCATGCTTTCGAAGAACGCCATTCAAGCCCTCCTGCGCACCTCCTGTAGAGGCAATCCTTCCCCGAAATTAGGGCTGAGTCATGCCATGGCCACTGTCCGGCGCATAACGGCCCGGCAAAAAGGGCCCACGCTCCGACCCGGGCTGCGGCATTTTCGCCGCGACTGCGGATATTGCCTCTCTCGCTCTTGCGTGCCATGCATGCTCAATATATTTACCGATATCATAAGTATGCTTATAAATAGCCGATAGAGGTTTCATGAACGCTACGCCGACACTCGGTTTCCTTCTCCACGACGTCGCACGGCTGCTGCGCAAGCGGTTCGAGCAACGGGCGAAGTGCCTTGGGCTGACGCGTTCGCAATGGCAGACGCTTGCCTATCTCTCGAACAATGAGGGTATTCATCAGAGCGGTCTGGCCGAAATCCTGGAAATCGAGCCGATCACGCTGGTTCGCATCCTCGACAAGCTCGCGGAGCGCGGGCTGATCGAGCGCCGTCAGCATCCGACCGATCGGCGCATCTGGCTGCTCTACATGCGCGAGGAGGCGCATCCGCTGCTCGCCGAAATGCGCGAGCTGGGCGATGTGACCCGAGCCGAGGCACTCGAAGGCGTCGCCGCCGAGCAGCGCGAGCAGCTTTACCAGATCCTATCCGCAATGAAGACGAACCTGGTGCAGGCTTGCCGAACACCAGTTGAAGAAAATGAGACGAACGATGGCTGATCAACCCAACCTCCGCGTCGTTGCCGACGCCAATGCCAAGACATCTAAAGAAAACCAAGTCAAACAGCAGGAAACGGTAGCCGAAGCGTCTTCATCCAGTTCAGCGCCGGCTGCCGCCGTGGCTGCGCCCGGCGGCAACAAGGTCCGCCGCCGGCGCAGTCTCACGCGGCCCGTGCTTTTCGCCCTGCTGCCGGTGGCGCTCGTCGTCGGCGGTTATTATTACGTCAATGGCGGCCAGGTGATGTCGACCGACAATGCCTATATCCAGGCCGATATGGTCGGGGTCACCACCGATGTCTCGGGCATCGTCGATCAGATCAACGTGCATGAGAACGAGGCGGTCAAGGCGGGGCAGGTGCTCTTCAGCCTCAAATCGGATTCCTTCAGGATCGCGCTCGACGGCGCCAAGGCGCAACTCGGCGCGCAGCGCAACCAGATCATGAACCTCAAGGCGAGCTATCAGCAGTCGCTCGCCGAGATTACCCAGTCGCAAGCCGATCTGCCCTATTACCAGGATCAGTTCGACCGGCAGCAGAGCCTGGTCAACAACGGCAGCGCGACCCAATCCGCCTATGACGAGGCCAAGCACAATCTCGAGGCCGCGCGGCAGAAGGTTGCGGTCGCCAAGGCGGAGGCCGCAACGACGCTCGCCCAGCTCGGCGGCAGTGCTGACCAGCCGGTCGAGCAAAACCCGCTCTATCTGCAGGCGAAGTCACAGGTCGACAATGCGCAACGCGAGCTTGACCACAGCGTCGTCAAGGCGCCGTTCGCCGGCATCGTCACCAATGTCAACGCTTTGCAGGTGGGCTCCTATCTGCAGGCGTCGCAGCAGGCCTTCTCGCTCGTCGCTACCGACCATCTGTGGATCGCCGCCAGCCCGAAGGAAACCGAGCTGACCTATGTCAAACCAGGCCAGACGGCGGACATCTACGTCGATACCTATCCCGGCGTGACGTGGAAGGGCAAGGTCGAGAGCATCAGCCCGGCCTCCGGCTCCAGCTTCTCGCTGCTGCCGGCGCAGAACACCACCGGCAACTGGGTGAAGGTCGTGCAGCGGATTCCGATGCGCGTCAGCATCGAGCATACCGAGAGCAAGCCGCCGCTTCGCGTCGGCATGAGCACGGTGGTCGATGTCGATACCGGCCATGCCCGCGGCCTGCCCGACTTCGTCAACAAGCTTCTGGGCCGGTCTCAGGTCGGGGATGATGAATAACGCTCCCGCATCTCCGGCAACCCCGGTTGCCAATCGCGGTGCGATTACCGCCTGCGTCATTCTCGCCGTGATCATGCAGGCGCTGGATACGACGATCGCCAACGTGGCGCTGCCCTATATTCAGGGCAGCGTGTCAGCCTCCGCCGACCAGATCAACTGGGTGCTGACCTCCTACATCGTCGCAGCGGCGATCATGACGCCGCCATCGGGGTTCCTGGCCGCCAAGTTCGGCCGAAAGCGCGTGTTGCTCGTCGCCATCGCCGGCTTCGTCGGCGCCTCGGTGCTCTGCGGTCTGGCGCAATCGCTGAACCAGATCGTCGCCTTCCGCCTGTTGCAGGGCCTGTTCGGCGCATCGCTGGTCCCCCTTTCGCAAGGCATTCTCCTCGACATCTATACAGTCGAGGAGCGCGGCTCGGCCATGGCCCTCTTCGGCGTCTCGGTCATGGTCGGGCCGGTCCTTGGACCCGTCATCGGCGGCTGGCTGACCGACAATATCAGCTGGCGCTGGGTGTTCTACATCAACGTGCCGATCGGGGCGCTCGCCTTCATGGGCATCGTCGTCTTCGTCACCGAGACAAAGCGGGATCTGCTCGCCAAGCTGGACTGGTTCGGCTTCGGGATGATGAGCCTCGGTATCGCCGCGCTGCAGCTTTTCCTCGACCGCGGCGAACAGCTCGACTGGTTCTCCTCGGGCGAAATCATGCTAGAGGCGCTGATCTGCGCTGCCGCTTTCTATCTCCTGATCGTGCACACGCTGACGGCGGAGAAATCCTTCGTCAATCCGAAGCTGTTTCTCGACCAGAACTTCAGCGTCAGCATGATTTTCATCTTCGTGATCGGCATCACCTATCTCGCTTCGCTGGCGCTGATGACGCCCTATCTGCAGACGCTGATGGGCTATCCCGTCATCACCGCCGGCATCGTCATGGGGCCGCGCGGCCTCGGCACCATGCTCTGCATGTTCATCGTCGGGCGGCTGATCGGCAAGGTCGATACACGCTGGCTGCTGGTTCTCGGGCTTGGGCTTACCGCCTGGGCGATGTACGACATGACGGGTTGGACGCCCGACGTCTCGCAATGGACGATCGTCTCGGTCGGCTTCATCCAGGGTGCGGGCCTCGGCTTCCTCTTCGTGCCGCTGACGACGATCGCCTTCGCCACGCTGCCCGCCCATATGCGCGGCGACGGCACCGGTCTCTACAATCTGTCGCGCAATATTGGCTCGTCCGTGGGCATCTCGATCGTCTCGACGCTGATCGTCGAGAACACGCAGAGCAATCATGAATCGATCGCAGCCTATGTGACGCCGTTCAACCACGCCTTCAACGCGGTGGCGGCGCAGGGGCTCAGCCCGCTGACGGCGGCCGGGCGCGCCTCGCTCAACGAGATCATCACGCTGCAATCGACGATCATCGCCTATATGGACGATTTCAAGCTGTTGATGCTGATGTCGCTGGCGGTCATCCCGTTGGTGCTTCTGCTGCGCAAGCCGAAGGCGGCGCCTGCGGTCGATCATAGCGCCGTCATGGAATAATCAGCGAAACGGCTTGCTGAGATAACGTGATCCCTGAATGCCGAAGCGCCATGGCACATCGGCATTTTTCGTGATGCCGATGCGCTTTCCCGAAACGATCGGCACCGGAGCTGAGGGCGTCAGCGCATAGGGAGGGCGGTCGAGCAGCCTGTCGTTGATCTCGATGTCGATGCCGAGCGCCTGGCAGAGTTTACCGGGACCGCTGCAGAGCGCCGTCAGCATATCGGTGCCGCGCCGCTCCGTCATCAAAGGGATTCCGGTTTCCGGCTCGAGCGCCCGGATCAACACGGCTGAACCTGCGTGACAGACGAAGTTCAGGCACCAGTACATGCCGTAGATGCGGTAGATGTAGACATTGCCCGGGCCGCCGAACATGGCGCCGTTGCGCTTGGTCGGGCCGCGGAAGCTGTGCGAGGCCTCGTCATCGGGGAAATAGGCTTCGGTCTCAGTGATGCGGCCGCCGGCCCCGTCGACTGTGAGATGGCAGCCGAGCAGAGCGCGGGCAACAGTGATCGCGTCGCGCTCGAAAAACGCCTTGAGGCTTTCACCGGTGAGCGCATCGGCGCCGATTGCGCTGGCTTTCGTTCCACCATCGGTCATGGCCGACGCAGATAACATTCGACGTGGCGGCCGTCATCCCAAAACCGCTCGCTGCGGAGAGGCAGGCATCAGTGGCCGGCATTCGGATCGCGCATCGGGATCGAGGAGACTGTGACCGAGACCGGGTCGCTTGCCGGGAAGGAATCTTCCAGGCCCTCTTCCAGTTCTTCTTCGAGCAGGGCGGGATCTTTGCTGCGCGGGCCGTCGCCATGGGCGGGTTCGATCGCTGTCGCAAGCAGGGCCTTGGCGCGAGAGACAGCATTTTCCTGGGCAAGGCCGGGCGTGCTGCGCAGCGTCACGGCAATGCTGTCTTCGCCGTCGCCGCCGAATTCGACGACGTAGCCGTCTTCCGTCTGGTAGACGGTGATATCGCTGAGTGCCATGGCCTTCCCCCAAAAAAAGCGCTTCCATTAGCAAGGCGCGTTTTAATGATGCGCGCTTTCCGGATTTTGTCGAGCGAAGACCTTTACCAGCCAGTCGATGAAGACGCGCACGCGCGGTGAAAGCTGGCGATTGCGGGGATAGAGCAGGGACACCGGCGTCGGCGTCAGCGGAAATTCCTCGAGGACGCGAACCAGCCTTCCCTCAGTGAGATCGTTTTCAGCGTGGTAACGCGGGATCTGGATCAGGCCGAGGCCCATCCTTGCCGCGGACATCATCGCGATTATGTGAACGGCGCTTGTGAGTTTTTCCACTTACAATCTTATGGAGAGTGCTTATAACTGCTTTTTCGCGAGAGAGTGGAGTTCCCTGATGCTCTCTTCCGAACCTCCAGAGCCTGCCGCGCCCGCTCTGCGGCGCGACAGGTCCGATGTTCAAAATATTGCGGCCCGTCGAAGGTTCCCCTGCCTTCCGGGCCGTATCTGTTTTACCAGTCAATAGTCGTTCAGCCTGGCCTCGACCAGAAGCTTCACGAGCCAGTCGACGAAGACGCGGACCTTGTTGCTGAGGTGGCGGTTCGGCGGATAGACGACATAGAGCGGGATTGGATCGCGGCGCCATTCCGGCAGCACGCGGACGAGTTCGCCCCGCCGCATCGGTTCGCGCGCCATGAAGGTCGGCACCTGCGCGACGCCGAGCCCCGTCAGTGCCGCGGTCAGATAGGTGCGGCTGTCGTTGACGGAGGCGATGTAGCGCGGGCTGGTCTCTATCGTCTCGTTGTCCCTGCGAAATTCGAAGGGCAGCGTCCGGTTGTTCTGAGCGCGGAAATAATTGACCGAGTAGTGTGCGGCCTCCAGATCCTCAGGGCGTTCGGGCATGCCGAATTTCTGAATGTAACTTGGCGAGGCACAGGTGATGAGTTCCATCTCTGAAACGCGCCGGGCGATCAGCGACTGGTCGGTGGGCGTGCCGGCCCGCAGCGCGCAGTCGACGTTTTCGACGAGATAATCCACCGTCCGGTCGCTGACGCCGAGATCCAGACGGATATCGGGATAACGCTGATAAAAGTCGCACAGCGCCGGGACCACGATTGCGTCAGCAAAGGCGCCGCTCATCTCGACGCGCAGGCGGCCGCTCGGCAGGCTCTGCGAATTGGAGAGGCTGCCGTCGAGTTCCTCCAGTTCGGAGATAAGCTGAGCGGCGCGTTCGTAATAAAGCGCGCCGTCCGTGGTCACCATCACCCGGCGCGTGGTACGGTTCAGAAGCTTGGTGCGCAAATGCGCCTCCAGGCCCTGGATAAGATTGGTCACCGTCGCCTTGGGCATGGCGAGCATGTCGGCGGCGCGGGTGAAATTGCCCGTCTCAACCACGCGGATGAAGACGCGCATTGCCGAAAGCTGATCCATCGGTTTCAAGTCCGCAGTTTGCGTTGCACCATTATTCGAGAATTGGAACAGTGTAATCGCGATATTGCTTCTTATTCCCTGTTCTGAATAACAATATCTTTTTTATGAAAAATGCAAGCGACAGGCGCTGTCTGTTTGTCGCGATGCGTACAGAGGCCGGAGCCATGACGGTGGAATGGAAAGATATGATGCTGGATAAGGTGGCCATCGGCCCCGTTTCCGCACGTATCTACCAGGGCGCCGATTACGGCAAAGGGCCGCCGATCGTGCTTTACCTGCATGGCGGCGCGTTTCTCGATCAGGAGACAAATGTCGACCGGCCGGTGGCGATCAGCCTCGCCAAGGCTGGCGCGATCGTCGCCGCCGTCGACTATAGCAGCCTGTCCGGCAATCTGTTTCCCAAGGCGCTGGAGGTTTCCTTCTCCGTTTTCACCTATCTCGCCAACAAGCGCGCCGCCGGTCTCGGTGACCGAAAGTCGCTGCTCTTCGTCGCCGGCGAAGAGGCGGGCGGCAATGTCGCCGCCGGCGTGGCGCTGAAGGCGCGCGACCAGATGCCGGATGCGCTCGACGGCCAGGTGCTGATTTCGCCGCTACTCGATCCCTTCATGGGTACGTCCTCGATCCGCAAGGCTGATGCGATCGGCATGCGGCAGCGCTGGACGGAGGGCTGGAGTCACTACTTAAGCGGCGGCGGCTGCCACCCTTACGCAGCACCTTGCCTCTGTTCGCGTCTTTCAGGCGTCGCCCCGGCGCTGATCTTCACCGCCGAGGACGATCCGCTGTATGACGAAACAATTGGTTACGGTGCCCGCCTGAAGAAGGCAGGTGTCGGTGTGCGCCAGCATGTCCTTCCCGCCGGGACGGGCTGGCCCTCAATTTATGGTGGGAAATCCGGGGAAGCGTCCGATTGGCAGGAACACGTCAGCCGCCATTTCGGAAGTTTCCTTCAGGACGTAAGCGTCCAACCGCAATTGCATTGAAGAAGATCTGATATTTTGGCGGCTCGGGGCCGCAAGGAGAGTACTGATGACGTCCAGAAGTAAGCGCTGGGCCCTGGTGGGCGCCGGCATAGGTCTTATTGCGTCGGTGTCCGGCGCTGCATTGTTTTTCGAATTGCCGATGAGCGCGACCGCCACGGCCGCATCCGCCCCGGCGCAGCCTCCCGCCGTACCGGTGACGGTTGCCGTCGTCGGGGCGCGCGACGTGACGGCCTGGGAGAGTTTCTCCGGCCGCCTCGAAGCCGTCGACCGTGTCCAGGTTCGTTCCCGCGTCGCCGGCGCCATCCTGTCGGTGGCCTTCCGCGAAGGGGCGCTGGTCAAGCAGGGCGACTTGCTCTTCACCATCGACCCGGCTCCCTATCAGGCAAGCGTGGCGCAGGCGCAGGGCCAGGTTGCTTCGGCCGAAGCCAAGGTCAGCCTGGCGCAGACCGAACTCGATCGCGGCCGCAGGCTTTCCGACAACCGAACCATCTCCCAGAGCGATCTCGATCAGCGCCAGAGCGCGCTGGCCGAGGCGCAGGCCGGACTGCGTTCGGCGCAGGCCGCATTGCAGTCCGCCCAGCTCGATCTGGATTATACGCAGGTGCGGGCGCCGGTCTCCGGCCGCATCGGCAAGATCGAGGTGACGACTGGCAACCTAGTTGCGGCCGGTTCGGCTTCACCGTCGCTGACGACGCTCGTTTCGGTCGATCCGATCTATGCGAGCTTCAACGCAAGCGAGGAGATGGTGACGCGTGCCCTTGCCCAGCTGCCGCAGACCGACGTCGCCCTGCCGCCGGTCGAGCAGATCCCTGTCGAGGTCGGCACGCTCGCCGATGATGGCACTCCCATCAAGGGCAAGCTGCAGCTGATCGACAATGAGGTCGATGCATCAAGCGGCACGATCGGCGTGCGCGCCGTCTTCGACAATCCGGGCGGGCGTCTGATCCCGGGCCAGTTCGTACGCGTGCGCATGGGCCAGCCGAAGGCCGAGAACAAGATCGTTATCAGTGATCGTGCGGTCGGCACCGACCAGGACAAGAAGTTCGTCTTCGTCGTCGATGGCGAGAACAAGGTTGCCTACCGGCAGGTGCAGCTCGGCAGGCTGTCTGACGGTCAGCGGGTGGTCGAAAGCGGCCTGAATGCCGGTGAGAAGATCGTCGTCAACGGTCTGCAGCGCATCCGTCCGGGCGCCGTCGTCATCCCGCAGATGGAAGAGAAGGTCGCGACCGCTCAGTAAGACCTCGCCCTCCCCAGCGGGGAGGGCCCATGCCCGAATTGATATGACCCGCCGGTGGCTCCCAAGCCGCCGGAGAGGGACTTCGCATCCATGTTCACCCCGGAGAGGGCTTTGATATGAACATCTCCAGATTCTTTGTCGACCGCCCGGTTTTTGCCGGCGTTCTTTCGGTCCTCATTGTCGTTGCCGGCCTGATCGGCCTCAGGGCGCTGCCGATTTCCGAATATCCGGAGGTCGTGCCGCCATCGGTTGTCGTGCGTGCCACCTATCCCGGCGCCAACCCGAGCGTCATCGCCGAAACGGTGGCGACACCGCTCGAAGAGCAGATCAACGGCGTCGAGGGCATGCTCTACATGTCGAGCCAGGCAACGTCGGACGGCGTGCTCAACGTCACCGTCACCTTCAAGCTCGGCACCGATCCCGACAAGGCGCAGCAGCTTGTGCAGAACCGTGTTTCGCAAGCCGAGCCGCGCCTGCCGGCGGAAGTCCGCGCGCTGGGCATCACGACGGTCAAGAGCTCGCCCGACTTCATCATGGTCGTCAATCTCGTCTCCGACGGCGACGGTCACGACATCACCTATCTGCGCAACTACGCGACCCTCAACGTCAAGGACCGGCTCGCCCGCATTCCGGGCGTCGGCCAAGTGCAGGTTTTCGGCGCCGGCGACTATTCGATGCGCGTCTGGATCGATCCGCAGAAGGCCGCCGAGCATGATCTCGCTGCCAGCGATATCAGCAACGCCATAAGCTCGCAGAACGTCCAGGCCGCCGCCGGCATCATCGGCGCGTCGCCCAGCCAGCCGGGCGTCGACCTTCAGCTCAACGTCAATGCGCAGGGCCGCCTGCGCACACCCGAAGAGTTCGGCAACATCATCGTGAAGACGGGCGCCAACGGCGAAATCACCCGCCTCCGCGATGTCGCCCGCATCGAGCTCGGCGCCGCCGACTATACGCTGCGCTCGCTTCTCGATGGCAAGCCGGCCGTTGCCGTCGCCGTTCTCCAGGCGCCCGGTTCGAACGCGATCGAGATCGCCGACAATGTGCGTACGACCATGGACCAGCTGCAGCTCGCCATGCCTGAAGGCGTCAAATATGAGATCGTCTACGATACGACGAAGTTCGTGCGCGCCTCGATCGAGAAGGTCATCGATACGCTCCTCGAAGCCATTGCGCTCGTCGTCCTCGTCGTCATCCTGTTCCTGCAGACATGGCGCGCTTCGATCATCCCGCTGATCGCGGTTCCGGTCTCGATCATCGGCACCTTCGCGGTCATGTACGTCTTCGGCTTCTCGATCAACGCGCTGAGCCTATTCGGGCTGGTGTTGGCGATCGGCATCGTCGTCGACGACGCGATCGTCGTGGTCGAAAATGTCGAGCGCAATATCGAGCACGGACTGTCGCCGCGGGCGGCTACCTACAAGGCGATGAAGGAGGTTTCCGGTCCGATCGTAGCGATCGCGCTGGTCCTCGTCGCGGTCTTCGTGCCGCTCGCCTTCATCTCCGGCCTGTCGGGTCAGTTCTATCGCCAATTCGCGCTGACGATCGCGATCTCGACCGTCATTTCCGCCTTCAACTCGCTCACCCTGTCTCCGGCGCTCGCAGCCCTTCTGTTGAAGGGGCACCATGCGCCGAAGGACTGGCTGACGCGGTTCATGGACGCGATCTTCGGCTGGTTCTTCCGCGGCTTCAACCGTGTCTTCGGCGCCGGTTCGAACGCCTACGGCAAGGGTGTGGGCGGGTTGGTCTCGCGCAAGAGCATCGTCATGGTGGTCTATCTGGCACTGGTCGGCGCGACCTATAGCATGTTCACCACCGTCCCGGGTGGCTTCGTGCCGTCGCAGGACAAGCAGTATCTGATCGGCTTTGCCCAACTGCCGGATGCCGCGAGCCTCGACCGAACGGAAGACGTCATCAAACGGATGACCGACATCGCGCTCGCCCAGCCGGGCGTCGCCAATGCGATCGCCTTTCCGGGGCTGTCGATCAACGGCTTCACCAATTCCTCGAATGCCGGCATCGTCTTCGTGACGCTGAAGGACTTCGAGGAGCGCAAGACGCCCGATCTCGCAGGCGGCGCCATAGCCATGGCGCTGAACCAGAAGTTCGGCGCCATCCAGGACGCCTTCATCGCCATGTTCCCGCCGCCGCCGGTCAACGGCCTCGGCACGACGGGCGGCTTCAAACTGCAGATCGAGGACCGCGCCGGCCTCGGCAATCAGGCACTTGACGAGGCGACCAAGGCGGTGCTCGCCAAGGCCTATCAGACGCCTGAACTTGCCGGGCTGTTTTCCAGCTTCCAGATCAACGTGCCGCAGCTCTATGCCGATCTCGACCGTGCCAAGGCCGAGCAGCTCGGAGTTTCCGTCACCGATGTCTTCCAGACGCTGCAGATCTATCTCGGTTCGCTCTATGTGAACGATTTCAACGCCTTCGGCCGCACCTACAGCGTCCGCGTGCAGGCCGATGCAAAATTCCGCGCCCAGCCGGAAGATATCGGCCAGTTGAAAGTCCGTTCGGCATCAGGTGAGATGATCCCGCTTTCGGCCCTCTTGAAAGTAGAGCCGAGCACCGGTCCGGAGCGTGCGAACCGTTACAACGGCTTCCTCGCTGCCGATATCAACGGCGGTCCGGCGCCGGGCTTCTCCTCCGGCCAGGCGCAGGCCGCAATCGAGAAGATCCTTCGTGAGACCCTGCCTGCCGGCATCGACTTCGAATGGACGGATCTGACCTATCAGCAGATCCTCGCCGGCAATTCGAGCGTGGTCGTCTTCCCGCTGGCTCTGCTGCTCGTCTTCCTGGTGCTGGCCGCCCAGTATGAGAGCCTGACTCTGCCGCTTGCGATCATCATGATCGTGCCGATGGGTGTGCTGGCCGCGTTGACGGGCGTCTGGCTTACCGGTGGAGACAACAACATCTTCACCCAGATCGGTCTCGTGGTGCTTGTCGGCCTATCGGCGAAAAACGCGATCCTCATCGTCGAATTTGCCCGCGAACTGGAGTTCCAAGGCAGGACGCCACGCGAGGCGGCGGTCGAGGCCAGCCGCCTTCGTCTTCGCCCGATCCTCATGACCTCCATGGCCTTCATCATGGGCGTCGTGCCGCTGGTCGTCTCCACCGGCGCTGGCTCGGAAATGCGCGCCGCCATGGGTGTCGCGGTCTTCTCGGGCATGATCGGTGTGACCTTCTTCGGCATCTTCATGACGCCGGTGTTCTACGTGCTGCTCCGCCGGATGACGGGCAACCGCCCGCTGGTCCAGCACAAGCCGGACGAGCACAAGGAGGAAGAGGCCGAGGTCATCCGGCTCGCGGCCGAATAAACGGAATTCAACCTTCCTTTGTCGAGTAAATCGGGCGGGAACTTCGGTTCTCGCCCGTATCGTTTTTCGGTCAGTCGACAAAAATGCGTTACGTGCATCAAAACGGTTGCAACCATGGACGAGGGGACTATCAAAGACGGATAACAGCTGAGAGGATCGGCGCGGAACTTACCTCGGCCATCCGGATACTCAACGCCGGCAGGACCGCAGCGCTTGCGGGGAGATGGTGGGGACGAGGCCCCGCTTCTCGACCTCGATGAGAAGTATGGCCGATCGGGAGGATGGTAATGACAGACAGCCAAACGAAGAAACGCCGCCTGCGTTCGCAGGATTGGTTCGACAATCCCGACCATATCGATATGGCAGCGCTCTACCTCGAGCGTTTCATGAATTACGGCATCACGCCGGAAGAATTGCGCTCCGGCAGGCCGATCATCGGGATTGCCCAGAGCGGCAGCGATCTTACGCCCTGCAATCGGGTGCATGTCGAACTCGCCGCGCGCGTGCGCGACGGCATTCGCGACGCCGGCGGCATTCCGATCGAATTTCCGACACATCCGATCTTTGAGAATTGCAAGCGTCCGACGGCCGCGCTCGACCGCAATCTCGCCTATCTCGGTCTCGTCGAGATCCTCTACGGCTACCCGCTCGATGGAGTGGTTCTGACAACTGGCTGCGACAAGACCACGCCTTCAGCGATCATGGCGGCGTCGACGGTCGATATTCCGGCCATCGTGCTCTCCGGCGGGCCGATGCTCGACGGATGGCACGAGGGGGAACTGGCGGGCTCCGGCACGGTGATCTGGCGGATGCGGCGGAAATATGCGGCAGGCGAGATCGATCGCGAGGAATTCCTGCAGGCGGCGCTCGATTCGGCTCCTTCCGTCGGCCATTGCAACACGATGGGCACCGCTTCGACGATGAATGCGCTCGCCGAAGCGCTCGGCCTGTCGCTCACCGGATGCGGCGCCATTCCGGCTGCTTATCGCGAGCGCGGCCAGATGGCCTATCGCACCGGACGGCGTGCCGTCGAGATCGTGTTCGAGGACCTGAAGCCGTCGGATATCTTGACGCGCGACGCTTTCCTCAATGCCATCCGTACCAATTCGGCGATCGGCGGCTCGACCAATGCGCAGCCGCATCTGGCGGCGATGGCGAAGCATGCCGGCGTCGAACTCTATCCGGACGACTGGCAGGTGCATGGCTTCGACATCCCGCTGCTCGCCAATGTCCAACCGGCGGGTGCCTATCTCGGCGAGCGTTATCACCGCGCCGGCGGCACGCCGGCAATTATGTGGGAGTTGCTGCAGGCCGGAAAACTCGACGGCGACTGTCGCACGGTCACAGGCAAAACGATGGCCGAGAACCTGAATGGGCGGGAGGCCAGCGACCGCGAGGTCATCCGGCCGTTCGATGAACCGCTGAAGGCGCGGGCGGGCTTTCTCGTTCTCAAGGGCAATCTTTTCGACTTCGCCATCATGAAGATGAGCGTGGTTTCAGAGGATTTCCGACGGCGCTATCTCCAGGAGCCGGGGCGTGAAGGCGTCTTCGAGGGCAAGGCGGTCGTGTTCGACGGGTCGGAAGATTATCATCGTCGCATCAACGATCCCGCGCTCGGCATCGACGAGAATACCATCCTCGTGATCCGCGGCGCGGGGCCGCTCGGCTGGCCAGGCTCGGCCGAGGTCGTGAATATGCAGCCGCCGGACCATCTTCTGAAACGCGGTATCCGCAGCCTGCCGACGATCGGCGACGGCCGTCAATCGGGCACGTCGGACAGCCCCTCGATCCTCAACGCTTCGCCGGAGAGCGCTGCCGGCGGCGGCCTCGCCTGGCTTCGCAGCGGCGACACGATCCGCATCGACTTCAACCACGGGCGCTGCGACGTGCTGGTGGATGAAGTCGAGCTCGAACGGCGCAAGGGCGAGGGCATTCCACCGGTGCCGGCGGATGCGACGCCGTGGCAGCAGATCTACCGCCGTTCGGTCACGCAGCTGGCGGACGGCGCCGTTCTGGAAGGGGCGGCGGAATTCCGCCAGATCGCGAAAAGACCACCGAGGCATAATCATTGATCCCGACGCTGCGGTAGATCGCAAGTCCTTTGATCCAAAAGGGGAAAGCCGTAACGAAGATTTCACCTCGTCATTTGTTCGATCCATAGCACAAGGCTTCCTTAATGCCGGTCGAAGACCATATTGCCATTATGCAAGCTTCTAAGGCTGAGGCCGTGTTGCCAGAAAATAAAGCCACACGATCCGAACAAGAGTTTCAGGATCTTCTGCGCCGGCTCGAACTCGCTCTCGACGCATCCCGGATTGGCGTCTGGGAGCATAGCATCGCCAAGGGCGGGATCTTATGGGACGCACAGATGCACCGGCTCTATGAGACCGGCGAAACATGTCGCCAGGTGCCGGCATGGTTCTGGTCGGATGCGATCCATCCCGATGATCGCGAACGGGCCGAACGTGATTTCGAGCAGGCAATCGCTGCGCGCGGCGCCTATGATTCGCAATTCCGAATCGTGCTACCGAGCGGCGAAATCCGGCATCTTCGTTCGCGGGCGCATTTTTACGTGGATGCGGAGGGCGCGCCCTCCTTCATCGGCGCCGAGTGGGATGTGACGGCAGACGTGCAGCTCAACGCCGAGCTTGCGCGGCAGAAGACGGTGGCCGAGGCGAGGGCGCTGGCGCTCGAGGAAAGCAATGCGCGTATCGAGCATGTCGCCGATCACGATTATCTCACCGGCTTGCCCAACCGGCGCCGTCTCGACAAGCGGCTGGCGGAGCTGCCGGCGGACAGGAGCATCGCGACGGTTGGCGTGCTGCATCTCGATATCGACCTATTCAAGCAGATCAACGACAGCCACGGCCATGCGGCCGGCGACGCCGTGCTCAAGGCCGCAGCCCTTCGCATTGCCGCCGCCATCCCGGCAAACGGCATGGTCGCCCGCGTCGGCGGCGACGAGTTCGTTGTCGTTCTGGTCAATTTCACCGATCTCGCCGAGCTGAAACTGATCACTGAGGATGTCCAGCGGCGCCTGCGCAAGAAGATCCGCTTCGGCCAGGAGATGCTGCAATCCGGGGCTTCCATCGGCGTGTCATGGAGCGGCGATCGACGGGCGCGCAACCTGCTGGCCGAATCCGATCTGGCGCTCTATCAAGCCAAGCAACTCGTGCGAAATCGCATCGAATTCTTCTCCCGCCAACTGCAGGAGGATCTGCGATCCAAGCGCCGATTGGTCGAAGAGCTGAAGCTCGGGTTGGAGCGCGGCGAGATCATTCCCTATTATCAGGTGCAGCTCTCTGCCAGAACACGGCAGGTTGTTGGCTTCGAGGCGTTGGCGCGCTGGAAACATCCGGAGAAGGGTGTGCTCGCCCCGGGCGTATTTCTGAAGATCGCCGACGAGCATGGGCTTGCTGCGGAGATCGATGCGGCGGTCTTGAAACGTGTTCTCGAGGACCGGCAGGTCTGGCAGTTACGCGGCCTCGCGGTTCCGCGCATCGC
This sequence comes from Rhizobium binae, assembly GCF_017357225.1. Lineage (NCBI taxonomy): Bacteria > Pseudomonadati > Pseudomonadota > Alphaproteobacteria > Hyphomicrobiales > Rhizobiaceae > Rhizobium > Rhizobium binae. The sequence goes on along the minus strand of NZ_CP071604.1, from coordinate 3,566,095 downwards.
CGTCAACATTTCGGCGTCGCGCCTTGCCGACCCGGCACTACTCGGCAAACTGAAAAAACTCGACATTCCGCCCGGCGCAATCGTCTTCGAGCTGGTCGAAACAATTTTCCTCGACGACAGCGATGAGACGCTGCTCGATCATATCGACGATATCAAGCAGATGGGCATCGACATCGAAATCGACGATTTCGGATCGGGCCACGCCTCGCTCATCGGTCTCGTCAAGCTGCGGCCGAAGCGGCTGAAGATCGACCGGCAACTGGTTGCCGAGGTCGTCAGCTCGCAGGAGCAGCGGCGCGTGGTCGGTTCGATCGTCGAAATTGCCAAGGCGCTCGATGTCGAGGTGATCGCCGAGGGCATTGAGACCGAGGCGCATGCCACCGTGCTGGCGCAGCTTGGCTGCGACGGTTTGCAGGGTTATGCGTTTGGCTATCCGGCGCCGGCAATCGAGACGGACCGGCTGTTCTCCCCGCTCACAAGCGCAGCCGAAAAGCACAAGGCAGCGATAGGCGGCTGATTTCCGGCCGAAACGCTTCCTTGTCTTCAACAACAGGTGAACGAGCAGACCTCGGCGCGACATTTTATTCGCGCCGGCAGGAAGATAATCAGGGGTCAAGTAATATTCTTGAGCTTGCAACGGCATTGTTTCATGGTAATGCGGAAACGAAGCTTACTGCATTGCATCGAAAATGATTATACGCAGCGTCAGGACCATCGGCGCCGCTTCTCCATCATTCGCGGGCGCGAAACGGAAGCCGTGACCTGACAATTGCTTTGCCGCTGGCGGGATGGACTTGCGGGACATTCAATCTGGGAAGGTCGCATGAATTCGGAGTTTGCCATTCGTTCGATGCGGCCCGGCGAATTGGAGCTCGTGCTCGAATGGGCGCGTCAGGAGGGCTGGAATCCCGGCCTCGACGATTCGTCGGCATTCCTCGAAGCTGATCCGTCGGGGTTTTTCGTCGGCGCCATCGGCGAAGTTCCTGTCGGCTCGATCTCCGTCGTCAAATATGGCGACAGCTTTGCCTTTCTCGGCCTCTACATCGTTCACCCCGATTTCCGCGGCAAGGGTTACGGCAAGGCGATCTGGGAAGCGGGGATCGCCACGGCGGAGGGCCGGACGGTCGGTCTCGACGGCGTCGCCGCGCAGCAGCAGAACTACCGCAGGGCCGGCTTCGAACCCGCTTATCTCACCATTCGCTATGGCGGCGTCGCCAGCCCGCTGCCGGGCTCGACGCTCGTTGCACATCCGGTGCTGGATTCGCGCCTGGAGGGGCTGCTGCGTTATGATTCGGCGATCTTTCCGCAGCCGCGGGAAGCCTTCCTCGCCGCTTGGTGCACCGGCCGCAAGGGACGGCGTACCGCCGTCGTACGCAAGAGCCACAAAATCCGTGGCTACGGCACGATCCGCCGGTGCTACGAGGGCTACAAGATCGGCCCGCTCTTTGCCAATGATGCCGATAGCGCCGCGGCGCTGCTTACCGAACTGATCCCCGAGACGAAAGGGGCAACAGTCTTCGTCGATATTCCTGCAGAAAACCGCGAGGCGATCGCGCTTGCCGAAGGCATGGGCCTTCAGCCAGTGTTCGAGACCATGCGGATGTATCGCGGGCAAGCGCCAGCCACACCATTGAAACACGTCTTCGGCGTGACGACGCTGGAGCTTGGCTAATCCACCGGTGAGGCGGGCACCGTTGGAGCCGAAGCTTTCGGGCGACCTTTTTCGGCGATGGCGATGCCGCCGAGCGTCAGGGCCAGCGAGACCATATGGAAGGACTGCAGCGTCTCACCGACCAGGGCTACGGAAAGCAGGGTTCCGAATACCGGGACGAGATTGATGAACAGGCCGGCCCGATTGGCGCCGATTGCCTCGACGCCCTTGATGTAAAGAATCTGCGCCAGCAGCGAGGGGAAGATCGCCGTGTAAAGAGTGATAGCCCAGCCGGCCTGATCGGGCCATTGCGTCGCGCCCCGGCCTGCCTCCCAGAGGAGCAGCGGCAGCGATGTCAGCATGGCGGCAATGGCCGGGAAGGCCATCAGCGTTCGCCAGTCGACCCGCGGTTTCCAGCGCAGGAAGATCGTGTAGAGCGAATAGGCGACGATGGCGATCAGCATCAGCCCGTCGCCCCAGTTGAGCTGCAGCTGCAGCAGTGTGGCGAGGTCGCCGTGGGCCGCTGTCAGCGCCACGCCCAGCAGCGTCATTGCGAAGCCGAAGCATTGCGCCAGCGAAATGCCGGTGCGGAAGAAGACGAAATTCAGCAGAAAGATCAGCATCGGAATGCCGGCCTGTTCGATGGCTACATTGATCGCCGTCGTATACTGCACCGCCGAGTAGAGCATGGCATTGAAGAGGCTGTAGCCGATGGCGCCGTAGCACAGCAGCAGCGGCAGGTTTTTCCTGGCTATCGGCCAGTCCTTCCTGAGTTGCGGCACCGAGATCAGGGTGATCACCGCGACGGCAAGGAACCAGCGCAGGAAGGTCAGCATCATCGGACTGACATGGCCGACCGCGAGCTTGCCGGCGACGGAGTTGCCGCCCCAGCAGAGGGTGGCGATGACGAGCCAAATATAGGCCGTGGCTTGCAAGAGCGTTTGTTCCTCGTCTTTTGGTGATCAACAAGCGGCGTTTTCCCAGGGGAAATAGCCTGCCGAGTGCTGATTTGTCACGTAAAAAGCCCAATCGTCTGCGACAACAGGGTCGCTTTCCCAAAAACAAAGCTTTATAGATGCGCGGGTTTGAGCAGGTGCGCGGTTCCGCGCCGGTAACAGGAAGAGTTAGATGACGAACGTGGTCGTGGTCGGTTCGCAATGGGGTGACGAAGGCAAAGGCAAGATTGTCGACTGGCTTTCGGAACGCGCGGATATCGTCGTGCGCTATCAGGGCGGACACAATGCCGGCCATACGCTCGTCATCGACGGCACGAGCTACAAGCTGTCGCTGCTGCCGTCCGGCGTCGTGCGTCCGGGCAAGATGGCGGTGATCGGCAACGGCGTCGTGGTCGACCCGCATGCGCTGATCGCCGAGATCGAAAAGCTCGCCGGCCAGGGCGTGAGGATCACCCCCGACAATCTGCGCGTGGCCGACAACGCGACGCTCATCCTGTCGCTGCACCGGGAGCTCGACGCGATGCGCGAGGACGCGGCATCCAACAGCGGCACCAAGATCGGTACGACGCGCCGCGGCATCGGTCCGGCCTATGAAGACAAGGTCGGCCGCCGCGCGATCCGGGTAATGGATCTTGCCGATCTCGACAGCCTTCCCGGCAAGGTCGATCGGATACTCACCCATCACAATGCACTTCGCCGCGGCCTCGGTGTCGCCGAAGTCAGCCACCAGACCATCATGGACGAACTGACCTCGGTCGCCGAACGGGTACTGCCGTTCCGCGATACCGTCTGGCTTTTCCTCGACAAGGAGCGCCGCAGGGGGGCCCGCATCCTCTTCGAAGGTGCACAGGGCAGCCTGCTTGATATCGACCACGGCACCTATCCTTTCGTCACCTCCTCGAATACCGTGGCTGGTCAGGCGGCCGCCGGTTCCGGCATGGGGCCGGGTTCACTGGGTTATATCCTCGGCATCACGAAGGCCTATACGACCCGTGTCGGCGAGGGCCCGTTCCCGACGGAACTGAAGGATGAAATCGGAGAGTTTCTGGGCCAAAAGGGTCATGAGTTTGGCGTCGTGACGGGGCGCAAGCGTCGCTGCGGCTGGTTCGACGCCGCGCTGGTCCGTCAGTCGGTCGCCACCAACGGCATCACCGGCATCGCGCTCACCAAGCTCGATGTGCTCGACGGCCTCGAGGAACTGAAGATCTGCGTCGGCTACATGCTCGACGGCGAACAGATTGATCATCTTCCCGCAAGCCAGGGAGCGCAAGCTAGGGTCGAACCGATCTATATCACGCTGGAGGGCTGGAAGGAATCGACCGTCGGCGCCCGCAGTTGGGCAGATCTTCCGGCGCAGGCGATCAAATATGTTCGCCAGGTCGAAGAGCTGATCGGGGCGCCTGTCGCGCTCCTGTCCACCAGCCCGGAGCGGGACGACACCATACTTGTGACCGATCCGTTTGAGGATTAAGGTCACCGGTCACTGTGGAGGATAGGTTCGGGAGAATACCGGACTTCTTGAGAAAGTACTGATGGCGGATTTTATTGCAGTCATTCGGCGGGCCGTCGACGGCCTGGCCGAAAATACCCCCGAGATGCGGGTAAAGGTCTACGAACGTGCCCGCGGCGCAGTGCAGCGGCAGCTCGAGAACATGAAGCCGCGTCCGCCGGAAGCCATGCTGCAACGCCAGCTCGAAAAGCTCGAGGCCGCCATCCGCGAAGTGGAGGGTGAACACTCCGAGGCGGTGTCGCTCGATGAGGCTGCGGCCGTCGCCGCGCCAGATCCCGTCGAAGAACTTGCGGCTCGCGGTGAAAGCGAACCGGCGCACGTGGCGCAGCCGGCCGTCGACGAGCCGATCGATGAAGCCGATGCGGAACCACCGGCGGCAGAGGCCGTCGATGACCCCGATCGCGTCGAAGCCGCCGCACCGCAGGAAGCTGCGGAAGAGGTCGTAGCCGAGGACGTCGAGTCTGCAGAACCTGAGCCTGCAGAGCCCGCGCTCGTGGAAACACCGGTTTCGACCGAGACGGAATCGCCCATTGAATCATACTGGCATCCCTCTCATGAGGAGGAGGCGCCGGCCGAGGAATGGCATGCCGGCGAGGCGCGTGAGGTCGCTGGCGAAGCGGTGGCGTCTGACCATGGCGGCTTCGAACCGTCGCCTGCCGAGCATGGCTACGAGCAAGCCGACGAAGATCGAGCCGGCGAGCCGTTTCCGGCACAAGCCGAACAGGTCGCGGCCGAAGCGGCGGCCGTTGAAAGCCACAAGCCGGCCGAGGCGGCTTACGAGCCCGTCGAATCGTTTCAGCCGGTCGCGCGCGGCATAGAGCACGCGTCCAATCGGCTGGTCGAGCCGGTCGCCGATTTCAATCGTGCGCAGGAATTCGTCGAACACAGCCAAGAGGCGCCGCTGCAGGCGGATGCGGCTGCGCATTTCGACCCGGTCTGGACCGAACCCGCGGCCGAAACACCGGCTCCGGCGCCGAAGGATGCCGAGACCGAATGGGCGGAAGAGGAGCTTCGGCAATATTCGGAAACTGCTCCGGTCGCCGCCGACACCTCGGCGCGCGCCTTCGAAGAGGTGATATCGAGCCTCGAAAAGATCGCACCCGCGGCGGTCATGCCGGCTGCCAAGGAGAGTTTCTCCTGGGAAACGGCCGCCTTCGACGATCTGCCGCCGATCGAGGCTGGCAGCAACAAGAAGACGCCGGTTTCCTCGCATTTCGACGATGTCGATATTTTTGCTGAAGTGCACGATGGCAAGGCCGCGCCCGCCGCCGGCGCGCCGAGCGAGGCATGGCGCGAAGCCAAGGCACTGCGCGGGTATGACCGCCGCGGATCGCTCGCCGCTGACGATGACGACGCCAATCCGACGATGGATATCGATCAGATTGTCGCCGCCAAGCTGCAGGGCAAGAATTTCCGCATGGAGCCGAAGCGGCGGCGCTTCGGTATCGGCACGATAATCACCCTCATCTTCGCGCTTATCCTGATCGGCGGCGGCGTCTATGCCGGCTGGATGAACAGGGAGGCGTTGGTGGCAATGGTCGACGGGCTTGTCAGCTCTGCGCCATCGCAGGCCACGAGGAACGAGGCGGCCATGACGCCGGCGAGTTCCGAAACGCCTGCTCCGCCCAGCACGCCGGCGTCAGCCCAGCCAGCCGCGCCGGAAGCGCAGAACACGCCGGCGGCACCAGCACCGGCACAGCCGGACCAGCAAGTGGCATCATTGAACAATGACGGTGCGGCGGCCAATTCCAAATTCACCCAGCGGCTGCTTTCCGATGGGACTGAAGTCGACAGCGGCCCGGCGTCCGTGCCGGGAACGCCGACCGCCGAAGGGAAATCGGTGGCCGAGCAGAATGTCGCGGCTGCGGATACGCCGCCTGCCAGCGCGCAAGGCGATACCGCCCGGCCGGAAACGCTGACGCCGAACGGTCCGGCGGCATCGCCGCAGCAGGCCGCCCCGGTTGGGACGTCGGAGAAGATGTTCCTCTACGAGGAGCGTATCGGCCAGAGCTCGCCGACGGCGATCGAGGGAACGGTCGTCTGGAGTGTACAGCGCGAGGCCGGCCAGGGTGGCCGGCAGGAAGCGACCGTCCAGGGCAATATCACCGTTCCCGAGCGTAATCTCTCGGCTCTCGTCACTTTCAAGCGCAACTCCGATCCGTCGCTGCCGGCAAGCCATCTTGTCGAGATCGTCTTCTCGGTGCCGCCCAATTTCGAAGGCGGCAGCATCGACAGCGTCCAGCGCATCTCGATGAAGCGCACGGAACAGGATCGTGGCGACGCGCTGATTGCGGTTCCGGCCAAGATCACCGACGATTTCCACATGATCGCGCTCAATGATTATCCCGACGCGCGCAAGGCCAATCTCGACCTGATGTCGACCCGCAACTGGATCGATATTCCGATCACCTACCGCAACGGCCGCCGCGCGCTGCTGACGATGGAGAAGGGCGGCACGGGAACGGATGCCTTCAATACCGCCATCAAGGAATGGACCGCGCTCGGAGATGTGTCGACGAGCCAGTGAGGTGTTTCGCGGGGGCGGTGAGGGGTATTTCATTATCCTTCGCTTGCGCCTCCCTTCATCCGGTCGCCGCCACCCTTCCCAGTTTGGTTAAGAGTATGCGCGGCCGGATCCGATCCCTCCGGGCAAGCGGGCTTGGCTCCCCTCTTCTCCCGAGCGGGGAGAAATGATCCGAAGGGCCGGATGAGGGTGTCGACAGGGCGCGCCGTTCAAATTGAACTTCGCTTGCGCTCAGCGCATTCGCGGCTTCGCCGCTCACCCCCTCATCTGCCTGCTGGCATCGACCGGGGTTGAGCCGCGCATCTCAACCCGTCCTTCGGTCCCCCGCTGAGGAGAAGGGGACTCTTGGCCACGTCTCGCGTCCTCCCTAAGCCTCACCTCAGACACAACAACGCCACCTCCCGCGCTGGGGAGATGGCGTTGCCAATTAGACTTCAGCCGTATCAGGCCGTGGCTTCGACGACGCGGATAGCTTTGGCGCGTTCCAGGGCTTCCTTGCGGACAGCGTCCTGCACCTTTTCGAAGGCGCGAACCTCGATCTGGCGGACGCGTTCGCGGCTGATGTCGAATTCGGCCGACAGGTCTTCCAGGGTCACCGGCTCCTCGGCGAGGCGGCGGGCCTCGAAGATGCGGCGCTCGCGTTCGTTCAGCACACTCATTGCCTTGCTCAGCATGCGCCGGCGGGTTTCGAGCTCGTCCTGTTCGATTAGCACGTCTTCCTGGCTGTCGTGCTCGTCCACAAGCCAGTCCTGCCATTGACCGCTGTCGCCTTCGGCCGCCTTGATCGGCGCGTTCAGCGAGGCGTCGCCGGAGAGACGGCGGTTCATCGAAATGACCTCCTCCTCCGAGACGTTCAGCTTGGTGGCGATTTCCGATACGTGCTCCGGCTTCAGGTCGCCATCGTCGATCGCCTGAATACGGCCCTTTAGCCGGCGCAGGTTGAAAAACAGGCGCTTCTGGTTTGCGGTCGTCCCCATCTTCACCAGCGACCACGAGCGCAGGATATATTCCTGTATCGAGGCCTTGATCCACCACATGGCATAGGTGGCGAGGCGGAAGCCACGCTCCGGATCGAATTTCTTGACAGCCTGCATCAGGCCGACATTGCCTTCGGAGACAACTTCGCCGATCGGCAGGCCGTAGCCGCGATAACCCATGGCGATCTTCGCGACGAGGCGCAGATGGCTGGTGACGAGCTTGTGAGCGGCGTCGCGGTCGCCGTGCTCGGCATAACGCTTCGCCAGCATATACTCCTGCTGCGGCTCGAGCATCGGAAATTTGCGGATTTCGTCGAGATAACGATTGAGGCCGGCTTCGCCGGCGGTTATGGACGGCAAGGTATTTCGGGCCATTGTGCACCCTCCTAAAGTGAATTCCGGCTCCCGATGAAAACGCGCCCCCGCGTTAAAAGGCGAACCGGAGCGTGCGGCTTTTGTTCCAAGCCCGCACTAAGTCTATATACAGATAAGTATGGCGAAACGGCGGTTCAAGGCGCGTCTCACGAAGGTGTGAGACGGGGAGGCAGAATTCCGCAGTTCCCTCTAACTCCGCAATGCCTCCACAAGTTCCACCATATCTTGTGGCAGCGATACCTCGAAATGCATGAGTTCGCCGCTGCGGGGATGCTCGAATTGCAGCATGAAGGCATGCAGCGCCTGGCGGTCGAACCCGTTGACCAGTCTGCGGATCTCTTCGGGCAGCAGATTGGCCTTGGTCCTGAAGCCGGCTCCGTAGACCGTGTCGCCGAGCAGCGGGTGGCCGATATGGGCCATATGCACACGGATCTGGTGGGTGCGGCCGGTTTCGAGGCGGCACTCGACCAGCGAGGCGAGCGCCGTCGCGTCCGGGGTTTCGTGGAAGCGCTCGATCACCTCGTAATGGGTGATCGCCTCGTCGGCGTCTTGGCTGTCGGGGCGCTTGACGGCGCGGCGGGTGCGATCGCCGGTGGCGCGGCCGAGCGGCGCGTCAACCGTGCCTGTCAGCGACCGGGGGCGGCCCCAGACGATTGCCTGATAGGCCCGCTCCAGCGGCATGGTGCGGCCATGGTCGGCAAACTGGAGCGAGAGGTGGCGATGGGCAATGTCGTTTTTGGCGACGACCATGACCCCTGTCGTGTCCTTGTCGAGACGATGGACAATGCCGGGGCGGCGCACACCGCCGACGCCGGAAAGCGTATCGCCGCAATGATATATCAGCGCGTTGACCAGCGTTCCTGTCCAGTTACCGGAGCCGGGATGGACGACCAGACCCGCCGGTTTCGATATGACGATGAGGTCATCGTCCTCATAAAGGATGTCGAGCGGGATATCTTCGCCCTTTGGAGTCGGGTCTTCAGGCTCGGGCAGGGTGATTTCGAAACTGTCGCCGACGCGCACCTTGCGCTGCGGATCGGTAACCTGCTCGCCTCGCAAAGAAACCTGCCCCTCTTTGATCAGCGCCTTGATACGGCTGCGGGAAAAATCCTCGCCGACCTGCGCCGTCAGCCAGGCGTCGAGCCGGCCTTCGGCGGTTTCATCGGCGGTCAGGACTTTTCTAATGCCGGCTGCTTGTTTAAAGGGGTCGCTCAAGACGCTTTTTCTCCGACATATTTTTGAACGGGACGCACAGATGACAGCAATCGAGCCAGACGACCAGGAAGAGAAGCCCCTTGATCCGGCGATGGAAAGTGTCCGGCGCAAGATGGTCCGCCTGCAGATCGTTTCCGGCGCCATCATGTTCGTGAGCCTTATGGCGGTCTTCGGCGCGGTTGTCTACAAGACGATGCGCGAGCCGAAGGAGACGGCTCCCACTGCCGCCTCCGGTGTGCCCTCGGATGCGCCGCTTGCAGCGACCGTTTCCCTGCCGCTGGGTTTCAAGGTGCAGTCGACCTCGTTCTCGGCGGGACAGATCCTGTTTTACGGTCAGACCGTCGAGGGCAAGGGCCAGGCGCTGATCTTCGATCTCCGGACCGGCCGCACCGTCGCTGACCTGACCGTCACGGGCAATTGAGGCCGACATGGTCGCTGCCCCGATCGCCATCGCAAATGCCGACGATCCGCGCATCGCGGAATTCCGGGATATCCGCGAGCGCGACCTGACCGGGCGGGAGAACCGCTTCATCGCCGAGGGGACCGTCGTGCTTAGGATGCTCGCCGAGGCGCATTCGGAAGGCCGCGGCTTTCGCGCCGAAAAGATACTGCTGCTGCGTAACCGCGTCGCAGGCCTCCTGCCGATCCTGGACCTGTTTCCGGCCGACGTGCCGGTCTATGTCGCCGAGGCTGACGCGCTTGCCTGCATCGTCGGTTTCCATCTGCATCGAGGCGTTCTGGCGCTTGGCCGGCGGGAGGAGCGTGACGGGGCAGCACTCATTGACGCCCTGCCGGAGCGGGCGCTGGTCCTCGTCGGATGCGGCATTTCCAATCACGACAATGCCGGCTCGATGTTCCGCAACGCCGCCGCCTTCCGGGCAGATGCCGTGCTGTTCGACGAAACTTCCTGTGACCCTCTATATCGCAAAGCCCTGCGTGTGTCCGTCGGTTCGGTGCTGCGCGTTCCACACCGGCGCGGCGGCAAGGCACTGGACCTGCTCCTTGCGCTCGCCGAAGGGGGTTTTGCCATCTGGACGCTTTCGCCCCACGGCAAGACGGACATTCGCGCCATTCCGGCTGCAGCACGCATGGCACTCGTCGTCGGCACGGAGGGGGAGGGCTTGCCGGAGGCGCTTCTGGCCCGCTTTCAGAGCGCGCGCATCCCGCAATCGGACGAGCTCGACAGCCTCAATGCGGCGACAGCGACGGGGATCGCGCTGTTTTCCATGGCCTCGGCCATGGGGCGGATCTGACCGCTAAAGCACGTCGCGATCTTTCAGATCCGCTCGCCGCGCTTTAGATCTTAATTTTCCCGCATGTCGTTATCGCAAAACCGCCGGACACTTTTGCGCGACATGCTTTAACGCACCGGATTGGCAATGATGGCGGCCGCCCTGTCGGCAAGGCTGACGCGGTCGTTCGGATTCTTGGCCCCGGCATCCGGCAGCAAGGTTCGGATCGGCGAGGAAGGGCCTTCGTTGAGTGCGGTCAGCGCCACCATATTGGCGGCGATCGAGGCGATCTCCTCGCGGATCGCACCATCACGTCCGGGGATGGACTTTGCCTTCTGCAGGCGCTCGGCAAGGGCGGCGCTGCGCTTGCGGGCATCCTCGCCCATCTCAGCCGCCACCGCGGCGGTATCGAGCATGGACTCGGTTGTGTTTTCGGCTGTCGGTTCCGCCGGCAGGTCCGCCACCATTTTGGCCAAGCCGGCGTCGCGCAGCAGCCGGTTGATCTTGCGGATCTCGGCATTGGCGGCTTTCAACTGCTCCTTCAGCTTGGCGATTTCCTGCTGACGGCGGGCGAGCAGGCTTTCCTTCTCGGCGGCGGATGCGCTCTCGCGCGCGGCCTTGTCTTCCAGACGGATCACCAAGTGCTGCTGCTGTGTCAGTTTCTGCTCGGCATCCTTGGCCCGCTTCTGCAGCAGGGTGACGTCCTGTCGCAATGTATCGCGTTCGTCGCGCAGCGCGTTGGCGCGCAATTTCAGGCTTTCCGCCTCTGTGTCGCGCGCGGCCAGATCGATCCTGAGCCCGTCGGTTTGTTCGCTGAGCTTGCTCAGCCGCGTCCGCATTGCCGCCAGTTCGCTCTCCTTGTTGGCAGCGGATTGCTCGGCAATATGCAGATTGGTCTTCAACTGGCTGATATAGTTCTCATCCTTGCGCAGGTGCGAGCGCTGCTCGGCCGCCTCGACATGCATCTCGCCGATCTGGGCCTGCAATTCCACGATATCGGCGGCAAGCCTGCCGGCATCGACGGCAAGGGAGTCATGCCGCAGTTGAAGCGAGAGGGATTTTTCGCGTTCACGCAGAAGGTCCTGGGTGGTGCGCGCGTTTTCGGCGGCATAAAGGGCGCGCACCATATCTTTCTGGGCGCGAACCTCTTGCGGGCTCAGCGGCATCGTCGCTTTCAGCCGGTTTTCTGTATACCAGACGATGCGGCGGTGTACGGCCGGCGAAATCAGAAAGACGAGGAAGGCCGCGGTCAGGAAGCCCAGTCCGAACAAGAGAGCGTATTCGATCACGGCGAGGCCATCGATTCAATGTTGATACCAAAACAGGATTTCAGCCCAGTCGGCCTAAGATCTGAATCCCGTCTCCGTTGGCCGGAACGTGACATCCGAAAACCGATTACGCGTTCGGTGTCATATTCCGGGTCATCCGTGATGATTAAGCACGCATGGCGCATCGGGGCAAGGCCGCCGATGCGGGTGGCGAGAGTTTCCAACGCTCCTGCGGCTTCAGAAGGGGTTCCAGGTCGGCGCCTGGGTGATCTTGAGGTAGCCGACATTGACGCCGAGTCGGGCGCCGACGCCGGTGCGGATCGGCACGACCAGCACGTCGTTGTTCTTCAGTACCGTCATGCCGACGCCGGCAATCACGTAGGCCGAGCCGCTGACGCCGCCGAAGCGGGCATAGATGCCGTCGATGGAGGGCAGATCGTAGACCAGCATCATGACGCGCGAGCCCTGTCCGCCGTAGTCGATGCCGAGGGAGGGCCCTTGCCAGTAGAGCGGGTGCTCGCCGGCGTTTTTGGTGTTCAGCTGGCCTTCGCCATAGGTGAGACCGGCGATGAAGGCGCCGCCGCCTTCCTGTCCGAGAATGTAACCGTTCGGCAGGCCGTATTTCTGGAAGGCGCTTTCCACCACCTTGGCGAGACCGCCGCTGGCGGAGCCGAAGAAGGAGTGGCCGGTATCGATGATTTCCTGCATCGTATACTGACCGTTGTTCTGAGCGGCGGCCGGCCCGGCAACCATCATCGAGGAAAAGACGAGGGCCGAGAGCAACCTGCAGAAGCCGATGAATCGGTGCGGAAATCGAGGGCGCATGGTGTCATCCGTTCGTCGTTGGTCGGGGAGCGGACAACCGCTCGCGTCAATTGCTGCATTTTGCGCCGATGATCTTAACAATCGGTTTACCAAATATGGTGTCATTATGGCACCCAATACGATCGCAAACTTCGCGCAATTTAGCTGACGCATATTACCGGGCGCGATGAGATTGCCGCCCTTCAGGAGACGATGATGTCCAAGAACCCGAACCTTACCCTATCCGGCCCGGATCTGGCCGCGCTCCTCTGCAGCCGCGTTTGCCACGACGTCATCTCGCCCGTCGGTGCGATCAATAACGGTCTGGAACTTCTGGATGAAGGCGGTGCCGATTCCGATGCGATGGACCTGATCCGCACCAGCGCGCTCAATGCTTCCGTCCGGCTGAAATTCGCGCGCCTTGCCTTTGGCGCATCCGGTTCCGTCGGTGCTTCGATCGACACCGGCGAGGCAGAGCGGGCCGCCAAGGATTTTGCGCTGGCGGAGAAAAAAACCGAGGTGATCTGGAACGGACCGCGCGCCATCGTTGCCAAGAACCGGGTCAAGCTGCTGCTCAATCTCTTCCTCGTCGCCTACTCCTCCATTCCACGCGGCGGCGTGCTCGAGGTGACGCTCGAAAATCCCGAATTCGACGCCAAATTCACGCTCACGGCCAAGGGCAAGATGATGCGCTTGCCGCCGAAATTCGTTGAAATATCGACCGGTACGATCGAAGAGGCAATCGACGCCCATTCGATACAGCCCTATTACACCGTGCTGCTGGCTGAGGAGTGCGGAATGACGCTCGATCACGGCGCCAGCGCCGAGGAATTGGTGTTCACGGCGTTGGTCCCTGCTGCTTGATTTCGGAGCCCGGAACGGTGTCGGCGCCCATCCGGTAACGATTCCTTAGCGTGATGGACCTATCCTCTAGGGTTGTGAGAGGCCTCTTGTTGCGACGAATGCGGGGGCAAAGGAGCAGTCATGCAAAGGTTCATGATCACCGATAATTCGGACATTGTCCGCAAGGTCGGCAAGCGCATTCTCTCCGAACTCGATTTTCTCGTCAGCGAGGCTTCCAATGCCAGCGAGGCGCTGCAGCGCTGCCAGGCGGAACTGCCGGAATATCTGATCGTCGATTCCGGCATGGAAGGCGCCCTCGACCTCATTGCCGCCATCCGCGCCATGGACGGGGGCAAGGACGTCAAGATCTATTACTGCGTCATCGAAGCGGACCTGAAGAAACTGATGGCGGGCAAACGGGCCGGCGCCACGGATTTCCTGCTCAAACCCTTCGATCGCAAGATCCTGACCGCCGTTTTCGGAAATCGAGCGATCGCCGCCTGACGGCCGGCGCATTCCGCCGACATCATCCATTCCCGGAGTCTTCCGCCAAAAAGTGCGCACGCCGGTTGACGCTGCGACTTCGCTTCCTCACCGGGACGATGGACTTCAGGTCGATCAAGGTCTCAGGCCATTTCACTCTCATTGCCAGCCAAAACGAAAAATCCCGCCGGAAGGGCGGGATTTCGTCATCCGATAAGGGGGACCGGAAGATTGGAAGCTCAGGCGGTTTCCGCATATTCGGCGCCATCCGGCTCGCGAAGGACGTAACCACGGCCCCAGACGGTCTCGATATAGTTGGCGCCACCGGCGGCGTTGGCAAGTTTCTTGCGCAGCTTGCAGATGAAGACGTCGATGATCTTCAGTTCCGGCTCGTCCATGCCGCCATAAAGATGGTTGAGGAACATTTCCTTGGTCAGAGTGGTGCCCTTGCGGAGCGAAAGCAGCTCCAGCATCTGATATTCCTTGCCCGTCAGGTGGACGCGCTGGCCGCCGACTTCAACGGTCTTGGCATCGAGATTGACGATCAGTTCGCCGGTCATGATCACCGACTGGGCATGGCCCTTGGAGCGGCGGACGATGGCGTGGATGCGGGCGACGAGTTCGTCCTTGTGGAACGGCTTGGTCATGTAGTCGTCGGCGCCGAAGCCGAGGCCGCGAACCTTGTCTTCGATACCGGCCATGCCCGACAGAATGAGGATCGGTGTCTTGACCTTCGACAGACGGAGAGTGCGGAGCACTTCATATCCGGACATGTCGGGCAGGTTCAGATCGAGAAGGATGATATCATAATCATACAGCTTGCCCAGATCGACGCCTTCTTCACCGAGATCGGTGGTATAAACATTAAAACTCTCAGATTTCAGCATCAACTCGATGCTCTGCGCCGTAGCGCTGTCGTCCTCGATGAGAAGTACCCGCATAATTATCCCCTTTACCGCCGCCGAAAGGTGGTCTGGCCCCCTACACGCTACCGAACAAGCTACGTGATTTGGAAGCTGCCACGAAATGGTTAACAAATTCTGATTCACTCTGGCAAGGAGTATCGAATTTATTAAATAATTTTTCCATTTCTCTGTTTTCCAATAGGAATCTCAAAAAGACGCTCCTCAATTTTAACATTAGGAAACAGCGCTAAGTGATTCATCCGACTCGCCAATGAAAAGGTTCGAAGTTCATGCCGCGGCATTTACCGACCCTTAAATCATCGGGCCTATCATTAACGATGCCCGTAAACGAAAGGTTACCAGCGGTAGGTTTTTGTTAATATCGCAGGAAATTTTTTAGCAAACCGTGTCAAAGCGGCGCGCAGGGCGGTTTCAAGTTGAGCCGGGGTCTCGCATCACGGGAGTAATGCGTATGAAGTCGCGAGAAAGTCTCGTTCGCCTGAAAGAGTTTCAGGTGAACGAAAAACGACGTCAGTTGCAGCAGTTGCAGATGATGATGTCCGAATTCGAACGGATGACGAAGGATCTGGAGAGCCAGATCGTCGTCGAGGAAAAGAAGTCCGGTATATCAGACCCGAATCACTTTGCTTATCCGACCTTCGCCAAGGCCGCGCGTCAGCGGGCCGACAACCTGCAGGTTTCGATCAAGGAATTGAAGATGCAGGAAGAGGCGCTGGAACTGGCGCTTGAGGAGATGCAGGCGGAATATGCAAGGGCGTCGGCGCTGGAAGAACGTGACAGCGGCGCCCGAGCCAGGGCGTAGGAGAAAATGACGGGCGCCGGCTTCGGCGCCCCGGGAATCGCCACAGAGAAGCCATGTATGATGGGCGCGCTGGTCCGTCATACATGGCTTTTGGTGTTTCCCGTCTCACGTCGCGATATCGCCCCTCTGGCGCATCAGCCCGAAAAAATCGGGTTCGCTTTTCGCAAAGCACGATCAGCTGAACGGTTGCTGCATTCCTCGCGGCTCTGAAAAGACGTCGGGGGGTTTAGAAATCGCCGCCAGCCACGGGAATCAGTTCACGACGTCGCGCCAGTCCGGGTGGCGCTGCGCCTGCGCCTTGAAAAAAGGGCAGAGCGGAATGATCTTCCAGCCGCCGGTGCGAGCGGCCTCCACCGCGTGCAGCGCCAATGCTTGGCCGACACCTTTGCCGCGCAGGGCATCGGGAACAGCGGTGTGATCGATGATGATAAGTTTCGGCGATGTGCGCGAATAGGTCATCTCCGCCTGATGCCCTTCTACCTCGGCCGCATAACGTCCGCCGGAGCCGCCTTCCTCGTTTCGAATGTCCATTTGTCTTTCCTCGCAGAGGGATGGGGATATTGTCGCCGGCGACGGTGACACGGCGTCGCGATCATGCCAAGCCGGCGAGGCAGTTCCCGGAGGAGACGCAGTGTTCATGAAAAAGGTCGGATCGGTGCGAGCTTCCGGCGGATGAAGGCGCTTGCGGTGATCCGACCGGTTCTTCTCGTGATTGCGCCGTTCCTGCTGGCGCTTGGCCTCATCTTGCCGCTGGTCCGTTTCGAGACATTGTATTTTTTCGATCAGACCCCGTCGCTCGTCGAAATCGTCGTCTCGCTCTGGCAGGGCGGGGATCGGCTGCTGGCGGCGATCGTCGGACTGGTCTCGATCGTACTACCGATTCTAAAGATGGTTGGGATCGCTGCGGAAGCAACAGGTGCCGGCGGCGGGGCCAGCAGTCTATTTTATCATCGCGTCGTGCCGCATCTGTCCAAGTGGTCAATGATGGACGTGCTGCTGGTCGCGATCGTCATTGCGGCGGCGAAGACGACGGGAGTGGCGGATGCTTTCACCCCGCCTGGCCTGTGGTGCTACGCGGCCTCGTCAATGATTTCGGGCCTTCTGCACTCCCTGACGGGAGACGCATGCGGCCCGAAATAAATCGTCGATGCTGGCGGGCGATCAGTGGCGATACTGCTGAATGCGCGTGGTGCGCAGGCCGGCGAGGCCATGGCTGTTGATCGAGGACTGCCAGGACAGGAACTCTTCGACCGTGAGCGTGTAACGCTCGCAGGCCTCTTCCAAGCTCAACAGGCCACCGCGAACAGCCGCGACAACCTCTGCCTTCCGGCGGATCACCCAGCGCCGCGTATTGGGCGGCGGAAGGTCCGCGATGGTCAGGGGGCTGCCATCGGGGCCGATGACATATTTCACTCGGGGACGTATCATTTCGGTCATTGGACTCTCTACACAACGCAAGACCACGAGCGCCACTCTAGCCTGCCACATTTAAAAATTGCCTAAGCCCAACGTAAGACTTTGATAACAAATTTAGACGCCCCGGAGTGGCGGATGAATGGGCGTCTGCCTCGCGAGCCCACCTCTCCGATCTTGCCTGCATCGGCCCAGTTCGTACGATTTTGACGCTTTCTGTCCCGTTTAGGCAGCCAAGCCGCCTTCAGCGACGCTGCGGCGCGCGCTTCTCATCCCCGGCAACAAGACCGAACCGAAATCGGTCACACGAGATCAGGACGATAAAAAACGCGCCGTCGACAACGGCTGCCGTTGACAACGGGGGCGCTGCATCTTCGTCTCTGCAGTTCGACAGCGGCGAAGAAGGCACGGCTCGATGAGATGGCGGAGCTTGCAGACTTGGATATCCACTGCGCGTCGCAGCAAATGTGATTCATGCGACGCACTTTGAACCACTGCAAATCGTCAGCTTTAGGCCGCCGACCTTTTTTACTGCTGCAGGCCAGTGATGGCGATGAAGCGGGCGATCCTGCCGATCTTCTTTGCCGAGGGTTCGTTTACGAGAAGGCGGCCAATCAGGAAATCGCCATCTCGATGCGTTCTTCCCGGATGCGGCGAAGAATACCGTCGCCTTCGCATTGCGTGACGCTGACCCGAAACAATACATTTTTGCGTTTGTCAGGCAGCTGGCCATGCCGGCAGGGGGCGTCAATGGCAACGCACTACGGCCTGAGGCTATCCAAAGCGCTGCCGGGTCCCTCGCGCTTCAGTCAACGCCTCCTAAGACGCGCGGCGCTGGTTCGGCTGACGGCAGGAGTAGGGACGAGACTTGAATCTTCTCGATCTCGTCGCATGGATCGTTGGGGTATCAGAGGAGCGCGATGGCAAGCTCGATTCGCTCAACCGCATTGCAGGCGTCGCCGGAGCATTTCGGTGCCGGCTGACGGAGCAGCCGGCCCTTTCTCACAATAAAGCCTAGAAGCCTTTTCCGCCGGCCAGTTCCGACAGGACGGTTCCGACAATGATGCGCATATCCATCCAGATCGAGAAATTCCCGACGTAATAGAGATCGCAGGCGATGCGGGCGCGCGCCTTCGCAGGACGATCAGTCGGGCCGCGCAGGCCGCGCATCTGGGCGAGACCGGTCATGCCCGGACGCATTGCGTGGCGCTGGTGGTATTCCGGCACAAGCTCTTCGTAGAGCATGCCGCCGGCGCGCATGCCGATTGCGTGGCAGCGCGGGCCGACGACCGACATGTCGCCCAACAACACGTTCAACAGCTGCGGCAATTCGTCGATGTTCGTGCGGCGCAGGATGGCGCCGATGCGGGTGACGCGCGGGTCGTTCTTCACCGTCTGAGCGACGCCCGAGACATCGCACAGATCGGTGCGCATGGAGCGGAACTTGTAGACTTTGATCGCCTTGCAGTTCCTACCCCAACGGGTCTGCTTGAACAGCACCGGTCCGGGGCTGTCCAGCTTAATCAAGAGGGCGACGAGGAGAAGCAGAGGCGCGAGGACGAGGAGGGCGCTCAACGACGAAACAATGTCGAACGCCCGCTTCAGGACGAGATCCACCCAAGGCGCCTGCGGCGCATCGCTGTGGATTACAGGAGTCTGGATCTTCAGGCTCGGCTGCTGGCGGCGGCTCGGCCGGAAGGACTCTGTCGAAATGGTGTTGTTTAGTTCCGTGATGCTCAAGGATCGTACTCTGTTGTCTTCGAGGGGCGCGGCGGCAATAGGCGATCAATGGTTTACCCTGTCACCAGGGCTGCACTCAGATGTTGGTAACCCTACTAAAACGGAAAAATGCGACAATTGTGTAATGGTGTCCAGTGAAATATCGCATCGCAATAAATCTTTCGCACTTGCGTTAAGTTGAGGCAAACTCATGATATTTCGTTAAGAATTGGAATTTCATCAAGGTTTTTAGGCCTTTGACAGGGGCTTGCGGGGTGCTCCGGACGTGCCTTTTCGGCACGTACCGCATTGCCCAAAGGCGCCATACCTTAACAAAATCCGGGACGAAATTTTTCGGCGAGAACGGTTGGCTGATTACCTTACAGTGCCAAAATGTGACAAAACCAAGGCGGGATCAGCGCGCTTTTGCAGGCAGAAGGTGTGGGGACCCGGACGATTCCCACAGAACCACCTCTGTCGCCCGGCCATGCGAATCAGCAGATGACCGGCGGCCCTGAGATAGCCGGCACGGGGGGCCGAGAAGGCATCGACCTTGTCGCAGTGCAGAACCTTTGCGTGCGGTCCGTGCGGGCGGTTACGCGGGTTCGAGGACGCGCTTCCTGCCGCCCCAGGAAATGAAGTTCGGGTTGGCGAAATCGAAATCGGCCGCCGTTCCGGTCTTGCCATAGGTCAGCGGCGCTCCGTCGAGCGTCACGGTCGAACCGCCGGCGGCGCGAAGTACTGCATCGCCGGCCGCCGTGTCCCATTCCATTGTGCGGGTGAAACGGGGATAGACGTCGGCCTTGCCTTCGGCCAGCAGGCAGAATTTCAGCGACGAGCCGATGTTGGTGCACTTGGAAATCGCATGGTCGGCGAGAAAGGTTCCGGTCTCCGGGCTGTTATGGCGAAGGCTCGCGAGCGCCAGCCGGTCGGCCGGTTGCTCGCGCACGGTGATTGCACTGCGTGCGCCGACGGTGAAATCCTCCGTGACCTCGAGCCTTTCGGCGTGGCCGCGTTCTCCCGAGAAGGCAAGCCCGAGCGCCGGCGCGTAGACGAGCCCGGCCACCGGCGCGCCGTTCTCAATATAGGCAATGTTGACGGTGAATTCCTGCCGCCCGTCGACGAATTCCCGCGTGCCGTCGAGAGGGTCGACCAAGAAGAAGCCCCGACCGCTGATGTCAGGCACTCTGCCGGCGGCGACTGACTCTTCCGCCACGACGGGTATTTCGGGAAAGTCTCGGGCAAGATGCGCAAGGATGATGCGTTCGGCCTCCTCGTCGGCGACCGTGACCGGGCTTGCGTCCGCCTTCATGGCGACGGGAAAGCCTTCACGCAAGACCGTTATGATGGCCTTGCCGGCTTCGAGCGCCGCCCTTTCGAATGTCCTCAGCATTGTCCTTTGCCGTTCGCCGCGCGCCGAGCACCCCTTGTCGCCCGTCCGCAAACCATCCCTGTCATCATACCAGATCTTATATGGTGTTTCGCCCCGCGTTCCCCACACCGATAACTCAGTCTGCAATGCTACCATAAGCCTTCGGTCTTGTCAGACAAAGATGGCAGCCATTCGCTGAAATGAGATTCGCCAAAGCGCGGCGCTGAGGGTCCGAATTTGCTCCATCTTCCAATTTTGTGGAATGGCTTACGCCGCAGGGACTTCATGAAATCATAAGACGAAATCACCGGATGGTTAATTCGGTGCCGGATCTTGGCTAAAAACAGGTCGCGCGTCGCCGATTTTCTGTGGATTTTGGTGCAAAATGCGCCATTTAGCCCTGTTCGAACAAGAATCTGCCGGAGAAAATCCTTTTTGTCTTCACATTTGCAGCGAAACCGCTATGCATGCGGTCATGAGGTCGCCTGAAACGGGTGACCGAAGAACCAAAAAGAGATGCAGCGTATCGGCTCGCATCCAGGGGAAAACGACATATGGAGTATTTCGTCCAGCAGCTCTTCAACGGGCTGACGCTCGGATCCATCTATGGCCTCGTGGCTATCGGCTATACGATGGTTTATGGCATTATCGGCATGATCAACTTCGCCCATGGCGACATCTTCATGCTCGGTGGTTTCGCCGCTCTTATCGTCTTTCTCGTCCTCACATCCATCTTTGCAGGTCTCCCCGTGGCAATTCTGCTGCTGGCGATGCTTGTCGTCGCGATGTTGATGACGAGTTTGTGGAATTGGACGATCGAGCGTGTCGCATACCGGCCTTTGCGCGGTTCATTCCGCCTGGCGCCGCTGATCACCGCGATTGGCATGTCGATCGTGCTGTCCAACTTCATCCAGGTGACGCAGGGCCCGCGCAACAAGCCGATCCCGCCGATGGTCAGTTCGGTCTACCAGTTCGGCAACATTTCGGTATCGCTGAAGCAGATCATCATCATCGTGATCACCGCGGTGCTGCTGACGATTTTCTGGTATATCGTCAACCATACCGCTCTCGGCCGCGCCCAGCGCGCCACCGAGCAGGATCGCAAGATGGCGGCGCTTCTCGGCGTCAACGTCGACCAGACGATCTCGATCACCTTCGTCATGGGTGCTGCGCTCGCTGCCGTCGCCGGCACGATGTATCTGATGTATTATGGTGTCGCGTCATTCGCCGACGGATTCACGCCGGGCGTGAAGGCATTCACCGCAGCCGTTCTCGGCGGCATCGGCTCGCTGCCGGGCGCTGTTCTCGGCGGGCTGATGATCGGTCTGATTGAATCGCTGTGGTCGGCCTATTTCACCATCGCCTACAAGGATGTGGCGACCTTCGCCATCCTCGCTTTCGTGCTGATCTTCAAGCCGACGGGTATCCTCGGACGGCCGGAAGTCGAGAAGGTTTAACGTCATGGCAAACATCGAGAATTCTGCAGGCAAGCCCGATGCCGGACTTGTCCGCAAAGGCCTTACCGAAGCCCTTTTCGCCGCCGTCCTGTCACTCGGCATGTTCGTCCTGTATGTCGGTCTGAAGACCGACCAGAACATCAACAACGAGCTGATCATCGTTCAGCGCTGGGGATTGCTTGCAATCTTCGTCGCTGTCGCCGCGATCGGCCGTTTCCTCATGGTCGTTTTCATCAAGCCGAACATCGACCGCCGCAAGCTCAGAAAGGCACGGGAAGGCGATCTCGACATTTCGACCGAGAAGAACTTCTTCCATCGGCACTTCCTGAAGATCGCGCTGCTCGCGCTGGTGCTCTATCCTGTCGTGATCGTGGCTCTTGTCGGTGCCCAGGGCTCGCTGAAATGGGTCGACAATTTCGGCATCCAGATCCTGATCTACGTGATGCTCGCCTGGGGACTGAACATCGTCGTCGGCCTCGCCGGCCTGCTCGATCTCGGTTACGTCGCCTTCTATGCGGTCGGCGCCTATTCCTACGCGCTGCTGTCGAGCTATTTCGGCCTGTCCTTCTGGGTGCTGCTGCCGCTTTCCGGCATCCTGGCGGCTCTCTGGGGCGTCATCCTCGGCTTTCCGGTGCTGCGCCTGCGCGGTGACTACCTCGCAATCGTGACGCTTGCCTTCGGCGAGATCATCCGTCTCGTCCTCATCAATTGGACCGATGTGACCAAGGGTACGTTCGGTATCTCGAGCATACCGAAGGCGACTCTGTTCGGCATCCCCTTCGATGCGACGGCCGGCGGCTTTGCCAAGCTATTCCACCTGCCGATGTCGTCCGCCTATTACAAGATCTTCCTCTTCTATCTCATCCTGGCGCTTTGCATGCTGACGGCCTACGTCACCATCCGGCTGCGCCGCATGCCGATCGGACGTGCCTGGGAAGCGCTGCGCGAAGACGAAATCGCCTGCCGTTCGCTCGGCATCAACACGGTGACGACCAAACTCACAGCTTTCGCGACGGGCGCAATGTTCGGCGGATTCGCAGGCTCGTTCTTCGCAGCACGCCAGGGCTTCGTCTCACCGGAATCCTTCATCTTCCTGGAATCGGCCGTCGTTCTCGCCATCGTTGTTCTCGGCGGCATGGGGTCGCTGACCGGCATTGCCGTGGCTGCGATCGTCATGGTCGGCGGCACCGAGGCTCTGCGCGAAATGGACTTCCTGAAAGCGGTCTTCGGGCCGGACTTCACGCCGGAACTCTACCGCATGCTGCTCTTCGGCCTTGCCATGGTAGTCGTCATGCTGTTCAAGCCGCGCGGTTTCGTCGGCTCACGTGAACCGACCGCCTTCCTCAAGGAGCGCAAGGCCATATCCGGAAGCTTTACCAAGGAGGGCCATGGTTGATGAGCCCGGTTACCAACACGATGTCGAGCGATACGCTGCTCAAGGTTGAGCACCTGTCGATGAAGTTCGGCGGCCTGATGGCCATCAACGACTTCTCCTTCGAAGCCAAGCGCGGCGATATCACCGCGCTGATCGGACCGAACGGCGCCGGCAAGACCACTGTCTTCAACTGCATCACCGGCTTCTACAAGCCCACGATGGGGATGATCACGCTCAATCAGAGGAACGGTAAACAGTATCTTCTGGAGCGTCTGCCGGACTTCCGCATCACCAAGGAAGCCAAGGTGGCGCGCACCTTCCAGAACATTCGGCTGTTCTCTGGCCTGACCGTTCTCGAAAACCTGCTGGTTGCCCAGCACAACAAGCTGATGCAGGCATCGGGCTATACGATCCTCGGCCTCATCGGCATCGGCCCCTATCGGCGGGAGGCCTCTGCTGCCATCGAGCTCGCGCGCCATTGGCTTGAAAAGGCCGACCTGATCGACCGCGCCGACGATCCGGCCGGCGATTTGCCCTATGGCGCCCAGCGGCGCCTGGAAATCGCGCGCGCCATGTGCACAGGCCCGGAGCTGCTTTGCCTGGACGAGCCGGCTGCAGGTCTCAACCCTCGCGAATCGGCAACGCTGAATGCGCTATTGCAGAACATCCGCGCCGAAACCGGAACCTCCATTCTGCTCATCGAGCACGACATGTCGGTTGTGATGGAAATCTCCGACCACGTCGTCGTCCTCGAATACGGCCAGAAGATTTCCGATGGCACGCCGGATCACGTGAAGCACGACCCGAAGGTCATCGCGGCCTATCTCGGCGTCGAGGATGAGGAAGTGGAAGAGGTGATCGCAACCGTCGAGCAGCTCGAAGGAGGCGCAAACTGATGGGCGACGAAGTAATGACCGGTCAACCGCTCCTTCAGGTGAATGGCGTCGAAACCTATTATGGCAATATCCGTGCTCTGGCCGGCATCGATGTCCAGGTCAACAAGGGCGAGATCGTCAGCCTGATCGGCGCCAACGGCGCCGGCAAGTCGACACTGATGATGACGATCTGCGGCAGCCCACAGGCCCGCACCGGCTCGGTCGTGTTCGAGGGCCGCAACATTACCCATATGCCGACCCATGAAATCGCCCGGCTGCGCATCGCGCAGTCGCCTGAAGGGCGCCGTATCTTCCCGCGCATGACGGTTCTGGAAAACCTTCAGATGGGCGCCGGCCTCGACAATCTCAAATATTTCGCCGAGGACGTCGAGAAGATCTTTACGCTCTTCCCGCGTCTCAAGGAACGTCACGCCCAGCGCGGCGGCACGCTTTCGGGCGGTGAACAGCAGATGCTGTCGATCGGCCGCGCGCTGATGGCGCGCCCTAAACTGTTGCTGCTCGACGAACCCTCGCTCGGCCTCGCGCCGCTGATCGTCAAGGGCATTTTCGAGGCGATCCGCAAGCTCAATGAGCAGGAAGGCCTTACCGTGTTCCTGGTAGAGCAGAATGCCTTCGCGGCGCTGCGGCTTTCGCATCGCGCCTATGTGATGGTGAACGGCAAGGTGACGATGAGTGGTTCCGGCAAGGAGTTGCTTGCCAATCCCGAGGTCCGCGCCGCCTATCTCGAAGGCGGAAGACACTAGCTCGAAGGGAGAGTTTGAGATGCAGGGACTTTTCTTCGAAAGCGATGACAGCGTCCGTCTCGTCATTCGCGCCCTTGTCGTGCTGATCGGCTTCTGGACGGCCTGGCGCGCCGGCAAGGCGGTCGCCGACAGCTGGAACAATTATCCGCTGGCGGTCGTCTACACTTTCCTGCTCGCTTGGGCGATGCAGTTTCTTCACCACGCCCTGTTCAATGGGCCGATGCTCAGCGCTCTCTATTATGGCGTCGATTTCGTGACTCTGCTGGTCTTCTCGACGGCCGGCTTCCGCTATCGCCGCACCAATCAGATGGTCAACAACTATTACTGGCTGTACGAAAAAACTTCCGCGTTTTCGTGGAAGGACAAACATTGACAGTCCGTTGAAACTAGGCATGAATTGCCTTCAGAGTGGAACAGCTTTCCTGGCGCAGTCAATGGTGGGTAATGCGCTGGGCCTTGGACCGGAACCCGCCCAAAAATTGGGAGTAACAATATGAAGAAGTCTCTTCTGTCGGCAGTGGCTCTGACGGCGATGGTCGCCTTCAGTGGCAACGCCTGGGCCGACGTTCTCATCGCTGTCGCTGGTCCGCTGACCGGCCCGAACGCCGCGTTCGGCGCGCAGCTTCAGAAGGGTGCCGAGCAGGCGGCCGCTGACATCAACGCCGCCGGCGGCATCAACGGCGAGCAGATCAAGATCGAGCTCGGCGACGACGTCTCCGACCCGAAGCAGGGCATTTCGGTCGCCAACAAATTCGTGGCCGACGGCGTCAAGTTCGTCATCGGTCACTTCAACTCGGGCGTTTCCATCCCGGCTTCGGAAGTCTATGCCGAAAACGGCATTCTCGAAATCACTCCGGCCGCTACCAACCCGAAGTTCACCGAGCGCGGTCTCTGGAACACGTTCCGTACCTGCGGCCGTGACGACCAGCAGGGCGCTATCGCCGGCAAGTATCTTGCCGACCACTTCAAGGACGCCAAGATCGCCGTTGTTCACGACAAGACCCCCTACGGTCAGGGTCTTGCCGACGAAACCAAGAAGGCCATGAATGCCGCCGGTCTGACCGAAGTCATGTACGAAGGCATCAATGTCGGCGACAAGGACTTCTCGGCCCTCATCGCCAAGATGAAGGAAGCCGGTGTTTCAATCATCTATTGGGGCGGCCTGCATACCGAAGCCGGCCTGATCATCCGTCAGGCTGCCGATCAGGGTCTGAAGGCAACGCTGGTCTCGGGCGATGGTATCGTTTCGAACGAACTGGCCTCCATCGCTGGTGACGCCGTTGCCGGTACGCTCAACACCTTCGGTCCCGATCCGACGCTGAACCCGGCAAACAAGGAACTCGTCGAGAAGTTCAAGGCCGCCGGTTTCAACCCGGAAGCCTATACGCTCTATTCCTACGCTGCGATGCAGGCGATCGCCGGTGCGGCCAAGGCTGCCGGTTCGGTGGATCCTGAAGCCGTTGCCACCGCGATGAAGGAAAAGGGTCCCTTCCCGACAGTTCTCGGCGACATTTCGTTCGACGAGAAGGGCGACCCGAAAATTCCTGGCTACATCATGTACGAATGGAAGAAGGGCGCGGACGGCAAGTACACATACGTTCCGCAGGGCATGTAAGCCTGACTTCCCTTTTGGGGATTTGAGATCGAAGCCCGGTTTCGACCGGGCTTCTTTGTTTGACGGAGGCGTCAGTTTCCCGTCCGCCGCAGTGCCGGTTATCGCTGCAAGCGGGTCCGCCCAATTCCGGCCGGTGCGAAGGTCCTCGGGAGTTTCGGCGGCAGCGGCGATGCCGTGCCGCCCAAGATCACTCACATCTCGTGCAGCACATGCGTGGCCTTAACGGCGGCGGACGCTCGGTTTTCGACGCCGAGCTTCACGTAGATCTGTTCGAGGTGCTTGTTCACCGTGCGCGCCGACAATCCCAGTATTTCGCCGATATCCCGGTTGGGCTTGCCCTTGGCGATCCAAAGCAGCACTTCGGATTCGCGCTGGGTGAGCGAGAAGCGTTGGCGCAGCACCTCGTCGTCGCTGCGCTGGCTGGCGGCGGTGAGGCGAAACAGATATTCGTCGGGGCCGATCGCGCCGAGAAAGGCGAGCTGCAGTGCCGCCTGGCCGGCATGGGCGATCGAGATGACGCCGTCACGCGATGCGGCAACGCGATCGCGCATCCAGCCCGCGATATGCCGGACGACGATTTCCATGCCGTCGTCGCTGCCCATGGCGGCATTGACAAGGCGCGTTGCCTGCGGCGTCGACCAATGGATCGCGCCGTCGCCCTTGACGGCCAGCAGATGGCGCCCTGCGGCGTCGAGGGCAACGCGGGCGCTCTGGGTCGAGCGGGCATTTCTGAGATGGACGCGAATACGGGCGCGCAGCTCGTCGATATTGATCGGTTTGCTGAGATAATCGACACCGCCGGATTCCAGCGCATGCACGACATGTTCGGTCTCGGTCAGGCCGGTCATGAAGATGACAGGCACCTGCGCCACAGCGACATTCGCCTTCAGCCTGCGGCAGGTCTCGAAGCCATCCATGGCAGGCATGACGGCGTCGAGCAGGATGAGATCGGGCGTGATGCGCTCGACGATGCCGAGTGCTGCCGTGCCCGATGTGGCGATCAGCACGGAAAAGCCGGATTGCTCGAGCGCATCGGTCAGGAAACCGAGCGCTTCGGGCGAGTCATCGACAAGCAGAACGATGTCGCGGGGAAGGACCGGCTCAGCCAATGGATTCCACCTTTTTGTCGAAGTCGTGCAGGAAGGTCATGAAGCCGGCCAGATCGAAGGCGGCGACATAGGGTCGAAGAGCCTCGGTGAATGGCCGATTTGCCTCCACCTTGGCAAGGTCCGAAAGCTTGGCTTCGATGCCCCTGATGTAACCGATTTCTCCCAGCCGCAGCAATTCCTGCACATGGGCAGCACCGGGGCTCAGCAACGGCGCTTCAATTCTGTCAGGAACGGCAGGCGCGGCGTCGGCATAGATCCATTTCAGGCCGAGATGCAAAGCGAGCTTGTCGCGCAGCCGGCGGATGTCGACCGGCTTGCCGATCGCATCATTGTGGCTGTCGTCGCTGTCGCCAAGAACGGCCGCATCGCCGATATTGGCCGACAGCATCACCATCGGCGCCGTCTGGCCGGCCTCGCGCAGGCGCGAGACGAGCTGCCAGCCGTTCATGCCGGGCATCAGGATATCGACGAGGAAGAGATCCGGCATGATGCCGTCGATCAGCGTCAGGCATTCGGCGCCGCCGGCCGCCGTCAGCACGATGAAATCGAGCGGTGCGAGGATTTCGCGCATCATCTCGCGGTGATCCTCATTGTCGTCGACGACGACGATCGTGCGGCGCGGGCCGTCATACCCGACGATACGTTTCTCCTGTGGCGGGGCGGCAGCGCGCATGACGGCCGAAAGCATAAGCCGCACGCGAAAGGTCGAGCCCTCGTCCCTCACGCTCGAGACCGCGATCTCGCCGCCGAGCGTGTTGGTCAGTAGCCGGGTGATTGTGAGACCGAGCCCGAGACCCGGCATTGGCCGCACACTTTCGGCCTCGCCGCGCTGAAAGGGTTCGTAGATGCGCGTCAGATCCTTTTCGGCAATGCCGCGGCCGGTATCGGCAACGGTGAAGGTCGCGACCTGGCTGCGATAGGCGACATTGAAGGTGACGCTGCCCTCGTCGGTGAACTTGATGGCATTGGAGAGCAGGTTGACGAGGATCTGGCGCAGGCGCTTCTCATCGGTGCGGACGAATTGCGGCAGGGCCGGCGAGCGTTGATGCTCGAAGACGAGCCCCTTTGCCTGCGCCTGCGGGCGGAACATCTCGACGATCTGGTCGAGAAAATCCTGGATGTTGATCTCGTTGGAATAGACCTGCAGGCGGCCGGCCTCGATCTTAGAGATGTCGAGCAGACCGTCGATCAGGCCGGAGAGATGTTCGGCGCTGCGGCGGATGACCTTGATCGAAGAATGGCGCGGCGCAGGGATGGTTTCGTCGCGCTCGAGGATCTGGGCATAGCCGAGCACGGCATTCAGCGGCGTGCGCAGCTCATGGCTGAGGCCGACGACATAGCGGCTCTTGGCGCGGTTGGCGGCTTCGGCCGTCTCCTTGGCGTTCTGCAAGGCGGCGTCGGTCTTCTTGTGGGCGGCGATTTCCTTGAGCAGCAGGGTGTTCTGGCGTGACGATTCTTCCTCGGCGACGACGCGGCTGTCATGGGCGAGCACGTAGAACCAGCAGACGACGCCCGATATCACCGAAAAGACGAAAAAGACGACCAGGATGGTGCGGTTGACCACCTCGGCCGTCTCGGGGGAGGCGGCGGCGACCTGGTGGGCGATCATCGCCAGGATGGCGCCGATGGCGGCCAGGGCCAGAACGACGGCGATGCCGTAGCGGCCGAGGCGCGTCGTCAATTTGCCCAGAACGGTTTCCGGCAGCAGGACCTTTGCGACGGTGCCGACCTGTGCATTGAAACGGGCTGCCGGCTTGCACATGTCGTGGCAGCGGCTGTCGAGCGAGCAGCAGAGCGAACAGATCGGCGCGGCATAGGCCGGGCACCAAGCCATATCTTCCGGCTCGAAAGGGTGCTCGCAGACGGAACAGGTGATGTTCGTCAGGTTCTTCCAGCTCCGGCGCGGCTTGCGGGCGAGATAGAACTTGCCCTTCGTCACCCAGGCGAGTCCCGGCGAAGCGATGAGCGCGGCAATAAGAGTGATATAGGGGGCAAGCGAGGCGGCGAGCGGGCCGAAGGCGCCGAAATGAGCGATCAGCGACACCGTTGCCGACAGCGCCATGGCGCCGAGGCCAACGGGATTGATGTCGTAGAGATGGGCGCGCTTGAATTCGATGCCGGGAGGTGCGAGCCCCAGCGGCTTGTTGATGAAGAGATCGGCGAAGATCGTGCACAGCCAGGCCATGGCGATGATCGAAAAGATGCCGAGCGTCTCCTCCAGCAGCCGGTAGATGCCGAGCTCCATCAAGAGCAGGGCGATCGCAACGTTGAAGACCAGCCAGATGACGCGGCCGGGATGGCTGTGGGTCAGTCGCGAGAAGAAGTTCGACCAGGCGAGCGAGCCTGCATAGGCATTCATCACGTTGATCTTCAACTGCGAGACGACGACGAAGGCGGCCATCAGCAGCAACGCGGCATTGTGCCAGGGGACCATGTAGCCAAAAGCGGTCAGATACATCTGCGCCGGGTCGGCGGCGCGATCGACCGGCACGCCCGAGGCCAAGGTCAGCACGACCAGGAAGGAACCGGCAAGCAGCTTCGGCGCGCCAATGATGACCCAGCCGGGTCCGGCAAGGAAGACGGCCAGGCGATGGCGCCACTTGCGCCGCGGCTCCGGCGGCAGAAAGCGCAGGAAATCGGCCTGTTCGCCGATCTGCGACATCAGCGCCAGGATGACCGCCGAGGCTGCCCCGAATTGCACCAGATCGAACGCGGCAACGGTGCCTGGCGGGCCGGAAGTTTGGCGGATGCCGGCAAAGGCACGCCAGAGATCGAATTTTTCCCAATCCATGAAGGCGATGAAGAGGAAGGGCAGGATGTTCAGCACGATCCAGAAGGGTTGGGTCATCAGCTGGAACTTGCTGATCAGCCGCACGCCGTGCGTGACCAGCGGGATCACCATGACGGCGCTGACGATATAGCCGATCCAGAGCGGAACGCCGAGCGTCAGCTCCAATGCGCCGGACATGATCGAGGCCTCGATCGCAAACAGCATGAAGGTGAAGCTCGCATAGATCAGCGAGGTGATGGTCGAGCCGATGTAGCCGAAACCGGCGCCGCGCGTCAGCAGATCGATATCGACGCCGTGGCGAATGGCGTAGCGGCTGATCGGCAGGCCGATCGCCAGCATGGCGATGCTTGCGACGATAATGGCATAAAAGGCGTTGGTGGTGCCGTAGGACAGGGTGATGGCGCCGCCGATCGCCTCCAGCGCCAGGAAAGAGATCGCACCGATCGCCGTCTGCGCGATGCGCTGGGAGGAGAAGTGGCGGGCGCTTTTTGCGGTAAAACGTAGCGCGTAATCTTCCAGCGTCTGGTTGGCGACCCAGCGATTATATTCGCGTCTTACCGGAATGATGCGTTGGCGTGCTGCCATGTCTTCCTTCCGGCATTCCGGTTGGCCTATCGTCTCGCAGCAGTTTTGGCGGGATGGGTCAGAAAGGCAAGGGGCGGAGCACCGGCAGATTCACTGAACTGCCATATTTTTGAAGCGGCTCTGTCACACTAGCCCTCTAACTCTCCCGCCGTTCCTTCAACCATTTCAGGTATCACCATGTCTATTTCAAGTCTTTTCCGCCTGAGCACCGCTCTCGTCTGCCTCGTTTCGATCGTTCCGTCGCTTGCTGGCGCCGAGCAGGCCACGGCGGTGAAAGCGCCTTATGTTGAGGCCGGAAACACCAACAAACGTGGTGACGCCTGCTTCTCGACGGTTTACACCAATGCCGCCGTTCACCTTCTCTCCGGCTTTCTGGAAGTCTGGACCCCGCGCACGCCTTTCGTCGATGCCGGCGTCGAGGCGCCGGCCAAGGACAATTGCCCGGCGGTCGCCAAGACCGATTGGGATGGCATTCCTCTCAGCAAGACCGACGGCCAGATCGTCAACAGGCTCGTCCATGACGCCAACATCGCCTATGTCGTCAAGGCAACCAAGGCGCGGACGGCCGAGCAGGCGGTTGCCGCCTATCTCGACGACCGGCGCGGCAAGAATGCCAGCATCGTCGACGGCCTCGGCCCGTTGACCGATGCCTGGAAGGCTGGCTCCAAGCAGACCACCACGATCACCGAGGTGGCGGCCGATGCGACGACGGTGAAATACGATGACAAGGGCAATAATCGCGGCGCCGGCAGCAAGCCGGACACCGAAAACAAGACCGATGCCAATCCTGACATGGGCCTTGCCATCGACTTCATCAACGCCGCAAGCGGTGACGGCTCGACGGAGCCCGCCAAGCGCTATTTCAAATATGCGCGTCCCTATCGCTGGAGCCAGGACGTCTCGGTCGTTCCGACGCTCGAGCCCGCCAAGAGCGGCAAGCCGGTCGAAGACGGCGGCTTCCCGAGCGGTCATACGGCGGAAGCCTGGCGCGATGCGCTCGCCATGGCCTATCTCGTGCCGCAACGTTTCCAGGAAATGGTCACGCGCGCCAGCGAACTGGGCGAAGATCGCATTCTCGCCGGCATGCATTCTCCGCTCGACGTGATGGGCGGCCGCATGCTCGGCACGGCGACTGTTGTCTACAATCTGAACAAAGCCGATAATGCCGCGCTGAAGAGCGATGCTTACGCACAGGCGCAGTCATGGCTGATCGCCAAAT
This sequence comes from Rhizobium binae, assembly GCF_017357225.1. NCBI lineage: Bacteria > Pseudomonadati > Pseudomonadota > Alphaproteobacteria > Hyphomicrobiales > Rhizobiaceae > Rhizobium > Rhizobium binae. Next base: position 3,534,235 of record NZ_CP071604.1, on the reverse strand, counting down.
CGGGTGTCCAGGATGCGGGCGCGCTCGAAGTCGCCGCTCATTCCGCGCCGCTTGCCGCAGACCGTTTCTCCGATCATGATGCCAACCGCGCCTATGTGCTGGAGCGCCTGAGCTACGGTATGCCGACGATTCATGCGACCGATCAGCCGGCCCGCGTGCCGCAGGGCGCCGAAGCGCTGCTCGAAACGCGTCTGCCCTATCTCGATGGCGAACAGCGCCGCGAGGTTCTGAAAACGACGGAAATCGCCTCCGGCTATCCGCTCCTCGACGACGCGGAAGGTTACGGCCGCCTCAACCTGTTTGCTGCCGCCGACGGTTATGGCGGCTTCGATCAGGATGTGACCGTGACGATGGATTCAGCCAAGGGCGGCTTTAATGCGATCGACACCTGGCGCAACGACATCGGCGGCAAGGGCAAGCTGGTGAAGCGCGGCAGCGGCATTCTCGGGCTGTCGGGCGCCAACAGCTATGCGGGCGGCACCGTGCTGGAAGAAGGTGTGCTGGTCGCCGGCTCCTCCTCGGCCTTCGGTAGCGGTGGGCTGACCGTCAATGGCGGCTCGTTCGTCGTGGCGGCCGACAAGCCGGTGAGCGTGGGCGGCGATTATCTGCAGCTCGCCAATACGACGGCAAAGCTGGCGCTCGGCGCAAACGGCGCCGGCACGCTTGTCGTCGCCGGTAAAGCGGAGCTGGCCGGCGACATCGACGTCACGCTTGCCCACGGCTTTGTCCCGGCGCCTGGGACGAAGATTGATATCCTGAAGGCTGGCAGCATCACCGGCAGCTTCGGCAAGTTCACGATCTCCGGCCACAGGGCGAGCCTCTCCTACGGCCCGACCGCGGTTACGCTGACCATCGACGGCTGATTTCCGTCTCGATCCGAGAGGGCATCCCCGGCTTGCGGGGATGCCCTTTGCTTTCTCGGTCTGCGCATTTGATCCCCTGGTCTACGTCATTTTGCGTATGTGTTTTCGCGCTGCAGCGCCCGATAGTCCCCTCGGCAACAGTTAACTTCCGTTTCCGGCCTGTTGCGGAACAAGAGAGGGGATCAACCAAATGAATCTCAAATCCATTCTTACCGGCGCCGCACTCGGCGCCGTCATGGCAGCTTCGGCCGCCTTCCATGGCGCGGTCGCAGCCGATGACACCATCAAGGTCGGCGTGCTGCATTCGCTCTCCGGCACGATGGCGATTTCCGAAACCACGCTGAAAGACGCCATGCTGATGCTCATCGACGAGCAAAACAAGAAGGGCGGCCTTCTCGGCAAGAAGCTCGAGGCCGTCGTCGTCGATCCGGCGTCCGACTGGCCGCTCTTTGCCGAAAAGGCGCGCGAGCTGATCGAAAAGGACAAGGTCGCCGCCGTGTTCGGCTGCTGGACGTCGTCCTCGCGCAAATCCGTCCTGCCGGTCTTCGAAGAGCTGAACTCGCTGCTCTTCTACCCCGTGCAGTATGAAGGCGAAGAATCCTCGCGCAACATCTTCTATACGGGCGCGGCTCCGAACCAGCAGGCGATCCCGGCTGTCGATTACCTGATGAAGACCGAGGGCGTGAAGCGCTTCGTGCTCGAGGGCACCGACTACGTCTATCCCCGTACGACCAACAAGATCCTTGCAGCCTATCTGGAATCCAAGGGCATTCCGAAGGAAGACATTCTCGTCAACTATACGCCATTCGGCTTCTCCGACTGGCAGACGGAAGTCGCCAAGATCAAGGAATTCGGCTCGGCCGGCAAGAAGACTGCCGTCGTCTCGACCATCAACGGCGACGCCAACGTGCCCTTCTACAAGGAGCTTGGCAACCAGGGCATCAAGGCAACCGACATTCCCGTCGTCGCCTTCTCGGTCGGCGAAGAAGAGCTGGCCGGCCTCGATACCAAGCCGCTCGTCGGCCACCTGGCCGCCTGGAACTACTTCGAGTCGGTCGAAAGCCCGGCCAACAAGAAGTTCATCAAGGAATGGCATGCGTTCACCAAGAACGACAAACGCGTGACCAACGACCCGATGGAAGCCGCCTATATCGGCTTCAACGCCTGGGTCAAAGCCGTCGAGGCAGCCGGCACCACCAACACCGATGCCGTTCTCGACAACATCATCGGCGTCACCGTTCCGAACCTCTCCGGCGGCTATGCCACCGTCATGCCCAACCACCACATCACCAAGCCGGTGCTGATCGGTGAAATCCAGGCCGACGGCCAGTTCGAAATCGTCCAGCAGACGCCTGCCGTCGTCGGCGACGAATGGTCGGATTACCTGCCCGACTCCAAGGACCTGATCTCCGATTGGCGCAAGCCCCTCAACTGCGGCAACTTCAATGTCGCGACCGGCAAATGCGGCGGCAAGGGTTCCTGACGCACTCGATCCGTCGACAGACTGAAGACTTCCGTCCGGAGCTGATCCGGGCGGAAGCTCCGTCCTTACCGCTGCGCCTCCAGGCCGGCGACAATCAAGGCGAGAGAGAAGATGTTTCGCGCCATCAAGATTTTTCTTCTGACATTGTGCCTGATCTCGGGGCTGACGCTTCCGGTGGCCGGTCTTCGCGCCGAGGACGATGTGCATGCCCTCGTCGATGCGCTTGGCGTTGGCGGCTTTCCCGAGCGCGATGCGGCCATCCGGGCGCTCGTCGCTTCCGGGGATACGCATGTCAGCCAGATCCTGCAGCAGCTCGCTGATGGCCAGCTCTATGTCAATTCGGACGGCGGGCCTGTTCTCGTGCAGGGCGGCACGGAAGACGAGCCTACCTATTCCGATCCGATCACCGGTGAGGCGGCGGCCGAGGTCGATCCCGACATGATGTCGAAGGTCAAGATCAACAATGCGCTGCGCACCACGATCACGACGATGATGAGCCAGCTGACGCTGCTGAGCCCGAATCGTTCCGCGCGGCTCGCAGCGGCCGAGGGCATGCTCAAAGACGCCGATCCCGCCAATCTCGATCTCCTGAATTCGGCTCTGTCGGCCGAGAAGGACGGTGAGATCAAAACGACGATGGAAGCGGCACGCGCTGTGATGGTGCTGAAGAGCGACACCGACATCGAGGAGAAGAAGGCTGCGATCGACACGATCGCCGCGCGCGGCGGCCGGAATGCGCTGACGATCCTGTCGACGGCGATGGCGACCGCGCCTGAAGATCTGAAGCCGGCGATCCAGGCGGAGATCAATACGATCAACCGCGATCTGGCCCTCTGGGATGTCGTTCAGAACGTCTGGTACGGCCTGTCGCTCGGCTCGGTGCTGCTGCTTGCGGCGATCGGCCTTGCCATTACTTTCGGCGTCATGGGCGTCATCAACATGGCGCATGGCGAGATGGTGATGATCGGCGCCTATACGACCTATGTAGTGCAGGAAACAATCGCCTCGGCCTTTCCCTCGCTTGCCGATTATTCGCTGGCCTTCGCAGTGCCGGCCGCCTTCCTTTTCACCGGCCTCGTCGGCCTCGTGATCGAACGTTCGGTGATCCGCTATCTCTATGGCCGGCCGCTGGAGACGCTGCTTGCCACCTGGGGCGTGTCACTGATCCTCCAGCAGGCGATCCGCAGCTATTTCGGCCCGACCAATCGCGAGGTCCGCAATCCGAGCTGGATGTCCGGCGCTTTCGACTTCGGCGGGCTGGTCATCACCTGGAACCGGCTCTGGATCATCGTATTCTCGATGGTCGTCTTCGTGGCGCTGCTGATGCTGCTCAAGCGCTCCGCCTTCGGTCTGCAGATGCGCGCCGTCACCCAGAACCGGCGCATGGCCTCATCGATGGGCATTCGCACCGGCTGGGTCGACGCCTTCACCTTCGCGCTCGGCTCCGGCATTGCCGGCATGGCCGGCGTGGCGCTCTCGCAGATCGACAACGTCTCGCCGAACCTCGGCCAGAACTACATCATCGACAGCTTCATGGTCGTCGTCTTCGGCGGGGTCGGCAATCTTTGGGGCACGCTGGTCGGTGCTTTGTCGCTCGGCGTCGTCAACAAGTTCCTCGAGCCCTTCGCCGGCGCCGTGCTCGGCAAGATCCTGGTGCTCGTCCTCATCATTCTCTTCATCCAGAAGCGTCCGCGTGGGCTCTTCGCACTCAAAGGAAGGGCGGTGGAAGCATGATAACGGCCTTCCTTCTCCGGTCTCTCGATCGCAGGATCTCAATCGCCGTCGCGCTGCTGCTGGCGGTTGCCATTCTCGTGCCGGTCTTGAACCTTTCGACTGGGCCGACCCATCCGCTGCACGTCCCGACCTATATCATGGCGCTGTTCGGCAAGTACCTGACCTACGCGCTGCTGGCGCTGGCGCTCGATCTCGTCTGGGGTTTCTGCGGCATTCTCTCGCTTGGCCACGGCGCCTTCTTCGCGCTCGGCGGTTATGCGATGGGCATGTATCTGATGCGCCAGATCGGCTCGCGCGGCGTCTATGGCGATCCCATCCTGCCCGACTTCATGGTGTTCCTGAACTGGAAGGAGCTGCCCTGGTTCTGGTACGGCTTCGATCAGTTCTGGTTTGCGGCGCTGATGGTGCTCCTCGTGCCCGGCCTGCTTGCCTTCGTCTTCGGCTGGTTTGCCTTCCGCTCGCGTGTTAACGGGGTCTACCTCTCGATCATCACCCAGGCGATGACCTATGCGCTGCTACTGGCCTTCTTCAGAAACGACATGGGGTTCGGCGGCAACAACGGCATGACCGATTTCAAGGATATCCTCGGCTTCAACATCCAGGCAGACGGCACGCGCGCAAGCCTCTTTGCCGCGACCGCGATCTTTCTGGCGCTGTCGCTGACGATCGCTTCGGCAATCGTGCGCTCGAAGTTCGGCAAGGTGCTCGTCGGCGTGCGCGATGCCGAAAGCCGCACGCGCTTCCTTGGCTATCGGGTCGAGCACTTCAAGCTATTCACCTTCGTCGTCTCGGCGATGATGGCGGGCATTGCCGGCGCGCTCTACGTGTCGCAGGTCGGCATCATCAATCCCGGGGAATTCGCGCCCGCAAACTCGATCGAAGTCGTCATCTGGACGGCGGTCGGCGGGCGGGGCACGCTGATCGGCCCGATCATCGGCGCGATCCTCGTCAATGGCGGCAAGACGATCTTCACCGGCCTCTTCCCGGAATTCTGGCTGTTTGCGTTGGGCGGTCTCTTCGTCGCCGTCACCCTGTTCCTGCCAAAGGGCGTCGTCGGCACTATCGCGCACCACCTCGGCAGATGGAAGGCCGTCCCCGATGCTGCCGCGCCGGCTGCAGAGGAAGATGGCATCGAAGCGAAAATCCAGGCAGCGGAGTGAGCGCCATGATCCCCGACGTCAAACCCAACAGCGTGCTCTATCTCAGCGGCGTCTCGGTTTCCTTCGACGGCTTCAAGGCGCTGAATTCGCTCTCGATCGTCATCGAGCCCGGCGAGCTTCGCGCCATCATCGGCCCGAACGGCGCCGGCAAGACGACGATGATGGATATCATCACCGGCAAGACCCGGCCTGACGAGGGCGAGGTCTTCTTCAACGGCACCGTCGATCTCACTAAGCAGGATGAGGCCGACATCGCTCAGCTCGGCATCGGCCGCAAGTTCCAAAAGCCGACGGTCTTCGAAAGCCATACGGTCTGGGACAATCTGGAGCTGGCGCTGAACCGCCGCCGTTCCGTTTTTTCGACGCTCTTCTACCGGCTTTCGAGCGAAGACAGGACGCGTATCGATGAGATTCTCGAAACCGTGCGGCTGACCCACCGCCGCGACGAACTGGCTGCCAATCTGTCGCACGGGCAGAAGCAATGGCTGGAGATCGGCATGTTGCTTGCCCAGGAGCCGAAGCTGCTGCTCGTCGACGAACCGGTCGCCGGCATGACGGATGCGGAGACAGCGGAAACGGCGATCCTGCTCAAGGATATCGCCAAGACCCGGTCGGTCGTCGTCGTCGAGCACGACATGGGCTTCATCCGCGACCTTGGCGTCAAGGTGACCTGCCTTGCGGAAGGATCGGTGCTGGCGGAGGGATCGATCGATTTCGTCAGTTCAGATCCGAAGGTGATCGAGAATTATCTAGGAAGGTGAGGAATGCAACTTCCAGGCTTGAACCTGACAAAGGAAGACGCTCTAAAACGAGCGGGGTCTATTGCGGGGTTTCGTCATGGCTTTTCTCGGTATTCTGGTCGCGGCGGTCAGCGGCGCGGTCATCTGGTATTGGCGTTTTAAGATGGTGCGCGAGGCGGGAAACGAGATCATCGATTCCGTTGAGCGCATGCGGGGCGCTTATAAGCGGAGGAAGTTTCGCAAGCAGGCCGAGGTAGCGCCGCTGGCCTCGATCGCCGATCCGGCGATTGCGGCGGTGGCCTTTTTCTTCTGCCTTGCCAAGGAGAAGCCGATGTATGTCGACGCGGCGAAGGATGCCATCCGCAGCCGCATGAAGGGCATCATCCGGCCGAGCGACCTGGAAGAGGTGCTGGTTTTCGGCGAGTGGGCGTCCAAGAACGTCACCAGTCCGGAAGATCCGATCCGCCGGTTCCGGGACCTCTGGTTAAATGCGCTCGACATGCAGGAGCGCCAACAACTGATTGGCATTGCCGAGGACGTGGCCGAAATCGGCGGCGAGAGAACGAAAGAACAGGACTACGCCCTGCAGACGCTGAGGCGCAGCCTGATGAACTGATGAGAATGGGTGAACGGATGCTGACAGTCGAAAACGCAAATCTGCATTATGGCGCGGCGCAGGCGTTGCGCGGTATCTCCATCAAGGCGGAGATGGGCAAGATCACCTGCGTGTTGGGCCGCAATGGCGTCGGCAAGAGCTCGCTGTTGCGCGCTGTCACCGGCCAGCACCCGCTGTCGGCCGGCACTGTCACCTTCAACAATACCAAGCTGAACGGCTTGCCGCCCTTTGCCCGTGCCAAGCATGGCATCGGCTATGTGCCGCAGGGGCGCGAAATCTTTCCGCTGCTTACCGTCAAGGAAAATCTCGAAACCGGCTTCGCTCCGCTTGGCCGCCGCGACCGCAACATTCCCGACGATATCTTCAGTCTCTTCCCGGTGCTGAAATCGATGTTGTCACGGCGCGGTGGCGATCTTTCCGGCGGGCAGCAGCAGCAGCTGGCAATCGGGCGCGCCATGGTGACGCGGCCGAAAATTCTCGTGCTCGACGAGCCGACCGAGGGCATTCAGCCGTCGATCATCAAAGATATCGGCCGGGCGATCCGCTATCTCCGCGATTCCACCGGCATGGCGATCCTGCTTGTCGAGCAATATCTGGATTTCTGCCGGGAGCTTGCCGACTATGTCTACATCATGGACCGCGGCGAGATCGTGCATGAAGGGCTTGCCGAAACGCTGGATACGCAGGAGGCTCGCCGCCATCTGACCGTCTGACCGGCAAATGCCGCAATTTGCGGCAGAGAGAACGACGGTTCGTTGATCTCTTCTGCGCGGACCGCAGCCCTTGTCGGGCGGCATGGGAATTGCTTGCTTTCCGTCATTCGCGCGCGTGAATGGAAAGCGGTGGCGCGATTGAAAGGACAACATGACGAGTGCGGCAGTGAGTACCAGACCGCAAAGAGCGGAGGGACGCGGGCATCTGGCGGCAAGGCTGCTCGATGGGCGCACTCGTATTCGCGAGCTCTATCAGGAGGGCGCGGCGAAGATCCGCTTGCCTGATACTTTTGACGCCTCGATGGAAGCCGTCATCATCAACACCGCGGGCGGGCTGACCGGCGGCGATCGGCTGGACTGGAGCGTTGTTGCCGGTGCCGGCACGAAGATCGACGTTACCACCCAGGCCTGCGAAAAGATCTACAGGGCGTCGGCCGGAACCGCCGAGGTGACGACCCGCATCGAAGTCGGCGTTGGAGCGCGCGTCGACTGGCTTCCGCAGGAAACGATCCTCTTCGACAGGGCAGCGCTTTTCCGCCGCCTGGACGTCGATCTCGACGAAAGCGCCGAATTCCTGGCCGTCGAAGCGGTGCTGCTCGGCCGCAAGGCAATGGGCGAGGCGGTTCAGACGGGGCTCTTTCGTGACCGCTGGCGCATCCGCCGCTCGGGCCGACTGATCCATGCCGAGGAACTCAGACTTTCCGAGGGTATCGCGGGATTGGCCGCGCGTCAGGCCGTGCTCGGCGGGCAGGTGGCCTTTGCGACGTTGCTTTATGCCGGTCCGCTGGCCGAAGCCTATCTCGGCAAGGTGCGGCCGCTCGTCGAAGGGATCATGGGCGGCGCGAGCACCTGGAGCGACAAGCTCGTCGTTCGCCTTGCGGCAGCCGACGGTTTTACGCTGAGAAAAATCCTGATCCCGGTCATTTCCGTCTTGCGCAACGGTGCGCCTGTGCCGAAAGTCTGGAATCTATGAAGCGAAGCATGAGGCAGATGGGCAAGCAATGAACCTCACTCCGAGAGAAAAAGACAAGCTCCTGATTTCGATGGCGGCGATCGTGGCACGTCGGCGGCTGGAGCGCGGCGTCAAGCTGAACTATCCCGAAGCGATTGCGCTGATCAGCGACTTCGTCGTCGAAGGCGCCCGCGACGGCCGTCCGGTCGCCGAGTTGATGGAAGCCGGCGCCCATGTGATCGGCCGCGACCAGGTGATGGAAGGCGTTGCCGAGATGATCCACGACGTGCAGGTGGAGGCGACCTTCCCGGATGGCACCAAGCTCGTCACCGTGCACGAACCAATCAGGTGAGGAGACAGGAATGCTGGAACTCAGGCCCAACTGCGAATGCTGCGACAAGGATCTGCCGCCGGAGAGCGCTGAGGCGCGGATCTGCACCTATGAATGCACCTTCTGCGCCGATTGCGTGGACGGCGTGCTGAAAGGCACTTGCCCGAATTGCGGCGGCAATCTCGTCGCCAGGCCCATCCGGCCGGCCGCTATGCTCGCTAAGAATCCGGCGTCGACGAAACGCGTACTGAAGGCCGAGGGCTGCACGCCCAGGGCGGCTTAAGGAGAATTCCATGATTCCTGGCGAAATCATTGCCGCAAGCGGCGACCTCGAACTCAATGCCGGCGCACCGACGGTGACGCTGGAGGTTTCCAATACGGGCGACCGGCCGGTACAGGTCGGCAGCCACTATCATTTCGCTGAGACCAATGCCGGGCTTTCCTTCGACCGCGCCGCGGCCCATGGCAAGCGGCTCGATATTCCGGCGGGTACGGCCGTGCGCTTCGAGCCGGGGCAGACACGGTCGGTGACGCTGATCCCGCTTTCCGGCAAACGCGAGGTCTATGGCTTTCGTCAGTTGGTCATGGGCAAGCTTTAGAAACGGGAGACGTGAATGCGTCTGAATATCTGCCTCAGCGGAGCGGCGATGCTGCTGGCTTCAGGCGCGGCCTTTGCCCAGGATATCGATTGCCAGAACCCCAAGACGCAATCGGAGATGACCTCCTGCGAAGTGGCGCGTCATGAAACCGCCGACAAGGCGTTGAACGAGCAATACAAGAAGACGCGCGCCGCCATGGTGGCGATCGACAACGATCTCGACGGCGACATGAAGGGTGCGGAAAAGGCACTGGTCAAGGCGCAGCGCGCCTGGATCGATTATCGCGACGCTCAATGCGACGCCTTCGGCTTTCAGGCCCGCGGCGGCACGATGGAGCCGATGCTGGTTGCAGGATGCCTGGCCGAAGAGACGGATAAACGCACAAAAGAGCTGAAGCAGCTCGAAGAGACGATGAGCAACTAAGGTGATCAAGAAGATTGTGATCGTCGGCAATGGTGAGGTCGGAGAAGAACAGGCAGGCATTATCGATGCCGCCGATTTCGTCATCCGCTTCAACGATTGCCGCTCCTACGGCGCCGGCGGCAGCCGCACGGATGCCGTCGCGGTCTGCAATACCGGCCGTCCGGCGAAGGCGATGCTCGGTTCGCGTGACTGGCGCACCCATCCCGGCGTCAAATCGGCGTGCGAGATCTGGAGCGTGCGCGATCCCGATAAATTCGCCGCGATGCGGGCGCCGCTTGCGGTCTCGCATCCTGATCTCGACGATTTCTGCGACGACTATACCGACGCGTTCAGTGCCTTCTGCGCCGAGGCCGGAAAGACGCATGTCGTCATCGACAAGTCGATGCACGAGGCCGTCGATGCGTCGCTTTCGGCCTTCGCGGCTGCGCCCTATGTCGTGCCGAGCAGCGGCATGATCGTCATCGCCGAGGTGCTGAGCAAATTTCCCCAAGCCGAGGTGATGTTGGCCGGCTTTGGCCACGTCGGCTGGGAATGGCATCCTTTCGCCGCCGAAAGGCAGCTTGTCCAATCTTATATTGCCGCGGGGCGCCTCAGGCGGCTCGGCGGAAAAATGCTTGTCTCTTCCTCCTACGGAGCCTGATGGATGCCCTATAAGATCTCGCGCGCCGCCTATGCCGGCATGTTCGGACCGACCACCGGCGACAAGGTGCGCCTTGCCGATACGGAGCTCTTCATCGAGATCGAGAAGGATTTCACCACCTATGGCGAGGAGGTGAAGTTCGGCGGCGGTAAGGTGATCCGCGACGGCATGGGCCAGAGCCAGGTGACGCGGGCGGATGGGGCGGTCGACACCGTTATCACCAATGCGGTGATCGTCGATCATTCCGGCATCTACAAGGCCGATATCGGCCTCAAGAACGGGCGCATCGCTGCGATCGGCAAGGCGGGCAATCCCGATATGCAGCCCGGCGTCAATATCATCGTCGGCCCGGGCACGGAGGCGATCGCCGGCGAAGGGAAGATCGTGACTGCTGGCGGCATGGACAGCCATATTCACTTCATCGCGCCGCAGCAGATCGAAGAAGCGCTGATGTCGGGCATGACCTGCATGCTCGGCGGCGGCACGGGTCCGGCGCATGGCACGCTTGCCACGACCTGCACGCCTGGCCCCTGGCACATTGCGCGCATGATCGAAGCGGCCGACGCCTTTCCGATGAACCTCGCCTTTGCCGGCAAGGGCAATGCCTCGCTGCCGGGGGCTTTGACCGAGATGGTGCTGGCCGGCGCCACCTCGCTGAAGCTGCATGAAGATTGGGGCACGACGCCCGGCGCCATCGACTGCTGCCTGTCAGTTGCCGACGAATATGACGTGCAGGTGATGATCCACACCGATACGCTGAACGAAAGCGGCTTCGTCGAAGATACGATCGGCGCGATCAAGGGCCGTACCATCCATGCCTTCCACACCGAAGGGGCGGGTGGCGGACATGCCCCCGACATCATCAAGATCTGCGGCCAGCCGAACGTCATCCCGTCGTCGACCAATCCGACGCGGCCCTATACGGTCAATACGATTGCCGAGCATCTCGACATGCTGATGGTCTGCCATCATTTGTCGCCGTCGATCCCCGAGGATATCGCCTTTGCCGAAAGCCGCATCCGCAAGGAGACGATCGCCGCTGAAGATATCCTGCACGATATCGGCGCCTTCTCCATCATCTCGTCCGACAGCCAGGCCATGGGGCGCGTCGGCGAGGTGGCGATCCGTACCTGGCAGACGGCCGACAAGATGAAGCGCCAGCGCGGCCGGCTGAAAGAGGAAAAGGGCGACAACGACAATTTCCGCGTTCGCCGCTACATTGCCAAATACACGATCAATCCGGCGATCGCGCATGGTCTCAGCCATGAGATCGGCTCGGTCGAGATCGGCAAGCGCGCCGACCTCGTGCTGTGGAATCCGGCCTTCTTCGGCGTAAAGCCCGACATGGTGCTGCTCGGCGGCTCGATCGCGGCAGCCCCCATGGGCGATCCGAACGCCTCGATCCCGACGCCGCAGCCGGTGCACTACCGGCCGATGTTTGCCTCCTACGGCAAGAGCCTCACCAATTCTTCCGTCACCTTCGTCAGCCAGGCCTCGCTCGATGCCGGCCTGAAGGGCCGGCTCGGAGTCGCGAAGGAACTGATGGCGGTGAAGAACACGCGCGGCGGCATCTCCAAGGCATCGATGATCCATAACGACCTGACGCCGGAGATCGAAGTCGATCCGGAGACCTATGAAGTCAGGGCGAATGGCGAACTGCTGACCTGCGAGCCGGCGACGGTGCTGCCGATGGCGCAGCGCTATTTTCTGTTCTAGGCCGGCTCTTTCCGTGCCCGCCGGACGATTCCGATGAAGACGGGCATCCGTTGGCTGTTGCGGATCGTATTGCTGCTTGTTGCATTGGTGACGGCCGGAACCTTCATTCCCCGGCCGCTGATTGCCCCGGTCGAGGCGTCGTCCTCGGCGGCGACCCATCGGATTCTGCTGCTGTCGGGACCGATCCATACCGATATTGCCATTCCGCTCGACGAGGAAACGCGGGCCGCCTTTTCCTTCCTCGACGATCCCGGCTTTCCGCTCGATCATCCGAACGCGGAATGGCCCGTCGTCGGCTGGGGAGGCCGCGCCTTCTATCTGGAAACGCCGACTTGGGCGGAGCTGAAGCCGCTGCCGGTATTGCGGGCTCTGACGATCGACCGTTCGGTGCTGCATGTGGATCTCGCCGGCCATATCACCGAGCCGCAGTCGGCCGTGACGGCATTCGATATCAGTGACGAACAACTGGCGCGACTGCGTCGCTTCATCTCGGACAGCTTTGTCCGCGAAGCGAGCGAGGTGAAGCTGATCTCAAACGCAGGGTACGGCGAGATTGACCGGTTCTTCGAGGCCGAGGGGTATTTCAATGCTCTCTTCGGCTGCAACACCTGGACTGCTGCAGCACTCCGCTCGGCCGGACTTCGAACCGGCTTATGGAATCCGCTTCCACAATCATTGCGATTATCTGCCGGTGTCTACAATTGATGCAGCTGCCGACCAGTGCGCATGTAAACGGAATTATGAACGTCACTCCCCATCTGATTGTATAAATCGATCGCAGGGCCCGGGTTTTCCACAGGTAGGCCATTCTGGAACAGATGCCTATTTTCCTTCGGGAAAATCATTAAGTATCAATGATATAGGCACCTGCAAACCTGTCCGATTCCAGGGATTCAATGTTTGCATCCCCTGCTAGAAAAATCCTTCTGACAAATCGTCGAAAGCCGCTCGAATTTTAACGAGTTGATTAAGACACCCGCAGCAATTGGGCACTTATCAATGCCGTGCAACGCCGGGCAGGAAGGTCGATTCTCATGAGAAGCTGGATGTCGCTGCAGGCCGGTTTCGGCGATTTTCAATATCGCAGGAACGTCTATCTCTTTGCGCTGAGGATGAGCTTTTTTGCTGTCATTCTCTCGGGCGTCATCCTCGCGCTGACGATACCGCCGCTCGGTTTTTTCGGGCTGCTGCCGATGACCCTTTCGCATGCGATCGGCTTCGGCGCGGCTTTTTCCTGGCTTGTCGGCGGCACCGTCTGCGGCATGCTGTCGCTGGCCGCTGGGTTTACCATGCATGAGCTGACGCTTTCGCGGGCGGAGTTCGAAAGGCTCAGCCGCACGGATACGCTCTCCGGGCTCTTGAACCGCCGCGCCTTCACGGAGGCGCTCGACAAAGCGGAGGGCGATGCCTCGCTTGTCATTTTCGACGTCGACCGCTTCAAAGCGATCAACGACCGTTTCGGCCACGCCTGCGGCGATGCGGTCATCACCGCAGTTTCGGCTATGCTTAGATCCGCTTTCGACGACATGTCCGTCGTCGCGCGGCTGGGCGGAGAGGAGTTCGGCGTCATCGTCTCCGGCGAGCTGGAGGCGCGGCTGAAGCGCGTCGAAGGGGTGCGAGCCCGGATCGCAAGCGGCGCCATCGCGGCCGAGGGGCACGATATCCGCATCACCGTTTCCGGCGGCGTTGCCGATCTCGCCGCCGGGCGCAGCAAGCAGGCGGTGTATGCCTCGGCGGACCGGGCGCTCTACCTCGCCAAGGCGCTCGGACGCAATCGCGTCGTGCATGAACGGGAAGGCCTGCATCATGCCTGGCACGGGCTCGCCGATAACGGCTTCGATGCCAAGGGCAGGAGAGCTGAGAGCGACAACGTGATGCAGGCTTACGGGATATAAAAGTCCTGACGTGAGCAAAAGACCATTGGTGCTTGCGTCGGGAAAGGCTATTTTGCGTGGTCGTCTCAGCAAAACGGACATATCATGCAGCGCGTCACTTCCTATCTTCCCGCCGGTACCCCGTCCTCCCATCCGACCGCCCAGGTCAAGCTGCCGCACGATCTGCGCCACCTGCGCCGCAAGCTGCTGCATCTGGAAAATGGCGAGATGGTCATGCTCGATCTCAAGGACCCGGTGCTCTTCGCCAATGGCGACCTGCTGGTGCGCGAGGATGGGGAACTGATCGAGATTCTGGCTGCCGACGAAAAACTCTTCGAAATTCGCGGACGCGACCGCACGCATCTCGTCGAGCTTTCCTGGCATCTCGGCAACCGTCATCTTGCCGCCCAGATCGAGGAAGACCGCATCGTCATCCTGCGCGATCATGTCATCCGCAACATGCTGCAGGGGCTCGGCGCCACCGTGCTTGAGATCGACGAGCCCTTCCAGCCCGCGCGCGGCGCTTATCATTCCCATGGCGGGCATTCGCATGATCACGGTCATGCCCACCACGATCACGGGCATGAGCATAAACACGATCACGGCCATGACCATGTCCATGGGCCGGGATGCGGTCATGACCACGGGCATTCGCATGATCACGACCACGGACATAACGGCCACAAGCTCGACTGAACACGATGACTGGGGATCATGAGCTGCAGGCATTGCTGCGCCTGACGGCATGGCTTTCACCGGCCTTTCCGGTGGGCAGTTTTGCCTATTCGGGCGGGCTGGAGCGGGCGGTGAGCGACGGGTTCGTCTGCGATGCGGCCTCGCTTGCCGCGTGGATCGGCACGCTGATCGAACACGGTTCGGCCTGGAACGATGCCGTGCTTCTGGCCGAAAGTCACAGGCAGCAGGCAGATCCCGCGCGCCTTGCCGAAATCGCGGCACTCGCCGAGGCGCTTGCCGGATCGCGCGAACGCCATCAGGAAACCATGCTGCTCGGCGACGCCTTCCTCGCGGCGGCGCAGGCCTGGCCCGACGACGTTTTTGAGAGGTTGCCGAGCAAGGCTGCTTATCCGATCGCGGTCGGAGCGGTTGCGGGCGCGCATGGCATTGGGCTTGAGAAGGTGATTGCGGTCTTCTTGCATGCTTATGCCTCGCAGGCCGTTTCGGCGGGCATCCGCCTCGGCGTCGCCGGACAGAGGGATGGCGTTGCCGTCCTTGCCGGTCTCGAGGAGCAGATTGCAGCGACCGCCCGGCAAGCTGCGGGCTCAACGCTCGATGATCTGGGTTCGGCCGCCATACAGGCCGATATCGCCAGTCTGCGCCACGAGACGCAGGCGACGCGGTTGTTTCGCTCGTGAGGACGTCGATTATCCGCAGAAACTGCGTCATTTGACGGTGGCGCGCGCCGCCACCGTCGTTATCATCCGGCTCGATTGGAGTGAAACACATGAAATCAAGAAACGGACCCCTGCGCGTCGGCATTGGCGGGCCGGTTGGCTCGGGCAAAACGGCGCTGACGGAAAAGCTCTGCAAGGCGATGCGCGATGATTATTCGGTCGCCGTCGTCACCAACGACATCTATACGACCGAGGATGCCGAGGCGCTGGTACGGATGCAGGCTTTGCCGTCCGACCGCATCGTCGGCGTGGAGACCGGCGGCTGCCCGCATACTGCCATTCGTGAAGATGCGACGATCAATCTTCAGGCGATCGCCGGCTTGAACGAACGCTTTCCCGATCTCGACGTCGTCTTCATCGAGTCCGGCGGTGACAATTTGGCGGCGACCTTTTCACCCGACCTCGCCGACATCACCATCTATGTCATCTCCGTCTGTCAGGGCGAGGAAATTCCGCGCAAGGGCGGGCCTGGCATCACTCGGTCGGACCTGCTCGTCATCAACAAGAAGGACCTGGCACCTTATGTCGGCGCCGATCTCGAGGTGATGGACCGGGATGCGACGCGCATGCGTGCCTCACGCCCCTTCGTATTTTCCGACATGAAGCGCGGCGACGGCGTTAATTCGATCGTCAGTTTCCTCAGGGAACAGGGCGGGCTCTGACGGTCACCCCGTAGCCGCTCGAAATCGGTGGCCGCAGCAAGAGAAAAAAGAAAACGGGCCGGGAGATTGCTCCCGGCCCGTTTGTTTTCTCGGGCGCTCTTCACTCCGCCGCAAACGGCGGCAGGCGAAGCACGTTCGTATCCTTGCCGGTGGAGCTTTTGCGCTTGCCTTCCGGCTTTTCGATCGCCGTCAGGCGCTCGTCCAGCGCATCGATATCGCTGCGGTTCTCGCGGGTAACGCGGGTGAGATCCTCGCGCGACAGCGGCAGGTCCTCCTCGTCCTTCCTGCCAACCAGACGGCCGAACATCCAGCCGAGCAAGCGGGACAGGTCGTCCATGATCAGGAAGAAGGACGGCACGACGACGAGCGACAGTACCGTCGAGACGATGATGCCGCCGATCACCGCGATTGCCATCGGCGCACGGAACGAGCCACCTTCGCCGACACCGAGCGCCGACGGCAGCATGCCCGCGGACATGGCGATCGAAGTCATGATGATCGGCCGGGCGCGCTTGCGGCCGGCTTCGACCATGGCCTCGACGCGAGACATGCCCTGATGGCGCATCTCGATCGCGAAATCGACGAGCAGGATGGCGTTCTTGGTGACGATACCCATCAGCATCAGAATGCCGATCATCACTGGCATGGACAGCGGATTGCTGGTGATGATCAGGCCCGCCGCGACACCGCCGATCGCGAGCGGCAGCGAGAACAGGATGGTGAAGGGCTGGATCACGTCCTTGAAGAGCAGGATCAGCACCGTCAGCACCAGCAGAAGGCCCATCAACATGGCGTTGACGAAGCTCTGCTGCATCTCGGTCTGCACCTTGGTATCGCCGCTTTCGGCAAGGTGCACAGTCGCCGGGATGTTGGCCGCCTGAACGATCTCGCGGAACCTGGCGGAGGCCGTGTCGAGCGCCACGCCCTGCGGCAGGTCGGAACCGATCGAGACGACGCGGTAGCGGTTATTGCGCTTGATCGAGCTTACGCCTTCCGAGTAGTCGATATTGGCGACGCTTGCGAGCGGAACGGTGCCGCCGCTGGCGGTCTGAATCTTCAGCGCCCGGATGGCGGCAAGGTCGCGGCGCATGTCGAGCGCTGCCTGCACCCGGATCGGAATCTGGCGATCGTCGAGCGAGATCTTGGCAAGTGCCGCATCGACGTCGCCGATGGTGGCGACGCGGATCGTCTCGGAGATCTGTTGCGGCGTGATGCCGAGGCGGGCAGCTTCATCCTTGCGCGGGTAGACCTGCAGTTCCGGACGGGGCAGGGCACCGTCGGCGCTGACATTGGCTAGCAGCGGATCGGCGCGCAGCTTTGATTCCAGAATGCCGACGGCCTCGTTCAGGTCCTTCTCATTCTTGGAGAGGAAGTTGAAGGAGAGGTCGCGTTCGCCGCGGTCGTTGAGCTTCAGGATATGGACATCGGGAATATCGCGCAGCTTGGCGAAGACTTCCTTTTCAATATCCCATTGCGGGCGCTCGCGGCCGTGGACTTCCACCTTCGGCAACATCGGGCCAATGACCGGGATATGGCCGAGCACGTCGTTGACCACCTTCTTGACCAGCGACTGGTCGAGCTTGTGGAGCGCCAGCGTGATGGTCGCACGGCGCAGTTCGAGATCGCCCTTCGGCGATGCGCCACCGAGGACGAAGACGCTGTCGACGCCATTGATGTCCTTGACCCTGTCATAGATCGCATTGGTCGTCTTCTCGGTGTCGTCGAGCCGCGCATTCGGCGGCAGTTCGACGGAAAGAACGATACGCGAGGCGTCTTCCGGCGGCAGGAAGCTGCCGGGAACCTTCATCAGCAGGAAAACCGAGCCAACGAGAAAGCCGATCGCCGCAAGCAAAGTCAGATATCGCGAATACTTATGTCCGGTCGTCCCCCGGATCAGGCGCGTATAACCCTTCATCAGCAGGCTGTCATTGTCGTGATGGTCTTCCATCCCGTCTTCAGCGCGCATCAGATAGGCGGCCATCATCGGAGTGATGAGGCGCGCGACCAGCAACGAGAAGAAGACGGAGAAAGCGACGGTCAGGCCGAACTGGATGAAGTACTGGCCCGGAATGCCCGGCATGAAGGAAACCGGCACGAAGACGGCAATGATGGTGAAGGTGGTGGCGATGACGGCGAGGCCGATTTCGTCAGCCGCCTCGATCGCCGCCCGATAGGGCGTCTTGCCCATCTTGATGTGGCGGGCGATGTTTTCGATTTCCACGATCGCGTCGTCGACCAGGATGCCTGTCGCAAGCGTCAGGGCGAGGAAGCTGACGAGGTTCAGCGAGAAGCCCATCATATCCATGACCCAGAAAGTCGGGATCGCCGAGAGGGGGAGGGCGATCGCCGAGATCAGCGTCGCACGCCAGTTCCGGAGGAAGAGCAGGACGACGATGACGGCGAGCAGCGCCCCTTCGAGCAGCGTATGGATGGCGGCTTCGTAATTGCCGTAGGTGAAATAAACCGAATCGTCGATCATCTCGATCTTCACATTCGGGTTGTCGGCTCTGACCTTGTCGAGGCTCTGCGCCACAGTTTCGGCGACGCTGACCTCACTGGCACCCTTCGAGCGGAAGACGCCGAAGGTGACGACTGGGGTGTCGTTGAAGCGCGAGAAGGATTTCGGCTCCTCGTAAGTGTCCTTGATGACGCCGAGATCAGAAAGCTTGACGAAGCGGCCGTTCGGCAGCGCAATCGTCGTGTCGGCAAGCTCGGCAACATTACGGGCGTCGCCGAGAACGCGGATCGCCTGTTCGCTACCCGCCACCTGTCCGCGGCCGGAGCCGAGGTCGACGTTGGTGCCGCGCAGCTGCTGGTTGACGCTTGCGGCCGTGATGCCATGGGCATCGAGCTTGCCGGGGGTGAGCTCGATGCGCACTTCTCGATCGGCGCCGCCGTAACGGTCGACGCGGCCGATGCCGGCCTGGCCCTGCAGCGCGCGCTTGATCGTGTCGTCGACGAACCAGGAGAGTTCTTCCAGCGACATATCAGGCGAGGAAACCGCGAAGGTCTGGATTGCCTGACCCTCGACATCGACTTTGGTGACGATCGGCGTTTCGGCTGTCGCCGGCAGATCGCTGCGGATGCGATCGATGGCATCTTTTACGTCCTGCACCGCCTGTTCCGTAGGAACCTCCATGCGGAACATGACGTTGGTCTGCGAGCTGCCATCGGTCACCGTCGACTGGATTTCGTCGATACCGGTGATCGAGGCGATTGCGTCTTCGATCTCCTTCGTCACCTGCATTTCCAGTTCGGCCGGCGAAGCGCCGCTCTGCGTCACGCTGATCGAAACCAGCGGCACGTCGATGTTCGGGAAGCGGGTGATCGGCAGCGTGTTGAAGGACTGAATGCCGATGAATATCAGCAGGCAGAAGGCCAGCAGCGGCGCGATCGGGTTTCGAATGGACCAGGCTGAAAAATTCATCGGGTGGTCTCTTTAGTTGGAAGCCGCGGGCTGTTCACGCACCGGCGTGATGTGGTCGCCGTCGCGGACATAAGCCCCCGCTTTGGCCACGACCTCATCGCCGCTCTTCAATCCCTTAACGACCTCGACATAGGCGCCGTCCTGGATGCCGGTCTCGATCTTGGCGAATTTTACCACTCCATCCTCGACCTTGCGGGCCGACGAGCCTTCGTTGCCCGTCAGGACCGCGGTCAGGGGAAGCGATACGCCTTGTGTCTCGCGCACGATGATCTCGGCGCTGCCATACATGCCGGAGCGCGCCTTGCTGTCATCGTCGATGGAGATATGGACGAGGCCGAGGCGGGTGGTGGGATCGACGGTCGGCGACACCAGGCGCACGGCACCGGAAAGCTTTTCGCGACTGCCGGAAAGCGAAATCGTCGCCTTCTGGCCGGCCATGATCCTGACGATGTCACTTTCGGCGACTTCGGCGACGAGCTCGATATCGCCATCGCGGATGAGGGTGAACAGCGGTTCTCCGTTGCCGGCGGCAATGGCGCCGACCTTGGCGTTCTTGGCTGCGATCGTACCGGCGACCGGCGTCTTCACGTCAGTGCGGGCGAGCTTCAGATCGGCATCGGCGATCTGGCTGTCGAAGACCTTGAGATCGGCCTCGGCGACCTCGATCGCCTGTTCTGCGGAAACGACGCGAGCATTGGCGGCAGCGGCGGTCGCATCGGCCTGCTCGACCTGGGCGGTGGAGACTGTACCCTTCTTGCCCATTTCCTGGGCTCGAGCCTGCTGCTGCCTGGCCTGTTCGGCGTTGGCCTGGGCTTCGATGAGCTGAGCGCGCAACTGGGCGAGGCTCGCCTCGCCCTTCGCCTTCGTCGCCATCATCTGGCTTTTCTCCAGCACCAGCGCATCATCGTTCAGCGTCGCCAGCGTGCTATCCGCCTGAACCTTGTCGCCCACATCGGCTTTCAGCGTGCGGATCGACAGTCCCTCGACCTGCGGCTGGATATAGACCTCCTCGACGGGCTTGACCGTTCCGGTGCCGATGACACGGTCGACAAGAGTGCGGTTTGTCGCCGTGGTAACGACGATCGCCGGCAGGTTCTGCTGCGGTTTTGCGACCGGCGCTTCCTCAGAAAATGCGGTGGATGCAGCCAGTGCCGCTGCAAGAAGGGTGGATGCGCCTAAAAATCCGTTCGGCCTGCGTGCCATGCGTCGTCGTCCAATCTTGTAACAGCGTTGGCCGAACTCGCGCGTCTGTCCTTCAGCTCGCGACTAGGCCACTGCCTTTCCTGCATTCTCAAGGGTATCCGCATATCATTTGCCGTCTTCGTCCCTCGTCGGCAAATCGGCTTCTAATTGGTATCGATTTGCTCGATATGCAAGCCCGGCAGAAAACAATTCCCCATGAGCTGATAATAATTACCATCAGGACTTGAATCAATCACCCAAGGGTTATGCGAGCATGACGATGATTGATCCTGCCTCTAGCCAATGACGTTTGACGTCGGACAAACGCGACAGCTGCACGGTGTTTTTTCGTTCAAGCGGGAAAAATATCAAACGCGCGGAGATCTTCTCCGCGCGTTCGCCTCGCAATGTTGCCGCGATTACTTGGAAGCAGCGTCGGTAATATCGTGCGTCCAGGCGCCCGAGGGCTCCTTGCTGATGATCTTCTGGTCGAGCAGCGCCTTTGCGGTGCGGGCATAGAGCGCTTCGTCTAGCTTGCCGGAGCCGTCGCCGACGAGCTTGGCGACTTCGCCCATCATCCGCTTCTGGTGATTCTCGTCCTGGCCGCCATTGTCCATGACGATCTCGGCAGCTTCATCAGGGTTTTCGGTCGCGTACTTCCAGCCTTTCATCGAGGCGCGGACGAACTTGACCATCTTCTCCTTGAAGGCCGGATCCTTCAGCTTGTCTTCCATCGCGTAGAGGCCGTCTTCCAAGAGGTCGTTGCCCATCGCGGTATAGTTGAAGACCGTCAGTTCCTCCGGCTTGAAGCCGGCATCGATCGCCTGCCAGTATTCATTGTAGGTCATGACGGAGATGCAGTCGGCCTGCTTCTGGACGAGCGGCTGCACATCGAAGCTCTGCTTCAGCACGGTGACGCCGTTCGGGCCGCCTTCGGTGGAGAGGCCGAGCTTGTTCATCCAAGCGAAGAAGGGGTACTCGTTGCCGAAGAACCAGACGCCGAGCGTGTGACCCTTGAAGTCGGCCTCGGTCTTAACAGGGCCGTCCTTGCGGCAGATCATTTCCAGGCCCGACTTCTGGTAGGGCTGAGCGATGTTGACGAGCGGAACGCCCTTTTCGCGGGCAACGAGGGCGCCGCCCATCCAGTCGACGATGACATCGGCGCCGCCGCCGGCGATCACCTGCTCGGGGGCGATATCAGGGCCACCTGGCTTGATGTCGACGTCGAGGCCTTCTTCCTTGTAGAAGCCCTTGTCCTTGGCGACGTAATAGCCGCCGAACTGGCCCTGCGTGACCCATTTCAGCTG
Source organism: Rhizobium binae (assembly GCF_017357225.1). Taxonomy (NCBI): domain Bacteria; kingdom Pseudomonadati; phylum Pseudomonadota; class Alphaproteobacteria; order Hyphomicrobiales; family Rhizobiaceae; genus Rhizobium; species Rhizobium binae. The sequence goes on along the minus strand of NZ_CP071604.1, from coordinate 3,512,401 downwards.
CAGCACCACCTTGTCGGCGGCCATCGCGTGCGCGGCGGCCAGCGTCATCGCGCTCGCCATCATTGCAACCATCAACTTTCTCATTTTCTTATCCTTACCCTCTGAAGTTATGCCCGGACCCTGTTTACGAAGCCCGCGCGCGCCTAGCCACCACGGATAGACGGATGCCAGAATGTCACCGCCCGTTCGGTCAGGGCGATGACGCCATAGAAGATCGAGCCGGCCAGCGCCGCGACGGCGATTTCCGCCCAGACCATATCGACATTCATGCGGCCGATCTCGGTGGAGATGCGGAAGCCCATGCCGACGATCGGCGTTCCGAAGAATTCGGCAACGATGGCACCAATCAGTGCCAGCGTCGAGTTGATCTTCAGTGCGTTGAAAATGAAGGGCATGGCCGCCGGAAGCTTGAGCTTCAGCAGCGTTTGCCAGTCGCTCGACGCATAGGTGCGCATCAGGTCGCGTTCCATGCTGCCGGAGGCGGCAAGGCCGGCGACAGTGTTCACCAGCATCGGAAAGAAGGTCATGATGATGACGACGGCGGCCTTCGACGGCCAGTCGAAGCCGAACCACATGACCATGACAGGGGCGATGCCGATGATCGGCAGGGCTGAGACCATGTTGCCGATCGGCAGCAGGCCGCGGCGCAGGAAGGCGACGCGGTCGGCCAATACGGCGACGAGGAAGCCGCTGAGGCAGCCGACGATATAACCGATCAGCACCGCCTTGAAGATCGTCTGCTTGACGTCGTCGCCGAGGATCGGCAGCGAGGCCATGATACGCGCGCCGATGGCGCTCGGCGGCGGCAGGATGATGAAGGGAATGCCGGCGCCGCGCGTGGCTGCTTCCCAGAGGATGAGGATCCAGGCGCCGAAGATTGCCGGGATCAACAGTTGCAGCGTCGATTTGCCCAAGGCGGTGGCGGGCTGCTGATTCGACAGCTCGGTGACGCATCGCCAGGCAAGCAGCCAGCAGGCGAAGAGCAGCAGGAAGAAAGCCCGCGTCGCCATGCCCTCATTGCCTGAGAGAGCTGAAAGCAGCATCCAGGCGGCGCCATGGGCGCCGATGAACAGCACGGTGGCGCGGTAGGCCGGCGGCTGTGGCGCAAAGGACAGCAGTGCGGCGGCGATGACGATGATGAAGACGAGGGTGCCCGTGCCGTCGGTGAAGGGTCGTGCCGCGCCCTCGGCGAGTAGCGGCAGGGTGACCAACGCTGCAAGGCAGAGGAGGAGGGCGGTCACGCCCTGCCAGGAGAAGGTCAAGTGTCTCATGCCGGCCTCCCGCCCATGGCGCTGTCGACGATCTTGGCGGCAAGGCCGACGATTGAGACAAGGATGCCCGCGAGCAGCGATCCGGCGACGAGCGCCGCCCAGATATCGATGGTCTGGCTGTAATAGGAGCCGGCAAGCAGCTTCGAACCGATGCCGGCGGTGGCCCCCGTCGGCAGCTCGCCGACGATGGCGCCGACCAGGCTGGCGGCGATAGCCACCTTCATCGAGGTGAAGAGGAAGGGGATCGAGGCCGGGACGCGCAATTTCCAGAAAGTCTGCATTGGGCTGGCATAATAGGTGCGCATCAGATCGAGATGCATGATCTCGGGCGACCGCAATCCCTTCACCATGCCGACGGCGACCGGAAAGAAAGAGAGGTAGGTGGAGATCAGCGCCTTGGAGACCAGACGCGAGGCGTCGGAATCGAGGTTCAGGAGATGGGCAAGCGCATTGTCGCCAGTCAGCACGTTATAGGAGATGATGACGATCATCGGTGCGATGGCGAGGATCGGTATGGTCTGGCTCGCCACCAGCCAGGGCATCAGCGAGCGGTCCATGGCGCGGTTGTGCACGATCAGCACGGCAAGAAGGATGCCGAGCAGCATGCCGAAACCGAAACCGAGCAAGGTGGAGGAGAGCGTCACCCAGCTGTGATAGACGAGGCTGCGATTGCTCGAAAGGCTGCGCAGCACTGTATTCTCGTAGACATTCTGCGCCACCTGATGCGGCGCCGGCAGGATCGGCTTCGGCTGGGCGAGTGTCTTGCCGATGAATTCGAACGTCGTCGGTGTGACCCCGGCGCGGCTGTCCCTGTCACGCTGGAACGGCGCGTTCATCAGCACCGCGGCGACATACCAGATGGCGACGAGGGCAAGCAGGATGGTGGTGACAGGGATAATCTTGTTTTTGAGGGTGTCGGGTTTCACGGCGACCATCCCCAACTGTTGGCGTCGAATGCATAGCCACCCCTCGGACTCAACCGCCTAAACCTCATGGCTATGCCCCGTCCTCAGCCCTTCGCGAACGCGATGGGCGATTTCCAGGAATTCCGGGGTGTCGCGGATGTCGAGCGGGCGTTCGGCCGGCAGCGTCGAGTCGATCACATCGGTGACGCGGCCCGGGCGCGGCGACATCACCACGATCTTGGTAGAGAGATAGACGGCCTCGGGGATGGAGTGGGTGACGAAGCAGATCGTCTTGTTAGTGCGGGCCCAGAGTTTCAGCAGCTCTTCGTTCAAATGGTCGCGGACGATCTCGTCCAATGCGCCGAAGGGTTCGTCCATCAACAACAGGTCGGCGTCGAAGGCGAGGGCGCGGGCGATCGAGGCGCGCTGCTGCATGCCGCCGGAAAGCTGCCAGGGGAATTTCTTCTCGAAGCCGGTGAGGCTGACAAGATCGAGCGCTTCGGCAATCCGCCGCGTGCGATCAGCGCCACTATAACCCATGATCTCCAGCGGCAGGGCGATGTTGTTTTCGATCGTGCGCCAGGGATACAGTGCCGGCGCCTGGAAGACATAGCCGTAAGCACGGGCCTTGCGGGCTTCTTCCGGCGTCATGCCGTTGATCGAGATTTCGCCCGAGGTGCTCTTCTCGAGGTCGGCGATGACGCGCAGGAATGTCGTCTTGCCGCAGCCGGACGGGCCGATGAAAGAGACGAAGTCGCCCTTGCGGACATCGAGATTGACATCACTCAGCGCCCGCACCGGGCCGTCATTCGCCTGGTAGGTGAGACAGAGATCCTTGGCGGATACGACGGAGGGTGCTTGCATCAATGCGACCGTTCTTGTTTTCGCCGCGGGGAGGCGGTTTGCATGTTACCATCGCCACAGGCCCCGCCGGCGGCACGTTTCATGGAGAAAGAGAATGGACGCGACATCACAACCCACCTGCCACATCGTTCGCCCGAAACATGCCTATGACGGCAAGCAGGGACTGAGCTACTTCGAAGGGATCGCGGCCGAGACGGTCGGCGCCAAAGGGATTTGCATGCATCTGCTGACGATCCCGCCCGGTGTGCGCGCCAAGGCGCATCTGCATGAGGCGCACGAGACGGCGATCTACATGCTCTCCGGCGAGGCCCATACCTGGTACGGCGACCGGCTCGAGCATCACGTTGTCGTCCATGCCGGCGAGCTCTTCTATATTCCGGCCGGCGTGCCGCACATGCCTGCAAACCTCAGCAGCACGCCGTGCACAGCGGTCATCGCGCGCACCGACCCGAACGAGCAGGAAAGCGTCGTGCTTCTGCCGGAACTGGACGCGCTGGTGACGGCGTGAGGTCATTGGCATGGAGGCATTGGTGTCCGGTTGATAGCCGTATGATGACGCGCCATGTTACACGCCCGTTGCCGGAATGCCGCTGCGCTCCACCTTGCGGGGCGAGGTGATCTCCTTCCAGGTGGAGAGCGCCTTGCTGACGGCGGTTACGGGTTCGCGGCGGACGAACTCGCCGTGGCCCTCGCGGGTCTTGATGGTGCTTTCCTCGGTCGCGATGACGCCGCGGGTCAGTGTGTAGCGCGGCAGGCCGGTTACTTCCTTGCCTTCGAAGACATTGTAATCGATCGCCGACTGCTGCGTCTTCGACGAGATGGTCTTGGAGCGCTTCGGATCCCAGACGACGATATCGGCATCGGCGCCCACGAGGATCGCGCCCTTCTTCGGATAGATGTTGAGGATCTTGGCGATGTTGGCCGAGGTGACGGCGACGAACTCGTTCATCGTCAGCCGGCCGGTGTTGACGCCATGCGTCCAGAGCATCGGCATGCGGTCTTCGAGGCCACCTGTGCCATTCGGGATCTTGGTGAAGTCGCCGACGCCGAACCGCTTCTGCGCGGTGGTGAAGGCGCAATGATCGGTCGCGACCACCTGCAGCGAGCCGGAGGCGAGGCCCGCCCAGAGGCTGTCCTGGTGCTGCTTGCTGCGGAAGGGCGGCGACATGACGCGGCGGGCGGCGTGATCCCAGTCGGGATTGGAATATTCGCTCTCGTCGAGCGTCAGATGCTGGATCAGGGGTTCGCCGTAGACGCGCATGCCCTTGGCGCGGGCCCTTCGGATCGCCTCGTGCGCCTGCTCGCAGGAGGTATGGACGATATAGACGGGGCAGCCGGCCATGTCGGCGATCATGATGGCGCGGTTGGTAGCCTCGCCCTCGACTTCGGCGGGGCGGGAGTAGGCGTGCGCCTCGGGGCCGTTATTGCCTTCGGCGAGCAGCTTTGCCGACATGGAGGCGACGACGTCGCCGTTTTCGGCGTGCACCAGCGGCAGCGCGCCGAGTTCGGCGCAGCGCTGGAACGATGCGAACATCTCGTCGTCATCGACCATCAGCGCGCCCTTATAGGCCATGAAGTGCTTGAAGGTGTTGATGCCCTTGTCACGGACGATGGTCTCCATCTCCTTGAAGACCTGCTCGCTCCACCAGGTGACCGCCATATGGAAGGAATAGTCGCAATTGGCGCGGGTCGATTTGTTGTCCCACATGGTCAGCGCTTCCAGCAGCGACTGGCCGGGGGCCGGAAGGGCGAAATCGACGACCATGGTCGTGCCGCCGGAAAGCGCCGCGCGCGTGCCGCTCTCGAAATCGTCGGAGGAATAGGTGCCCATGAAGGGCATTTCGAGATGGGTGTGCGGGTCGATACCGCCGGGCATGATGTAGCAGCCCGTGGCATCCAAGGTCTCGTCGCCCGAGAGGTTCGGACCGATCTCGACGATCTTGCCGCCGTCGATCTTGACGTCAGCCTTATAGGTGAGGTCGGCCGTGACGATGGTGCCGTTTTTGATGACTGTGGTCATGATCGTTCCCTATTCTTTATCGTTGTTCGGCAGGCGAATAGAAGCTGGGCATTTCTGAGCTGAATTCGAGTTGGCCCTGCAATGCGGCCAGGATCGTTTCAAGAACCGAGCGTCGTTCGCGCGAGATTTCCCGATTCCAGAAGCGCAGCACGGAATAGCCGCTGGCATTGAGCCACGCGGTTCGGCGTTGATCGGCAACACTTTCGGCGTGCTGGAAGCCGTCTATTTCGATAATCAAGCGTTGTTCACGACAGAGAAAATCGACGATGAACGGGCCGAGCGGAACTTGCCGTGCGAATTTGTAGCCGTTCAGGCGGCGGGCACGCAGGTCGCTCCAGAGGTGGTATTCCTCTTCGGTTTCGCCGCGTCGAAGAGCTCTGGCCTGATCGGTTTTGTCGGCACGATGTTTGCGGATATCCTGCTTGATAATCTTCGTCGCGCCCGGCGCCCCCTCATCCGCCCTACGGGCACCTTCTCCCCGAGGGGAGAAGGGAGGAGCCGCGACGTCCTCCGTTCCCTTCTCCCCAGCGGGGAGAAGGTGGCCCGAAGGGTCGGATGAGGGGGCTGCGGGCGCGACGTTAGCCATTTTAATTTCGTTGTGAAGACCCTGTCTGATCTTGTCGGGACGGTGATTCCGAATATCCTGTTCGACAATTTCGGCCGCGCCCGGAGCCCCTTCATCCGCCCTTCGGGCACCTTCTCCCCGAGGGGAGAAGGGGGAAGCCGCGACGTTTGCCGTTCCCTTCTCCCCGGCTGGGAGAAGGTGGCCCGAAGGGTCGGATGAGGGGGCTCCGGGCGCGAAAGCAGACATCACGCCACGATCTCCGCCGTCTCGACCACCGCATGAAACAGCACGTCGGCTCCGGCCGTTGCCCATTCCTTGGAGATTTCTTCCGCCTCGTTGTGGCTGAGGCCGCCGACGCAGGGGCACATGACCATCGTTGCAGGCGCCACCTTGGCGGCCCAGCAGGCGTCGTGGCCGGCGCCGGAGATGAGGTTCATGTGGGTGTAGCCGAGGCGCTCGGCGGCGGTGCGAACTGAGGCAACGAGCTTTTCATCGAAGGTAACAGGTGCGAAATGGCCGATCGCCTCGATGGAGCAGCCGACGCCCAGCGCATCGCAGATGCCAGGCGCCTCGGCCTCGATCTTCGCCCGCATGCGGTCGAGCTTGGCCTTGTCGGGGGAGCGGATGTCGACGGTGAAGACGACCTTGCCGGGCAGCACGTTACGGGAGTTCGGCGAGAAAAACACCTGTCCGACACCGCCGACGGCGCCCGGCTGTTCGCCCATCGCCACGCTTTGCACCATTTCCAGGAGGCGCGACATGGCAAGACCAGCATTGACGCGCATGTTCATCGGTGTCGAGCCGGTATGGGCTTCCTTGCCGGTCAGCGTGAACTCCAGCCACCATAGGCCCTGGCAATGGGTAACGACGCCGATTTGCTTGTCTTCGGCCTCGAGGATCGGGCCCTGTTCGATGTGATATTCGAAATAGGCGTGCATCTTGCGGGCGCCGACCTCTTCGTCGCCGACCCAGCCGATGCGCTTCAACTCGTCGCCGAAGAGATTGCCCTCGGGGTCCCGGCGATTATAGGCAAAGTCCAGGCTGTGCACGCCGGCAAAGACGCCGGAGGCCAGCATGGCAGGGGCAAAACGCGCGCCTTCCTCATTGGTCCAATTGGTGACGACGATGGGATGCTTGGTCTTGATGCCGAGGTCGTTCATGGTGCGCACGACTTCGAGGGCTGAGAGCACACCGAGCACGCCGTCATATTTGCCGCCGGTCGGCTGGGTGTCGAGATGCGAGCCGACATAGACGGGCAGGGCATCGGGATCGGTGCCGGACCGCGTGGCGAACATCGTGCCCATCTGGTCGACGCCCATGGTTAGGCCCGCTTCGTCGCACCATTTTTTGAAAAGGCTGCGGCCCTCGGCATCCGAATCCGTCAGCGTCTGGCGATTGTTACCGCCTGCAATGCCCGGTCCGATCTTGGCCATGTCCATGAGACTGTCCCAGAGACGGTCGCCATTGACGCGCATGTTCTCGCCTGGTGCTGCCACCATTTTTCAAGCCCTCACCTGTTTGCGGCAGTCATGCAAGGGACATGCCTGCCTGTTCCCGCGGTCTCTTCCGGCGCCTCTTATTGGTTTTGTCGAGCGCCGGAAAATCGCCAGTTGCCTTTGTTTTTCATCTGGCGGATAATTTGACCGATTGGTAAACATTACAACTTCCACCGCCGGGCTCAAGACGAAAATCACGAAAATTGCCGATAAAAATGCGGGCAGTTGCTCAAGAAGGCGGCAGGAGGTCTGTCCTGCTCAAACTTGAGCGAAGAAGTTGAATTTCAAGGGGAAACAATAGCCGATGGCTATTCCGAGAGCAGCGAAGACACTGAGGCGGACACGAATCCAGGAGGAGAAGGAAGAGCAGATTCTGGAAGCGGCGCTCGATGTGTTTTCGGCGCGCGGCTTTCGCGGTTCGACCATCGACCAGATCGCCGAAGTGGCCGGGATGTCCAAACCCAATCTGCTCTACTATTTCCGCACCAAGGAGGCCATGCACCGGGCACTGATCGACCGGGTGCTCTACACCTGGCTCGAGCCGCTGCGCGCCTTCGATGCCGAGGGCAATCCGGAAGAGGAGATCCGCAGCTACATCAGACGCAAGCTGGAGATGGCGCGCGATTTTCCGCGGGAAAGCCGACTGTTCGCCAATGAGGTACTGCAGGGCGCGCCGCATATCGAGGACGAGCTGAAAGGACCGCTGAAGCAACTGGTCGACGAGAAGGCGGAGGTCATCCGCGCCTGGGCGAAAGCGGGCAAGATCGCCACCTGCGATCCCTACCACTTGATCTTCTCCATCTGGTCGACGACGCAGCATTACGCCGATTTCGACGTGCAGGTGCGCGCCGTTCTGGGCCAGGAACATTCCGGTGACGGGCGCTTCGAAGATGCGGCGCGGTTTCTGGAGCAGCTCTTCATCGGAGGGCTGCGTCCGAATTCCCCTGCTGTGTGAGCGCTATTCTTTCTTCAGCAGCGGCACCCGGGCAAGAAGATCCGTTATGCCTTCGGTCGTATAGGGCTTCTGCAGCACCGGCGCATCCGAATGGCTGTTCGCCTGGGCGATGCCCTCGCCATAACCGGTCGCAAAAGCGAAGGGCACGCCTTCGGCTGTCAGCCGGTCGGCAATGCCGAAGCTGGTCTCGTCGCCGAGATTGACATCAAGAAGCGCGAAGTCGAAAGACCGGTCGGCCAGGATTTCCATCGCCTCGGCGACGTTCGGCGCCGTTATCACCTCGGCGCCGAGGCGGCGCAGGATGTCTTCTCCATCCATGGCGATGATCAGGTTGTTTTCGACCAGCAGAATCTTCAGGCCCGACAGCGGCTCCGGATCGGCGGGGGTGGTCTTGCGTTCGGCAACGCCGTCCAGCAGCGCATCCGGCAATCCGCCCGCGGGGTCGACGGCATTCACATAGCGGGCCGGAATGCAGAAATCCGCTTCGAGGCCGCTTTCAATGTAGCGCACCTCGGCCTTGCCGCCGAGATCGTAGGGAATGGAGCGCCGGATGATCGTCGAACCGAAACCGTGGCGTGTCGGCTCGGCGACAGCGGGGCCGTTCCTTTCGCGCCAGGCAATGCACAAATCGCCTTCGCCGTCTCGATGCCAACCGAGTTCCACGGTGCCGCTGCCGGCGGCGGAAAGGCTGCCGTATTTGGCGCTATTGGTCATCAGCTCGTGGAAAACCAGGGCGGCGGTGGAAAAGGCCTGCGGTTCCAGGAGCACGTCCTCGCCGCTCATGCGGATGCGCTGCGCGTTCTTGCCGAGATAGGCTGCGGTCTCGGCCGCCAGTAATTGCCTGAGCGAAGCGGGCGCCCAGTGATCCCGGGTGATCTGATCGTGGGCCCGTGCCAGCGACTGAACGCGGCCTTCGATCTGGCGGATATAGTCGCCGAGGCTGACCGATGTCGTCTGCGACTGGCGGATGATGCCGGTGATCAGGCTCAATATGTTGCGGACGCGGTGGTTAAGCTCGGCGATCAACAGCTCCTGCCGCTCGTTTGCCATCTGGCGGGCCATGCTGGCCTCGTCTGTCAGGCGCAGCACGACCTCGATCAGCGTGACGCGGATCGTTTCCGCCACGCGGCGCTCGGCTTCCGTGAAGGGAAGCGAGCGGCCGCGCACCAGTTCCGCCCAGGCCTCGAAGCTCTTGCGCGGCGTCAGCCGCGGGCCGTTGGGGCCGTGTTCCACCGGCTTGTGCGGATCACCGCCCCAGCGGACGGTGCGCACCAATTCCTGCCGGAAGAGCACAACATAATCGCGCGGCGAACGCGAGATCGGGATGGCGAGCATACCCGCCACAACCGGGTCGATTTCGAAATCCGGATAGGTCTCCGCAAGCCTGTCCACCGCGTAGATCCGGCCGCCGGCATTGCGGTTCAGGTGGCGCACGAGTGCCGAAAAACCTCTCTCATCCGGCCCGATGCCGGCTAGCGCCATCCGCCCGTTGATCCAGACACCAATCCCGTCGGCGGGAATGGCATCGGCGAGCGCCTCGATCAGCCAGGCCGGGTCGTCGAGCAGGCTAGCATTATCAGCCACGGAAGTGAGAAGCCGGTCGGCGATGCGGCGCGCCTTGGTCTCGTAGTCGAGCGCCAGCCGCCGTTCGCGGCTTTCGAGGCGCGAAGCGAACATCTGACTGAAGAGTTCGGCGGTGGAACGGCTTTGGGCCGATGGCAGACGCGGGCCATAGTGATGGCAGGCGAACAGGCCCCAGAGCTTGCCGTCTACGACGATCGATATGGAGAGCGAAGCGCCGACGCCCATGTTCTTCAGATATTCGATGTGGATCGGCGAGACCGAACGCAGCACCGACATGGAGAGATCGAGCGGCTGGCCCTGTTCGTCGAGTTGCGGGAGAACCGGCACGGACGCCGCATCAACATCGGCGATGATGCGGAACAGGTTGCGCAGATAAAGGGCGCGCGCCTGGACCGGGATGTCGGACGCCGGATAGTGCAGCCCTAGGAACGAGCCAATGCCGCTGCGGGCGGCTTCCGCCACGACTTCGCCCGAACCGCCTTCATCAAAACGATAGACCATCACCCGGTCGAAGCCGGTGAGAGCACGGGCCTGTCTTGCGCCCTCGCGGAAGAAAGCCTCCAGCGTTTCCGCCTGGTCGAGGCGAGAGATCATGCTGCGCATGGAAAGCGAGGGGCCGTTGCGCTTCTCCTCCTGCCCGCGTTCCCCTTCGAGAATGACCTGATTTTCGTTGAAGTGGACGGCAAGGTCGAAGCGCGACTGATCGGACATCAAGGCAATGTCGAAAATTCGTTCGACGACATCGGGACCACGCAGCGTGGTCAACTTGTTGCGAATGGTGTGGAGCGCCTCCGGCGTGATCAGCGATGAAACGGGACGGCCGAGCGCGTCGGCCTGTTCCACCCCGAGAAACTCCGCAAGGTTTGTCGAGGCCCGCGTGACGATCCAGTCCGAAGATATTGCCAGCAGAAAGCCGAAGGGCTGGATGGCGCCGAGCTGATGGATCGGCTCTCGGTCGCAATTGGTGAGATCGACGGGTTCGCGCAAGTCGCTCATGGAACGGCTTCCAATTCGAGCTCTCCGGCTTTGAGGAAGAGATCGAAGAGCGCGCGCGCCGCCGAAACGGCGGCGGCAGGATCGTCGACGCCGCTCGCATCGAGGCGATCCATGAATATCCTGATGGCGCCCCTTTCGCCCTGCGGCGTGAGATAGCGGCTGGGCAGGCGATCGGGTACGGATTTGGCGAGCAAGGCGCCGCCGAGTTTGGAGCCTTCGAGAACGTAGACGGCGCCCCAGAGCGCTGCTTCACCGTGAAAGGCCGGTGGCGGAAAGAGCTCGGGCAACCGGTCGCCGAGTTCGCCGATGTCGGCAAACAGTAGTTGCGCACGTCTTCGCTCCGGCCAGTCCGGCAGCAGCCGAACGACTCCGGCTTCCTCAAGAGCATTTTCGGCTGCCGGTATGATGCGGGCGTGCGCGCGCAGGAATGTCTTGTACTGTTCTTTCCTGGAGAGGTCGAAAGTGCCGAAGAGCTTGTCGACTTGGGCGTGGCAATCTGCCGTTTGTGCGCGGAGCACGCTGCGAAGTGACATATGGACCGTGTTCTGAGCGATGGGGCACATGATGCCGTTTATGCGAGAGCGACGAACTAGCCATATATTGCAGCGTCTCAGTATTTCCAGGGAAACCCATAGAAAAACATGGACTTCCCCATCGGCTCGATCTGGTGAGCGGATTGCGTCTTTCAGCTCATGATCGCCGGTAGTTCCGCGGCCAGCGTATCGATCGCAAGGCGCACCTTCGGCAGCATCACTGGTGATCTCGGCCATACGGCATAAGCTTCGAAAATGGTGGAGGGGACGTCGGTTAGAACCCGCACGAGTTCTCCGGACAGGACTCTGTCCCGCACCAGCCAGCAGGTCAGCCAGGCAAGCCCACGGCCTTCAACCGCGGCGTCCGCTATCGAGGCGAGATCGTCGAGCCGCAGCCGCGATTTCGGCAGAACGTTGCGTGGGGGACCGGCCGCCGCCGGGAAGGTCCAGGCCCTGTCATTGTCGCCCCTGCGATAGACGATACCGTGGTGGTGGGCGAGATCGTCGAGCGTCTGCGGCACGCCGTACTCTTCGAGATAAGCGGGCGAGGCGCAGACCGTCATGGATTGCCGGGCGATCGTCCGCGCCATCAGGTCGGGATTGTCCTTCAGCGGACCGTTGCGGACGGCAAGGTCGAAGCCGTCCTCCAGGAGATCGACGACCCGATCGCTGAAGGATAGGTCGAGTTCGAGATCCGGATGGTCGTCGAGCAGGCGGGTCAGGATCGGAGCGGCGCAATGGCGGCCGAACAGCGCCGGCATCGATACACGCAGCCTGCCGCGGACCTCCCGCCTTCCCGATTCGAGCTGTGCCTCGCCGATGCGGATTTCCTCGACGGCCCTCATGCATCGCTCATAGAAGAAGCGGCCTTCGTCCGTCAGGTTCTGGGTACGGGTCGTGCGATTGAAGAGCCGCACGCCGAGCCGCTGTTCGAGCCTCGCAATCGTCTTGCTGACTGCCGAGCGGGTGAGATGGAGCCGCTCGGCGGCAGCGGCGAAACCACCGGCTTCGACCGTTTCGACGAAGATGGAAATGCCCTTCAGCCGTTCCATATTGTTTCCCTTGTGGCACCATTGTGGCGATCTAATATCGCAACAGGAGATCAGTATTCAACGATATATCTGCGGCTCCTCCAATCGAGAAGGAGCAGAAAGATGCAGATGACAAGGCAGTGGCAAACCGATGCCATCGGGGCGGAGGCCAATCTGAGGATCGGTGAAGCCAGAATACCCGAAGTGTCGGGCACCATGATCCGGGTGCGTACACAAGCGGTCTCACTTAATTTCCGCGACAGGCTGGTGCTCGAGAGTGGCATGGGACTACCGCTGCAGTTTCCCTTCGTGCCGGCCTCGGACATGGCCGGCGTGGTCGAGGCCGTCGGGCCTCATGTCAGGCGCTTCAAACCCGGCGATCTCGTTATCTCCACCTTTTCTCCGGACTGGATCGACGGCCGCGGGCCGGGCACGGCGCGTACACCGCCCTACCAGACGCGCGGCGGCTTCTATCCGGGCGTGCTGTCCGAACACGCGGTGCTCTCCGAGGAGTGGTTCACGCTTGCGCCGAAAACGCTCGACGCCGCCGAAGCGAGCACGCTGCCCTGCGCCGGACTGACGGCATGGTTCGCGCTGATCGAATGCGGCAAGCTCAAGGCCGGCGACAAGGTGCTGGTGCAGGGCACCGGTGGCGTCGCACTTTTCGGCCTGCAGATCGCCAAGGCGCATGGCGCCGAGGTCTTCATCACATCAGGCAGTGCCGAAAAGCTCGAGCGGGCGCAGGCACTCGGCGCCGATCATCTGATCAATCGGCACGAGGGCGACTGGGTGGAGCGGCTCCATCAACTGACCGGTGATTACGGGGCCGACCACGTGCTCGAAATCGTCGGTGGACCGCATCTCGGCCAAGCGCTAAAGGCCGTGGCGGTCAACGGCCGAATTTCGGTAATCGGTGTGTTCGAGGGTTTCGAGGTCTCGGCGCCGGTGGCGCCGCTGCTTCTCAAGGCGCCGGTCGTGCAGGGAATTACCGTCGGTCATCGCCGGGCGCTAGAAGATCTGGTGCGCGCCGTCGACCAGACCGGGTTGAAGCCGGTCATCGACAGGCGTTATGCCTTCGCGGAATTGCCGCAGGCCCTCGATCATCTCTATCGCGGCCCCTTCGGCAAGGTCGTCATCGAGTTTTAGGCGATGCGCCCCCCTCGTATCGTGGAGGGGAGCGCTCCGCTATTCGGCAGCAGCGGCTTGGCTTTCGAAACCGAAACCCTCGTCGGCCCAGCCGGTCATCCCGCCGATCATCAGCTTGGCTCTGAGGCCGAGTTTGGCGAGGCGGAAAGCCGCCTTGTCGGCGCCGTTGCAATGAGGACCGGCGCAATAGACGACGAACAGCGTGTCCCTTGCCCATTCCGACATGCGATGCGCGGTCATCTTGCCGTGCGGCAGGTTGATTGCGCCCGGCACGTGGGATTGCGCGAACAGCGCCGGCGAGCGTACGTCGAGAAGAACGAAATCGACGTTACCGGCCGCAAAGGCGGCACGGACATCAGAACAATCGGTCTCGAAGGCGAGCTTGGCGGCATAATGGGCAGCCGCGAGTTCGGGCTCGGCGGCGGGGATTTCAGAGACGGCGCTTAGCATCGATCTTTCCTTTCATGTTGGATTGCCGCCTGGTATCGCCGATGCTAGAGCTTGGCGAAATTGGCCATCATGACTGACAGCGTAAAAATCATGCCAAATTCATCTCCGCAGACGAGAGGACCGCTGGTTGCAGTGCTCGCCTATGACGGGCTTTGCACCTTCGAATTCGGGATAGCCTGTGAGGTCTTCGGCCTGCCGCGTCCGGAGATGGGCGAGGCCTGGTATCGCTTTTCAGTCTGCGCCATCGAGCCAGGCCCGCTTCGCGCCACCGGCGGACTGACGGTCGCGGTCAACAAGGGATTGGAGGTGCTCGACGAGGCGGATCTGATCGTCGTGCCCGGCTGGCGGGCGATCGATGCGCCGGTGCCAGCGCCGCTCACAGCAGCGCTGAGGGCAGCGCATCAGCGCGGTGCCCGCATCATGTCGCTCTGCTCCGGCGTTGCGGTTCTTGCCGGGGCCGGCTTACTCGCCAACCGCAGGGCGACGACGCATTGGCGCTATGTCGCCTCGATCGCGGCGCGTTATCCAGACATCACGCTGAATGCCGATGTTCTCTACATCGACGAAGGCAGCCTGCTGACGGCGGCCGGCAGCGCTGCCGGCATCGATCTCTGCCTCCATGTCGTACGCGGCGATTTCGGCTCGGAGGCTGCCAACAGCGTTGCCCGCCGGCTCGTCGTGCCGCCGCACCGCGAAGGCGGGCAGGCGCAGTTCATCAGCGCGCCGGTTCCGGAGGAGCGCGAGGGCATACGCCTTGGCCCGCTGATCGAGTGGATGCGCGCAAGCCTTGCCGAGGAACAGCCGATCAGCCTGCTCGCAAAAAGGGCCGGCATGAGCATGCGCACCTTCCAGCGCCGCTTCGAAGCGACGACCGGTCTCAGCGTCGGCGAATGGCTGCTGAAGGAGCGGCTGCGCCATGCCCGCGACCTTCTCGAAAGAGAGCTTGCCATATCGCTCGATGACATCGCGTTATCAAGCGGCTTCGGCACGCTGGCGACGATGCGGCACCACTTCCGCAAGCGGCTGGGCACGAGCCCGCATGCCTATCGGAAGTCATTCGGCGGCTGAAGCATCGCGCCGACATAGCCTGCTACTTTTCAACGAGCTCGATACCGCCGAAACAAGCCGCTTGGCGAAATCACGCTGGCTCGAGAGCTTCACTTACACTCTATTGCGAAGGTTTCGTACGGCTTGAGGTCAACAGTTTCGCCGATCATATGCACCGGTTCGTAATTGCAGATCAGGCATTCCCCGTTGATGGCGAGCTCCTTTGGCAAACTCAGCGTAATCTCCTTGGGGGTGAAGTTGGCGACCACGATGATCCACATCCTGTCGAGCGTGCGCGTATAAACGAAGACATCGGGATGTTGGTCGAGCCAGGAGCGGTATTCGCCATAGACGACGACAGGATGGGTTTTCCTGAGAGCGATCAGCTTGCGATAGTGGTTCCAGATCGACTTTTCGTCGTTTATGGCTGCTTCGGCATTGACCTTGGCGTAATTGGGATTGACCTCGATCCAGGGTACGCCGGTCGAAAAGCCGCCATAGGGGGCGGCGCTCCATTGCATCGGGGTGCGGGCGTTGTCGCGGCCGTTCTCGTTTGCTCCGCGGATGAATTCCTCCGGTGAAAGTCCGGCCTCCACGTGCAGCCTGTGCATGTTGATGGTTTCGATGTCGCGATACTGTGAGATCGAGGTGAAGGGGACGTTGGTCATACCGATCTCTTCGCCCTGATAGACGAAGGGCGTGCCCTTCAGAAGATGCAACACGGTCGCCAGCATCTTCGCCGACTCGGTATGATAGCCGGTGACATTGCCATAGCGCGAAACGGCGCGCGGCAAATCGTGATTGCCCCAGAAAAGGGAATTCCATCCATCTTCCGACAAGGCAAGCTGCCACTTGCTGAGGACGGTCTTGAGATTCACCAGGTCGAACGGTTTCGGGCGCCATTTTCCATAAACCGCGTCCCACTGTTGGGTGACATGCTCGAACTGGAAGATCATCGACAATTCCTGGCGTTCACGCCCGGAATAAAGGAGGGCCGCGCCTGGTGTGGCGCTCCAGGCTTCGCCAACCGTCAGGATGTCGCGGCTGCCGAAGGTCTTGGCATTCATCTCCTGCAAATAATCGTGCAGATGCGGCCCATCCTTGACGAGCTCTCGATCCACCTGCTTGCCGATGTAATCGATGACATCCATGCGGAAGCCGGCAATGCCGCGCTCAAGCCACCAGTTCATCATGTCATAGATTTCCGCCCTTACCCTTTCGTTCTCCCAATTGAGGTCCGGCTGGCGGCGGGAAAACATATGCAGGTAATACTCGCCGGTTGCAGGGTCGAGGGTCCAGGCCGGCCCGCCGAAGGAGGATTTCAGGGTGTTGGGCGGCCCCCCGTCCTGGGCGGGTTTGCGCCAGATGTAGAAGTCGCGGAACGGGTTGCCCGGCCCCTGGCGGGATTGAAGAAACCACGGATGCTCGTCCGAGGTATGGTTAACAACGAGGTCGAGCATGATGCCGATCCCACGGTCTTTCGCCTCCGCCACGAGCCGGTCGAAATCTGCGAGCGTGCCAAACTCGGAGGCGATATCCCGATAATCGGATATGTCGTAACCATTGTCGTCCATCGGCGACTTGTAGATCGGCGACAACCAAACGATGTCGATCCCCAGCTTCTTCAGGTAATCGAGCTTTGAGGTGATGCCGGGAAGATCGCCGATGCCATCTCCGTTCGAATCGCAGAAGCTGCGTGGATAGACCTGGTAGACGGTCGCCGTATGCCACCATTTCGGTTGGAGAGGTGATCGCGTGGGACCTCCCAGCGGTGTCGTGGACTGATCCATCGGTGAGGCTTTCCTAATTGTTGGGATGTTGGGAGAATACCGGTGCTGCCTGCGGGTTCCGTCGAGCCGGACTTTCATCCGGTTCCCCATGATGTCAGTGGACCTGGCGCAACCAAGGAACCCCCTCCGTCCGAAACCGTTAGAAGGTGTGCAACAGAGATTAACGGGAGACCGTCGCGGTGCCGAACCGAAGCAGTAGCTGGTATGAGGAGGCGGTGATCTACAGCATCGATGTCGAGAAATTCGCCGACGGCAATGGCGACGGCATTGGCGACTTCGTCGGACTGACGGAAAAGCTGACCTATCTTTCGGAACTCGGAATCACATGCATCTGGCTCCTGCCGTTTTACGGCAGTCCGGACCGGGACAACGGTTATGACGTCAGCGACTTCTATTCGGTCAGCCCGAAGGTCGGAACGCTCGATGACTTCCTGACATTTCTGCATAGCGCGGGTGAACACGGCATTCGGGTGATTATCGATCTTGTCGTCAATCATACATCCGATCAGCATCCCTGGTTCCAGGCCGCCAGACGGGACGATGAGACTCGCTACCGCGGCTATTATGTCTGGAGCGGTGATCCCCCACCTGTCGCTGCCGGCGCCAAATCGATTTTTCCGGGCGAAGTGGACAGCCTCTGGACCTATGACGAGGTGGCGAGAGCCTATTACTTTCATAGCTTCTATGAATTTCAGCCCGAACTGAACGCTGCCAATCCGCTGGTCCGGGAAGAGATGTTGCGCATCGTCGACTACTGGATCGCGTTCGGGGTCAGCGGGTTCAGGCTCGACGCCGCGCCGCTCATCATCGCCGACAAAGGACTTGAGCATGCCAATCCCCGTGATCCGCATGGCATACTCAGACAGATCGGCAGCTATCTACAAAGCAGGCGGCCGGGTGGTGTGCTCCTCGGCGAAGTCAATCTTCCGCCTGAAGCTTCCGACGACTTTTTTGGCGAAGGGGACCAACTTCAGCTTCTGCTCAATTTCATGCTCGCCTGCTATCTATTCGCAGGTTTCGCCGGGGAAGACGCGACCCCGATCAATCAGGGGCTGAGCCTGCTCCCGGAGCCTCCGCCCGGTTGCGGCTGGGTCAATTTCCTGCGCAATCTCGACGAGCTCGATTTCTCCCGTGTTCCCGCGGATTTGAAGAAGAATGTCTTCGACACCTTCGCGCCGAAGCAAGAGATGCAGGCATTCGGCCGCGGTATCCGACGCCGCGTTGCGCCCATGCTGAACGGCGACCAGCGACGAATGGAACTCGCCTTCAGCATCATTTTTTCGCTGAGCGGGCCGCCGCTTATCGTTTACGGCGATGAAGTCGGCATCGGCGAAGACCTGTCCCAGTCTGGCCGCAATGCAGTGCGGGTGCCGATGCAATGGTCGGCGGACAGGAATGCAGGGTTCTCCAGTGCGAATATCGGAAAACTGTGTCAGCCGATCGTCGCCGACGGACCGTTTTCCTACAAAAAGGTGAATGTTGCCGATCAGACCAAGGATCCGAATTCGCTGTTGAACGGGATCAGGCGCTTTATTTCGCTTCGCAGGAAGCAGCCGATTTTCACGAAGGGCCGGATGGTGAGATTGAGCGCCGAGGATCCGGCGGTTTTGGTCCACGGCTTTGAAGACGCCGGCTCGCTGTTGTTGCTCGTCCACAATCTCGCTGGCCGGCAGATCAAGACGGAAATCAATTTTGGCGGCATGCAGCCCAGCAAGTTCCGAGATCTGATCGGCGATGTGGAGTTCGAAGGTGTCATCCAACCACGCCTGGCGCTCGAGCCTTACGCCTACCACTGGTTTGTTTCCGAAGGTAACGGGTCATGACGCTCATCGGCTATCACGCGTCCCATGAACAATTTTTACCAAGTGAGCTCCTTGGATATGTCCAGGCTGCGGAGGCTGCAGGTTTCGACGCCGTGATGTCGTCCGATCACCTGACGCCATGGAGCGAGAGGCAGGGGCAGTCCGGCTTTGCCTGGGCCTGGTTAGGGGCGGCGCTTCAGGCCACGCGGTCTATTCCGTTCGGCATCATCACCGTCCCTATGGGCTGGCGATATCATCCGGCGATTACTGCACAGGCTGGCGCGACGATCGCAGAGATGTTTTCAGGCCGATTGCCTTGGATCGCGGTCGGTAGCGGGCAGGCTATGAACGAGCACGTCATCGGCGAACGCTGGCCTTCCAAGGCAGAAAGAAATGAACGGTTGGGGGCCGCGGTCGAGATCATACGCGACCTGTGGGCGGGAAAGCTTGTCAGCCGGTCCGAGCCCATCAAGGTCGATCAGGCACGGGTCCATACACTGCCCGATAGGCTCCCCCGCATTATCGCCGGGGCGCTTTCGCCGGAAACGGCCGAGTGGGCGGGAGGCTGGGCGGATGCGCTAATCACCATCAACCAGCCGCCGGACAAGCTCGGCCAAGTCGTCGACGCCTTCCGGCGCGGCGGCGGGAAGGAAAAGCCACTCTACTTGCAGACACATGTTTCCTATGCCGGCTCCGAAGAGGAAGCCAGGGCAAGCGCTTTCGACCAATGGCGGAGCAACGCAATTTCGGCCGCGATCTCGGAAACGCTTCGTTTGCCGAGGGAATTCGATGAGGCGTGTCTGAAGGTGCGGCCTGAAGATATGGATGAGCACGTGCGCATCTCGGCCGATCCGCAACAGCATGTCGAGTGGCTGAAAGCCGATGTCGCGATGGGATTTGAAGAGATTTATATTCACAATGTCGGGCGCAATCAGCGCGAGTTCATCAAAGCGTTTGGACGCGAGGTCCTACCCGCTTTCAGGGTTGGCGGGCCGGCTGCTGCGCCCGATCGCGCAATCCGGGGGGACTTGGGGGCAGGCCAGGTATCAGCTGATGAGGATTTTAACCAATGCGGCTGGTCTAGCTCACCGCCCACGGTTGCCTGTCCAAAGGAGGTATCATGTTCAAGAAGTACGCCTACGCCTGGATCACCGTCGGCTTCTTTCTATTTTCGCTCGCCGGCCATTGGTTGTTTGGCTGGTTTGCTTTTGTCGGCGAGCAACAGAGCCACGGTCAAGCCCCTGATATCAATGCCTACCTCATGGAGATGAGCCGAGACACCTTCGAAAATTGGCAGTCCGAATTCCTGCAATTGCTCTGGCAGGTCGTCGGTCTCGCCTACTTTCTCTATATCGGGTCTCCTTCATCGAAGGAAAACGATGACCGCACGGAAGCGAAGCTGGACGCTCTGATCAGATTGAATGGCGGAGAGAAGGCTGAAGCGATCATCACCGAAATCGATAAGCACTTCATGAGAACCGGTGGACATGCGGGTCCATACGCCCACGAGTTGGAGACGCAAAGAGGCCCGCAGAGGATCGGC
This sequence comes from Rhizobium binae, assembly GCF_017357225.1. NCBI lineage: Bacteria > Pseudomonadati > Pseudomonadota > Alphaproteobacteria > Hyphomicrobiales > Rhizobiaceae > Rhizobium > Rhizobium binae. The sequence goes on along the minus strand of NZ_CP071604.1, from coordinate 3,492,403 downwards.
GACGCCATCTAGGCCGGCGCAGGCGGATCACGGAGGTGCCGGTCGTTTGTATCCCCGCAGCCGGTCTGGGCCTGCCGAGGCGCGCAAAGCAGCCACGCAAAAAACTGAGAGTGGCCACGGCTTTCCAGCTTGAGGCCTCAAAGCGCCTCATGGAGGTACGCTAGCGGACGGAAACAAGTCCCTCCAGATGACGTTCGGCCTACAGAGGTCAGGAGCAGCCGTGGCACATGATGAACAGATAGTGGCGATCGCCGGCGCGCTTGAACGCCGGCAGGCCATCTTGTTCGTTGGCGCAGGCATATCGATGAATGTCGGCTTGGACCTGCCTGATTCACCACATGTTGATGGATCTGGGCCTTCCTTCGTCGTTCGCCGCCGCGAACGGCACGACCTACCAGAAGATCGCCGAATACTACCGCCTGAAGCACGGCTCATTGTCTCAGTTGGTCGACTGGATGAAGCGCGAGTGGCAGATTTCGCCGGCGCAACTGAAGAACTCGGAGTTGCATCGGCTGATCGTGGAACTGGACTTTCCTCTCGTCTGCACGACGATTTACGATTCAAATCTCGAGATGTCCTATGAAACATTCGGGCGGCCATTCACGCGGACCACGAGCGCGAAAGACATGGCGACGGCGCCGGCCGGCAAAACTCAGATCGTCAAATATCACGGCGATTTCTCCGATCCGGACACGCTGGTACTGACCGAGTCGCACTACGTCGAGCGCCTGTCATTTGATGCCCCCTTGGACATTAAATTCAGGAGTGATGCCTTCGCCTCGACATTGCAGTTCATCGGCTACAGCATGTCAGATCTGAATATTCGCTTTCTGCTCCACCACCTTTGGTCGACATGGCGGCGGACAGAACTGGACCGACACCGGCCCCCGCTATTTCTCTTCATGCACGAGCCAACCGAAGTGCAGGTGCATGTCCTGAAGAGGTGGGGCGTCACCGTCCTCAACGGCGACGGCGAGAGCTCCGGCGCCTCCCTCGCTCAGTTCCTTGAACGTCTACTTGAACGCCGAAACCCGGATGCCGGCGGTTCGATTTTTTGTCGAAGCGCAGAACCGCTCTAAACTATTGTTTTCACACAATACCAGACAGGAAACCCTGTCACTTTTTCTGGGGTTGCTCTAGGTGCCGGAGCCCCCAACTCTCGAAATGCCGGCTTGCCATTCCTCCAACGGCATTGTTGAGACGTTTTGCTGATTCTGGAATTTCGCGGGGGCGAGAACCAGGGCAATATCCCCGTTCAATACCCAAGGCTTGTGGAAGTCATAGCAGCGGCGTCCGCTGCCGCCATAGGCGGCCTCTTCACTCGACCAAGAGAGATGCCAATGGTGGCCTCCAGGTGGAGCAAAAAGCGGATCCGGCAGACTGTCAACCACGATGTCATTGCCGAAGTTGATCAGCAACAATCTCTCGTCAGACGGTTTCTCGGCGAAGAACCTCAGGAGCAAGGCTGTGCTGGACAAGATACTGCCGTCCATCTGGCCGTCACGGGCGCAGGCCTGGCGAGAAAATGCCTTGTCTGTTTGCCGGAGATGCAGCAAGTCGCGATGAAACCGGACGATCGCTGCGTTCCTCTCCCATTCCGCCCAGTCAAGCTTTGCCTCGTCGAACGTCGCGCGAGCGCATGGATCCGCCATGTGTTCGACGAGTTTCTCATCCCTCAGGTTCGGGAATTGGCTGATGAAATCGCGTCGCCCTTGCCGGACGATGTCGGCGATTTCTCCATCATGGTCGGCGAAATAATAGAACGGAGACGAGGAGCCAAACTCCTGCCCCTGAAAGAGCATGGGCGTCTGCGGGCCGAGCAGTTGCAGGGCCGTGAGGGCCCGAAGGCGGGCCGGGGATGTCATGTGACCGATCCTGGCTCCAGTGCCGGAGTTGGCGACCTGATCGTGATTTTGGAGAAAGTGGATGAAATGCCAGGGCTCGAGGTCGAGCCCCGGAGTTCCCCGCGGTCGATCCTGCCAATCATATCGCTGTCCCTGAAACAGGTATCCATATTTGGCGGCAGAAACGAGTTCTTGGGCGGAACCGCGATGATCATGATAATAGGCTTCACTGCGGCCCGTCAGCGCTACTGTTGCGGAGCGGTGGAAATCATCATTCCAAAGGGCATCCAGTCCATGCCCTCCCACTTCAACCGGCCGCACCATACTGGTTTGCTGCGGCTCATTTTCGCTGACGAGATAGATTTGACGCTGTCCCGCTGCTGCCCGCGCTTCCCTGGCGATGAGTGTCACGATGTGTTCGCGGCTTGAGTCAAACAGGGCCTGCGTTGCATCGATGCGCAGTCCATCAAAGTGAAATTCGTCGATCCAATAGGCTGCGTTCTTTGCGACATATTCGCGAACGCCTCGGCTGTTCGGACCATCGAAGTTGATCGACTTGCCCCACTCGTTCGAGTAACGCTCGGTGAAATACTCAGGTGTGAATTCGCAAAAACGTTCGCCGGAGCCGAAGTGATTGTAGACCACGTCGAGAATCACCCCCATGCCGAGCCGGTGGGCTTCATCGACGAAGGCGCGCACATCATCCGGCGGTCCATAGAGTCGCGTCGGAGCATAGAGCAACGTGCCGTCGTAGCCCCAGCCGAATTCGCCTTCAAACTCATTGATCGGCATTACTTCGAGGCAGTTGATGCCGATCATTCGAAGTTTTGCCAGCTTTTCCCGGGCTGACGCAAAGCTGCCGTCCCTTGTGAAGGTGCCGATGTGCATCTCATAGAGGGTAGTTCCGAAGGCTGACATTCCTTGCCAATCATGATCATTCCAGGGATACCGGGTCGGATCCACGACGACCGATGACCCTGACGGACCATCCGGCTGAAAACGCGAGGCAGGATCGGCAAGGAGATCGCTCGCGTCTCCAAAGTGAAACTGGTATCGCGCCCCTGCAGTCAGACCCGGCACATAGAGCCAGAAGTAGCCGGAGTCCTCCGCCATCATCTCGTGTTCGGAATTTCCCTCGATCACGAGGAAACAGCGCTCCCTGGCAGGGGCCCACAATCGGAACGAAACGCCGTCGGCGTCAACCTCGGCTCCGATCGGAAGGCGTCGGTTCGAAATGGGAGGCATCGGTTTCGAGTTTTTGCTGCTTGAGTGGTCGTGCATGGCTCTCTCGCGGAGATCGCCTGCGCTAACTTCGGCAGCCTCATGATGTTCCCAGACATGCCTTCGCCACCTTAGGGCCCCATTAAGCCCGAAAATTGCATCTGCCATACAGCGTCTCGCCGCGGACCAAGTCCGCGGCGTTGCGATGCCGTCATTCCGCCGCCCGGCGGGCCATCGGGTTGTTTGGATGCGTTGTCCAGTTGGCATAGTTCGGATCGACGGTCCGGCCGGTACGCTTGTCGAGGGTTCCTGCGGCCAGCGGTTCCATGGTGATGCAGTTCTCAACCGGGCAGACATTGACGCAGAGATTGCAGCCGACGCATTCCTCTTCGATCACCTCGAAATGGCGCAGGCCGTTGACGACATTGGTGATCGCCTGGTGCGAAGTGTCCTCGCAGGCGATGTGGCAGCGGCCGCATTTGATGCAGGCGTCCTGGTCGATTTTCGCCTTGGCGATGTAGTTGAGGTTAAGATACTGCCAGTCGGTGACGTTGGGCACGGCGCGGCCGGTGATGTCGTCCAGGGTCTTGTGACCCTTTTCGTCCATCCAGTCGCTGAGGCCAGTAATCATTTCCTGGACTATCTTGAAGCCGTAGGTCATGGCGGCCGTGCAGACCTGGACGTTGCCAGCGCCAAGAACCAGGAATTCGGCCGCGTCCCGCCAGGTGGTGATGCCGCCGATGCCGGAGATCGGCAGCCCGTAGGTTTCGGGATCACGCGCGATTTCGGCCACCATGTTGAGCGCGATCGGCTTGACCGCCGGGCCGCAATAACCGCCATGGCTGCCCTTGCCGCCGACCGTCGGGTTGGGAGCGAAGTTGTCGAGATCGACGGAGACGATCGAATTGATCGTGTTGATCAGCGAAACGGCATCGGTGCCGCCGGCCTTGGCGGCGCGGGCGGGGCGGCGGATATCGGTGATGTTCGGCGTCAGCTTGGTGATGACGGGCATTCGGGTGTACTGCTTGCACCAGCGCACGACCATTTCGATATATTCGGGCACTTGGCCGACGGCGGAGCCCATGCCGCGCTCCGACATGCCGTGCGGACAGCCGAAGTTGAGTTCAATGCCGTCAGCGCCGGTCTCTTCTACCAGGGGCAGGATCGACTTCCACGCCTGTTCCTCGCAAGGCACCATGATAGAGGCGATCAACGCCCGGTCCGGCCAGTTCATCTTGACCTGCTTCATCTCGCGCAGGTTGGTGTAGAGGTCACGGTCGGTAATGAGTTCGATGTTGTTGAGGCCGAGCAGGCGGCGGTCGGCGCCAAAGATTGCGCCGTAACGCGGGCCGTTGACGTTGACGACTGGCGGGCCTTCCTCGCCCAGCGTCTTCCAGACCACGCCGCCCCAGCCGGCCTTGAAGGCGCGCTCGACGTTATAGGCCTTGTCGGTCGGCGGTGCCGACGCCAGCCAGAACGGGTTTGGGGATTTGATGCCGACGAAATTATTGCGGAGATCAGCCATTGTTCATTCTCCCCTTCAGGCAACCGCGACAGCCGGTGCAGCGGCGGCGGTGAGGGCGCGATGGATGGATTCGGCCGCGTCGCGGCCGTGGGCGACGGCGGAAACCGTAAGGTCCTCGCCGCCGAACACGCAGTCGCCGCCGGCCCAGACTTTGTCGAGCGAGGTGCGGCCTTCGACGTCGATCGCAATGCGGCCGGATTCCATGCGGAGTGAACCAAGGCCGGAGGCATCAAAGGTCTGCCCGATTGCCTTGAAGATCTGGTCTGCTGCGATCACGCCGGTCTCGCCGGTGCCGACGAGGCGACCTTCGACAATCTTTGTATATTCCACCTCGATCGCGGCGACCTTGCCATCCTGCGACAGGATTGATTTCGGCGCCAGCCAGTGGCGGATGATGACGCCCTTGGAACTGGCCAGATCCTGCTCGTATTCCGAGGCGTTCATGTGCTCCTTGCCGCGGCGGTAACAGATCGTCACTTCCTCGGCGCCGAGCAGCTTTGCCTGCACGGCGGCGTCGATCGCCGTCATGCCGCCGCCAAGGACGACGACGCGGCGGCCGACGGCGATCTCGCTCTTGTCCTTGGCCTGGCGGAGCGCCGCAATGAAATCGACGGCGTCGTCGACGCCTGCCAAGTTCTCGCCCTCAATGCGCAGCGCGTTGACGCCGGCAAGGCCGATACCGAGGAAGACGGCATCATGTTGGGCCTGCAGATCGGCAAGCGAAAAATCGCGGCCGAGAAGGGTGCCGTGGCGGACATCGATGCCGCCGATCGACATTATGTAATCGACTTCCTTCTGCGCGAAATCGTCGACCGTCTTGTAGGTAGCGATGCCATATTCGTTGAGGCCGCCGGATTTTTCCCTGGCATCGTAGATGGTCACGGAATGACCTTTCACAGCCAGACGATGAGCGGCGGCAAGGCCTGCAGGGCCGGCGCCGACGACGGCGATCCTCTTTCCTGTCGCTTCGGCTCTGACATAGAACTGCTTGCCGGCCTGCATGGCCGCATCGGTGGCGTAACGCTGCAGGCGGCCGATCTCGACAGGCCGCTCCTCGGCCGTGTTGCGCACACAGGCCTGTTCGCAGAGCTCTTCGGTGGGACAGACGCGGGCGCACATGCCGCCAAGGATGTTCTGATCGAAAATTGTCTTCGCCGAGCCGATCGGGTTGCCGGTCGAAATCTGGCGGATGAACAGCGGAATATCTATCGAGGTCGGACAGGCCGTCATGCACGGCGCGTCGTAACAGAAATAACAGCGGTCGGCGGCGACCAGCGCCTCGTGATTGTCGAGGCGCGGATGAAGATCGGAAAAGTTAGCCTCATACTCGGCGGGCGAAAGCCGGCCGGCATGAATCCCAGTTTCCAGTCGTTCCATTGAAGTTCCCTCATTATTGGTAAACGGCCTGTGAGGGAAAGCGTAACTCAGGTTTAAAAATTTATCAAACGGTAAAATTTTGGGATCGGCTCTTTCGAGTGTCCACGCAAGATGCTGTTTTTGCACAAGAAATTTTCCCGCCCCGGGCCTGAGAATTACTTGCGCGTTCGGTGCAGAAGGGGAGCGCAAAAAAAAGATTCAAAAAAGTGGAATTTTTTACGATCGCAGGGAACCAAACTCGGACGTCGTCGTTATTGCGATATCCGGATGGTGATCGCATCGACCCAACATGCGCGCCCCCAACCCACTATCCGGACGTACTCACGGTCCCCTCCCGGTGAGTGAAGACAGCCGGTGCGCCGCCCTCGCACCGGCTGTTTTTCAGTTTGGGTTTATCGTCAGGGCTTCTCACACACGCTTGAAGATTTCGAATTCAGTTTCCGGAATGCTCAGCCGATATTCGATGCGGCCGGGTACGAGTTTCAGTTCCGCTTTGCCGTTGACCGACGAGGGCACGACACGCTCCAGCACGGTGCGGCCGAAGCTGTTGTCGCTGAATTCGTGGACCTCCGACTGATCCTGCAGCACTTCCGCCCAGGCGATCTCGATCGCCCGTCTGTCGCCGATCGCAGCTTCCCGGCAGTTGAGCGTGATCGAGGCAGCGCCGCCGGCAATTGCGCCAAAGGAGGCGGAGTTGACGATGAGTTCGTGGAGGGCGAGCCCGAGATGCACGGCGGCATTCGGCGTCAGATGCGCGTTTATGCCGTAGATCGGCATAGAGCCTGATGTTTCCGGCCAGTAGGGGGCGAACTGTTTTTCGGCGAGTTCGAAGAGATAGGCGCCGCGCCAGCTTGAATCCGTGATCAGGTCCTGGGAATTGGAAAGCGATTGCAGCCGCCCGCGGAATTTCAGGAGGAAGCTGTCAAGCGAGAGCGTGTTGCGCGCCGTCTGCGTGGCAATGCCTTGGATGATGGCGAGAAGGTTCTTCGAGCGGTGCGAGAGTTCGCGCAGCAGCGATTTGAGTACTTTTTCGCGATGCCGGCTTTCGGTGACCTCCGTCATGACCGACAAAAGCCCGTGCGTGCCACGTTCTCCGGTGCGCTGGATTTTTAGTTCATAGGTGCGCATTTCGCCGTCGACGTCGATTTCGACCTCGGCATTGTTGGGGATGCCGGTCTCCAGCACCTTCTGTTTGAGCACTGTCAGATACTGCCCATGGATGTCACCGAAAAGGCCGGCATCAGTGCCGCCGGGCATGAAGAGCGCCGCGAAATACGGCGGCAGATTTTCGGCGTAGAAAATCGAAAGCCGGGCGTCCTGGCAGAGAATTGAAATACCGGCGCTGCCGAGCGCCCGTTCCATCATTGCGGCTTTACCCTCGAAGGTGAAAGGCGTGCCCGACAATGGTTCAGTCGTATTCACTCGGCCGCCTTTCCTTGTGACATCTTGAACGTCGCCGAAGGGAACGACCTCCAGAAACTGCCTGCCAACTCTAGAACAAAGCGCTGCAAAAACCATTAAGGCCATCGCGCGTCCCGGCAGCACCGGAACGCCTGTTTCGACGGTTTGGTTCCGAAGGCCGGAAAATTGCGCATCAGGCGGCTACTTTGGTCGATTCATTGAAGAAAAGCGCTTGGCTGATCAGTGCCTTGACCATGTCGGGGTTGAAAGGTTTGGTGACGAGGAAAGTGGGTTCGGGGCGCTCGCCCGTCAGAAGCCGTTCCGGGAAAGCGGTGATGAAGATCACTGGCACGCTCGACGTCTTGAGAATGTCGTTGACCGCGTCGATGCCGGAACTGCCGTCGGCAAGCTGGATGTCGGCGAGCACCATGCTTGGTTTCGTCTTATTGTAGAGCGCGACGGCTTCGGCATGGGTGCGGGCGATTCCGGTGACGCGGTGGCCGAGGCTTTCGACCATCTGCTCGATATCCATGGCGATCAAAGGCTCGTCCTCGATGATCATGATATCGGTTGCAACCTGACGGGAAATCTCCTGAGAAGCCTTGTCGAGCAGTTGCATGACATCCTGTTCATCGAGCTCGAGAATTTCGGCGATTTCGGCGACGCGGAAATTCTCCACGGAAGCGAGCAGAAAAGCCTGGCGGGCGCCGGGCGAGACTTTGGACAGGTTGAGGGTGGCGCGCTGTTCCCACGCATATGGCGAGGTCGGCTCGGGAATCTGGACTGCAGTGGAACCAAATAATTGCGTAAACAGTTTGTAGAGGGCGACCCGGTCATTCGCCGTATCCGGGAAAATCGATAGATCGGCGATGATGGCTTCAAGAACGGCGGCGACATAGGCGTCACCTGAAGTCTGGGTACCGGTCAGCGCGCGGGAATAGCGACGCAGATAAGGAAGGTGCGGCGCAATTCGAGTAGAAAGTGTCATATATGGCTCCTGTATACAGGCCGGCATTGGCTTCAATGAGCGATTAACGCCATCTTGATAAAAAAGTTCCGGAACGGCAGGAACTTTTTTCGTCGCGCCGCATTATTCCAGCCGACAAAGAAAGGGCGTAGCATTTTGACCCACGCCGCGGCAAACATCGGCAACATCGTATTACCTCGGTGTCGCTGGTTGAAGTCGTGATTATGCCGTGCACGCCTCTGGAACAGACAACCGGCGAGAAGACGAATTGATGACCACACGCAAGAAAGAAGCAGCCGATCAGCGAAAGCTGGAGCTGCGGGCAAGCGATATCCTGGACCCGAACAATCAGATCGGCGTCAAATTGCGGTCGCTTTATGCGGCCGCGCAGGGTGAAGCGATCCCCGATCGTTTTCTCGATCTTCTCGAAAAGCTCGACCATGCCGAGATGATGGCTTCCGCCAAGATGGCCGAATAGGATCGCCCGCATGGAAGATAAAGTGCAACCCAGCTTCAAGCGGGAATTGCTGGCGGCCCTGCCCAGTCTTCGCGCCTTCGCGATCTCGCTCATCGGCCGCCACGACCGTGCCGACGATCTCGTCCAGGATACGATCATGAAGGCCTGGGCCAAGCAGGATCATTTCGAGATGGGCACCAATATGAAGGCCTGGCTCTTCACGATTCTGCGCAACGAACTCTACAGCCAGATGCGTAAAAGCGGCCGCGAGGTGCAGGACAGCGACGGCCTGTTTACCGAATCGATGGCGATGCACCCCTCGCAATATGGCGCGCTCGACCTGCAGGATTTCAAGAAAGCGCTCGACCAGTTGCCGCCGGACCAGCGCGAAGCGATCATCCTCGTCGGCGCCTCCGGCTTTTCTTACGAGGAGGCCGCCGAAATCTGCGGCTGTGCCGTCGGCACCATCAAGAGCCGCGTCAACCGCGCCCGCCAACGGCTGCAGGAATTGCTGCAGATCTCGGGCGAAGCCGATTTCGGCCCGGACGCAACTTCGGCGCCGCTGACGTCGAAGGCGTTTGCGTTTTGACAAGCGATCGAAAAGCCGGCTGCCTGTTGCGGCGACGGTTTTTTGCATCGTTTTAGTGAGCGATCGTCATTCGAAGCATTACCTCTCCACGCTCATTCCTGCGATCCCTTGGGCGAAGCCTGAGGGCATAGAAATGAGGAGGAAAGGTAGCTTCGGAATCGGGGAGGCGGCCCTCTCCTTCTCCTTAATCCTCCCGCTTCAACCCCACCAGATTGGCCGCGACGATTGCCGCCAGCACGCCAGCGGTCAGGAGCGGCTGGGCGCGGACGAGGCCGAGACCGACTGCCGCCAGCGATTCCAGTGCTGCACGGCGCTCGCGGGCGCGACGTTTCTCCTGGGCATTGATGATCACCATCACCACCACCAGGATGATGGCGATTAGCAATGCACAAGCGGCCAGGAAGAGGGCAGCGCCGACCGGACCGTAAATGCCGGCGAGCCAGATGGCGCCGGCAGTGACGGCCAGCGCATAGGCGGTGAGGAGGAAGAGCAGGGCCAGCACAACGAAGATGCTGGTGCGCTTGGCGCGCGCGACGGTCCGATGCACGCTTGCGCCCGTCAGCAGGCTGAGGATCGAGAGCATCGCCTTCCTCAGCGCCGAGCGAGGAAGGCGATGGCCAGGCCGAAGGCGGCCGCGGCGCCGATCGTTGCCAGCGGATGTTTGCGCACGGTCTCGCGCATCTCGGTCGCGCTGCGCTCGTAGCCGTGCTGCAATTCGCGCAAGAGATCCTCGCTGCGGCTGAGCAGTTCCTCATAGCCGGCGCTGGCCTGGCCGCGGATCTTATCGCCCTGATTGCGGGAATTCTTGCCGACGAGGCGCGTCAGTTCCGCCAGCTCGTCGCGCAGCGCCTCGATCTGTTCCTCAATGCCGGATTCGAAATTATGGAAGCTGCCGTTGCGGCGGCTGCGGCCGGAGTGAAAAATGGAATAGGTCATGGTTATCTCCATTGGCTGGGGCGCGCGCAAGCCCGCCTGTTTTGCACGGGGGTCATGACCGTTCGTTGCATAGATGAGACCGCCCGGCATTGACTCAAATCACTGCCGAAAACGTGCCGGGCGGTGAAAAGTTCCGCCGCGCGGGCCGGCTAGCGCCGAGGAGGGGCGCTGTGAGCGAGCACGAGGGGCGTGCCGTCGGGCGGCACCTGGTTGATGCGCAGGGCGCAGCCGAAGACCGAGAGCGTGATTTCGTCGGACAACACCTCGCGGATGCTTCCGGCGGCAGCAAGGCGCCCTGACTTCATCAGCACGACGCGGTCGGCGAAAAGCGCCGTCAGTTTGAGGTCATGCATGACGCCGCCGCCGCGTTCGCAGAAACTCCGGGCGAGCGAGATGATGGTTGATGGCTGATGTCGAGGTCGAGACCAGCTCGTCGAGCAGCAGCCAGCAAGGCTTGCCGTCGACGACAGGCTCGGAGATCTGGCAGAGCACGCGGGCAAGCTGCACGCGCTGCTGCTAGCCGCCGGAGAGTTCCTGGTAGAAGCGGCCTTCGAAGCCGGAGAGGTCGACGGAAGCAAGTGCCGTCGCCGCCGTCTGATCGGCTTTGTCGGGATTGAAGTTGAGGCCCGAAGTCAGGCCGATCCGGACGATCTCGCGCACGGTGAAGGGAAAGGAGATGGTACTTGCCCGCGGCAGCATGCCGCGAACGGCGGCAAGCTGCCAGGGTTTCTGCCCCTTCACTTCGCCGCCGCCGATGCGCACCGAGCCGTCATAGCCAAGCTCGCCCGAGATCGCTTTCATCGTCGTCGTCTTGCCGGAGCCGTTCGGCCGGCGATCGCCGTCAACTCGCCGCCCTTGGCGGTGAAGGCGACGTCACTGATGATCGTTCGTGCCGCGGAAGATATCCGCGCTTTCGACGACTCGCTGTTTCGCCGCCGGCTCGCCGAGCACCAGCGCGTGCTTAAAGGTATCTGGCTTTTCAACCATCATTTCGGTTGGCAATTCCGTGAGGCCGGGGATCAGTGGCCCCCGGCTTTCGCGACTATTAACTTGACTTTCTTGCTCATAGTTTTTTAAAGACGCAATAGGATACTATTACGGTCAAGTTTTTGAGATTGCTGAGATGAAGCTGCCTGGCGGCGGCCTGCGACAATGGCGGAGGAGCATATGACGATCAGGTTTGCGGCTGCTGCAGCCGGCTTGTTGACGGCGGTTGCGGGCGTATGCCAGGCACAGGAGGCGGCGCCGGCAGCCTCTCTCAATGTCGAGCTCAACGCGCTGGCGCCCACGCAGAAGGGCTGCATAATGACCTTCGTCGCGCTCAACCAGCTGCCCGCCGCCATCAACAAGGTCTCCTTCGAACTCGCCTTCTTCAACGACAAGAACGCCGTCGACCGCATCACCGTCCTCGATTTCCGGGATCTGCCGCGGGGTAAGAAGCGCGTGCGCCAGTTCGACATGCCAAATGTCAAATGCGAGAGCGTGACCCGCATCCTGATCAACGACACGCCGGTCTGCGACGGGCCGGCTGCCGGCGAATGCATGAAGGGTCTCGTCACCCGTTCGCAGATTTCGGTTCCCTTCGAGGGCTAAGATAACGCCGGGGATGAACCCCGGCGGACATGTTTCAGTCTGTCCGAGGCGTAGACAATGGCGATTTCAGCGAAAACCAGATCGAGGCAGGTGCTCATCGGGAAGGCGGACGCCAGCGGCAGCCTCAACGACAACACGCCCGGCATGCATTCCGGCCACGAGCTTTCCGAACTGCGCAACGTACCGCGGCAGCCGGCCGGCGAAACGGTGATCCACTACACGCGTTTCGCGCAGATATCCGCCTTTCCCGACCATCCGGAAACCGTGCCGACCTCTCCGCTCTCTGCGCCGCCGATGGACGCGGCGGTGCAAAAACAGGAAGGCGAGAAGAAGCCAATGCGGCGGCGGGAGACGCTGAGTTGTTTTTGCTCGCTAATTTTCCATGCGACTTTGGCCGCAGTGGTGATCGTTGCCTTCCCCCACATAGCGGAAGAAGCAATCGAGGAAGCCGGCGAAGCCGTCAGCGTCGTCATGTATGGTAATTCGGACGTCGACCAGACCGCTGCCGGCGAGACCGATGTGACCGTACAGGAAGAAATTATTCCAGAGGCAGTAGAGCCGGAGACAATCCAGCCGACCGAAGTCTCGCCCGCAGAAGCTCAGGATCCGATTCAGCAAGCCCCTTCTCCAGAGGTAACGCGCGTTTCGCCGGAAATTACAGCGGCGGTCGAGCCGGAAATCCTCGTTTCCGAAGTTCAAGCAGAAACTGCTATCGCACAGCCGATGTCGACGGTCATTCCCGAGGAGCGCAAGCCTTCTGACGAGATATCCCCGGAAGTTCAACCATTCGAGACGCCCCCTGTCGCCGCAGTCGAGCCGGAGGAGGTCGTGCCGCCGAAGCCGAAACCGAAAGCCGTGACTAAGGAAAAGCCGAAACCGGTCGAGAAAAAGCGCCCGCCGAAAAAGACTGCTGGGTCGAAGGGCGAGGCGCAGCAGGATTCTACACGTGGTGTCGCGGAAGGTAATCCCTCAGCACAGTCAGACCGCAATTCGCAAGCTGCCAGCAATAATAACGGGGTGGGCACAGCCGCCCGTGCCAACTATGGCGGAAAGGTTCGTGCGCGCATCCGGCGCGCCCTTCGTGAGCCGAAGAATGTTAGTGGAACGGCGGCAGTGACGCTGACCATCGCTGGAAGCGGTAATCTTGTCTCTGCTGTCATCTCCAGAAGCTCGGGCGTTTCGGAGATCGATCAGGCGGCTGCTGATGCTGTGCGGCGCGCATCACCCTTCAGTCCGCCTCCGGGCGGAAGTTCGATGCGCTTCACTCAGGTCTTCGAGATCGGGAGGAGATAAATATGATTAAAATTATCAACTTTAGACTTTACTGCGAAAATCAAGTTTAATAAGTTCCACCCGCACACGCAGGAATCGTGTGACGATCAACGAGCGAACGGGTGGTATATGGCTCGCAAGGGCAAGAAGGGATCGAACCGGCAAGTCCGCGACAGCGCGGGCGAGGACGCTGCTGAGGCATCCTTCGGACGGTCCAAACTGGATGGCCGCAGTTTCCTCTATGTCGGCGGCCGCGACTGCCAGGTGGCGCATCTTCGCCAGATCGCCAGCAATTTCGGCGCTGAGCTCATCCATCACGACGGCGGGTTGCGTGAAGCGGTTTCGCGCATCGATACCGTGCTTCCCTCGGTCGACTGCGTGTTCTGCCCGATCGACTGTATCAGCCACGATGCCTGCCTGAGGGTGAAAACCGGCTGCAAGAAGTTCGGCAAGGCTTTCATCCCGCTGCGCAACGGCAGCAAGTCCAGCCTGGAGCGTGCGCTGCAGACGATGAACGAACGAGACAATTCCCGGTGAACCATCACCGCCCCGACGGCTTCACCATCATCGGCCTGCACAAGCTCGCCGCGCAGAGCGGCGACGGCCTCGTGCCCGAGCTTTACGAGCTTTTTCAGCAGCATGCCGAACGCCAACAGATCTATAAGAACGTGATGCTGTTCCCGACCTGGGAGGCGCGCATGCCCGGAGAAGCGACGACGAGACCGCTTGGCCCGGCGGCGGCAAACGGCAATAATATCCTTGCCTTTCCCTCACATGCCGCAAGGATGGGCAAGAGGAAGGCGTAAGGAGATTTCATGTATATCGCAATGAACCGCTTCAAGGTCGTAACCCGGACCGAGGGCGATTTCGAGACCGTCTGGCGTAACCGCGATTCCGGCCTGGCCGAGGTGCCCGGTTTCGTCGAATTCCGTCTGCTGCGCGGCAAGCTTAACGCAGAAGAGGGCTATACGCTCTATTCCTCGCATACGGTCTGGAAGAGCGAAGAGGATTTTCAGAACTGGACGAGGTCCGAGAGATTTCGCGCTGCGCACCGCAATGCCGGCGACCGTAAGGCGATGTATAAAGGGCCGCCGGTCTTCGAAGGCTTCAATGTGGTCGACGGCATGTAAACGAGGGGCCCGATCGCATCGAGGTCCTGCCGGGCCTTCCGTCGCTCGATAGCGATGCGACGCTTACATTCTATCGAGAAAAGCTCGGCTTCGCCAATGTCGTCTATCAGGGATCGGATTATCTCATCCTAAGCCCTGACCCGGAAGCCCGCGCCCGCCGCAACGGCCAGCCAGCCAAGCATCATCGCCCAGCCGCCGATCGGCGCGGCATAGGGGAAGAGGCCGGCGGCGGTAAACCGCAGCGTCACCAGGTCACCCGCAAAGAGCAGCGTCCCGACAATCATGAGGAAACCGGCCAGCCAGGCGGTTTTGAGCCTTGTTGTGCCGAGAGCCAATGCCAGTAGGGCAGGGGCGTGGGCGAGACACATGGCGGATGCCGAAGCCGGAAGGTTGGCTTGGCCGCCGCCATGGGTGGCAAGGGCGGCGAGCGCCACGCCGGCCGCGCCGAACAAGCCGGCAAAGAGATAGAGCACCGGCTCCAGACGCGCGTTCAGGCTCATGGTTGTTCCTCGGTGTCAGGGGCCCTGTTCTGCATGTGATAGGCAAGGCGCTCGACCGGCGCCCAGATCAGGTCGCGCAACGCCTGGCTCGCGATCGTCTCGTCGAGCGCGCGGCGGAAGCAGAGCAACCATTCGTCGCGCTCGACCGGGCCGATTTCGGCGACGAGATGGCGGCTGCGCAGTCGCGGGTGGCCGCGCTTGTCGGTATAGAGCGGCGGGCCGCCGAGATAACCGGTCATGTATTCGTAGAATTTCTCTTCGCTGCCCTGAAGGCTCGGCGGATGAACGGCGCGCACATTGCTTGCCTCCGGCAGTTCGTTCATCAGCGCGTAGAAGCGATGCGTCAGCGCCCGCACGGTGGGATTGCCGCCGATCGCTTCATATAGAGTGGTGACCTTTTCCGTCACAAAATCATCCCCCGTATCATTGCCATCCGCCCGATCCTTCATGCACCTGGCGGGAAATGATCGCAACTGTCATCAAAGTGCCGCGGCATTTCGCCCATAATGCCCATGGAGCAGGGCATTCACCCGATTCTTCTTGACAAAACCGTCCGGACGGTATCTTTGCAATTGCATGTCAAGCGCTCACCATCGCAAGAAACAACCGGCTCTCGTGCGCCAGCAGTTGCTGGAGGTCGCCGCACGCCTTGCAGCCAGCGATGGAATGGCGGCCGTCACGCTCGATGCGGTCTCTTCCGCCTCCAACGTCAGCAAGGGCGGGCTGCTGCATCATTTCCGGACGAAGAATGCACTGCTCGACGCTCTGTTCGAGAACCTGCTTGAAAAGTTCGACGCCGATATCGAGGAACTGATGCGCGGCGATCCGCAGCCGCAAGGCCGCTTCACCCGCGCCTATCTCAGGGCGGTGTCCGGCCTCAAGGATCGTCCCGACGATTCCCGAAGCTGGACGCAGGTGACGATCGCGCTTCTTGCCGAACCCCGGCTGCGCCTTCGCTGGCGACAATGGGTGCAGGCGCGGGCCGAGGAATATGTCGGCACTGATTCCTCCCTCGACGCGCAGATCGTGCGCTTTGCTGCCGACGGCCTGTGGTTCTCCGATACGCTGGAGAGCCATGATATCAGCGATGCTCTGAGGCGGGATCTCATCAACCGCCTTGTCGAGCTGACTAGAAAGTGATCCGAAAAGGAATGCCTCTATGAGCCAGGCCGCCATTTACGGGCTGCTCTTTGCAGCCATCGTGCTCGAAGTCATCGGCACGACCGCGCTGCAATTGTCGCAGCAATTCACCCGCATCGGGCCGACGGCGCTTGTCGTCGCCTGTTATGCCGCGGCCTTCTATTGCCTGTCGCTGACGCTGAAGAGCATTCCCGTGGGAGTCGCTTACGCGATTTGGAGCGCTTTGGGAATCGTGCTGATTTCCTCGGTCGGACTCGTTTTCTTCAAGCAGCGGCTGGACCTGCCGGCGATCGTCGGCCTAGGGCTGATCATATCCGGCGTCGTCGTCGTCAACCTGTTCTCGAAATCCGTTTCGCATTGATTTTACTGAGATATTTTTAAATCCTCCTGCGAGGCGAGCGAGTGAAATTTTCCCCTTTGTCAAATTCCTGACAAAGGGCTATGTGTTGCTTGGACGTGGAGGAGATCGAGGCGCACCCAAGGCGCTTTTCCAAAGCGCTTTGAATTCTGCTTTTCCCGCCTGTTCGATATTTCCAGCTTCCAGAGGAGCACATCGTGACCATACGCACCGTTGTGTGGGGTGAAAACATCCACGAAACTACCAATGCAATCGTCCGCGGCATCTATCCGGAGGGCATGCATACGACGATCGCCAATGCGTTGAATGCCGATCCCGCCATCTCGGCGACGACGGCGACGCTGCAGGAACCGGAGCATGGGCTGAGCGAAGCCCGGCTTGCCGAAACCGATGTGCTGACCTGGTGGGGCCATAAGGATCATGGCGCGGTCTCCGACGTCGTCGTCGAGCGCGTCGCCAAGCGCGTCTGGGAAGGCATGGGCCTGCTGGTGCTGCATTCCGGGCATTTCTCGAAAATCTTCAAGCGGCTGATGGGCACGCCCTGCGCGCTGAAGTGGCGCGAGGCCGGCGAACGCGAGCGGCTGTGGACGATCAACCCGCGGCATCCGATCGCCGCCGGCATCGGCGAACATTTCGAACTGGAAAACGAGGAAATGTATGGCGAGCAGTTCTCGGTGCCGGAGCCGCTTGAGACGGTGTTCATCTCCTGGTTCCAGGGTGGAGAAGTGTTCCGTTCGGGCCTGACCTGGCGGCGCGGCGCCGGCAACATCTTCTATTTCCGCCCCGGCCATGAGACCTATCCGACCTATCACGACGCCACCGTCCAGAAGGTGCTGATCAATGGCGTCAAGTGGGCCTATAACCCCGAGGGCGCGTTGACGAGCATTACCGACGCTCCAAATGTGCCGGTAGAAAAGGCCCTGGAGCCGATCGTCGAACGCGGCCCGAAACTGCACCAGGCCGGCGAAGCCGGTTACCGCTGAGGAGCATTCATGCGACTACTCGTTCTTGGTACGGGCGTGATGGCAAAAAACCAGCTCACCCATTTCAGCAAAATAGACGGCGTGACTGTGGTCGGCGCCGTCGACACCGATCCCGACCGGCTCTCTGCCTTCGCCGACAAGTTCGGCATCGAGAAGCGTTTTCTGTCGCTGGACGAGGCAATCGCCTGGGGCGAATTCGATGCGGCGACGAACATCACGCCCGATCGCATCCATCACCCGACGACGCTGGCGCTGATCGCTGCCGGTAAGCATGTGCTTTGCGAGAAGCCGCTGGCTGAAAATTACCCGAAGGCGCTGGAGATGACGGAAGCGGCCGAAAAGGCCGGCGTCATCAACATGGTCAACCTCACCTATCGCAACGTCGCGCCGCTGCAGCGTGCCCGCGAGATGGTGCTCGCCGGCGAACTCGGCACGATCAAGCATGTCGAGGCCTCCTACCTGCAGAGCTGGCTCGTCTCGCGCGCCTGGGGCGACTGGCGCACGGAATCGACCTGGCTGTGGCGCCTTTCCACTGGCCACGGCTCGAACGGCGTGCTCGGCGATGTCGGCATCCACATCCTCGATTTCGCCGCCTATGGCGCCGCGACGGACATTGACCACGTCTTTGCGCGGCTGAAGACTTTCAACAAGGCGCCGGGCGGCCAGATCGGCGAATATATGCTCGACGCCAATGACAGTTTCACCATGTCGGTCGATTTCGCCAACGGCGCGCTCGGCGTCATCCATGCCAGCCGCTGGGCGACGGGCCATCTGAACGAGCTGAAGCTGCGCATCTATGGCGAAAAGGGCAGCCTCGAGGTCATCCATCGCCCCGGCGGTTCCGAATTGCGCGGCTGCCTCGGCGAGGATGCCGAGACCGCTACCTGGAGGGAGATCGAGGTGACGCCGGTGCCGACCAACTACCAGCGGTTTGCCGAGGCGGTAGCAAGCGGCATCCAGCCGGATCCCAACTTCCGCCACGCCGCCAACCTGCAGAAGGTGCTCGACCTCGCCATGGTGACCGAGCGCGAACGGCGCGAGCTGAAAGTCTGATCCTGTCGGAGAAAGAGGTAAGGGCGGGGACAAGCCGTATGAAAAGCCTTCTCACAAGCTGGCCGCTTTGGGCGCTTCTTTCCGCCGGTTTCGCAGCGCTCACCGCGATTTTCGCCAAGGTCGGCGTCGAGAACGTCAACTCCGACTTCGCGACCTTCATTCGCACCATCGTCATCCTGCTGGCGGCAGGAGTGATGATCGTCGTGACCGGCAATTGGCAGGAGCCATCCTCGGTGCCGGGCAGGAGCTGGCTCTTCCTGATGCTCTCCGGCCTTGCCACCGGCGCATCCTGGATGTGCTATTTTCGGGCTCTGAAGCTCGGTGATGCCGCGCGTGTCGCGCCGATCGACAAGCTGTCCGTCGTCTTCGTGGCCGTCTTTGCGTTGCTTTTCCTTGGAGAACGCCTGACGCTGCCGAATTGGCTCGGCATCATCATGATTGCGGGAGGCGCGGTGCTCGTCGCCTACAGGTCCTGAGGTCGGTATAAGGCCGTTCACGCCGGTTCCCGCGACGGCTCCAGGGTCGGCTATCTTCTGCCGCGGCAGGACGATGCCGCGTCGGCGCCTGTAGACCCGCGGCCGCCGACCGTGGCGGTTCTTCCGTTCGTCAATCTCGGCGGCGACGCCGACCAGGATTATTCGCCGACGGTGTGGTGACAGAGATCATCACCGCTCTGGCGCGTTTCCGTTCCTTTTTCGGTCATCTCGCGCAATTCCGTCTTCGTCTACAAAGGCCGCAATGTGGATGTGCGAGAGGTGGCAGCTGAACTGGGCGTGCGGTACGTGCTCGAAGGCAGCATCCGGCGCGAAGGTTCGCAGGTGCGCATCAACGTGCAGCTGGTGGATGGCGTGACGGCGGCCAATCTCCGGGCCGATCATTTCGAAGACGGCATCGGCGGCATGTTCGCCTTCCAGGACCATGTCACCGAGCGGGTCGCCTCGACGTCGAGCCGACAATCGAAATCGCCGAAATCTAGAGATCGCGCCGGGACCGCCCGAACAGCCTCGCGGTTTACGATCTTACCTGCGCGCGCTTGCCGCGATCATCGACGAGTCGATCGAAAGCAATGCCATTGCCTATGATCTGCTGCGTCAGGCGCTCGCCATCGAGCCGGAAATCCGATGATTCTGTCGCACGCCACCTGGGCACTCGAACATCGCATCGCGATGGGCTGGCCGCGGCTCGGAGAGGACGATGTGGCGGAATGCGTCAGCCTTGCGCGTCGTGGGCTCCAGCATTCGGCTGGCGACCCACGTGTGATGGCCCATTGCGGCATGGCATTGGTGCAGGCCGGCAAGCCGACAGAAAAAGGCCCCGCCGAAGCGGGGCCGGAGGTTGCCGAGCCGCAGCATGCGGCATCGGTCGGATGATTATTCGATGACCTGCACCACACGGTGGGTGCGAGGCTCGACGATCACATGCTGATTGTTGATGACCGTGTAGGCGTATTTCGGGTTGTCAGGCACCGGGGTAACGACCACATCCGCCGGCAGCGGCTTGCCGACGACGATCGGCTCCTGAACCACCACGCGGGCAGTCGGGGCGGGCTGCTGCTGGACATAGGTGACGACCTCGCGCGGCGGCGGATCGACGACGGCGCCGGCAACACCGCCGGCTATGCCGCCAACGGCGGCACCCACGGGGCCACCGACAATCGCGCCCGTGATGGCGCCGCCAGCCGCACCGGTGACGGCGCCGTCAGCAAGCGCGTTGGTGGCGAAAGACGAAAGCGCAAGGGCGCCGGAGACAAGTAGAATCTTGTACATTTTGCTTCTCCTTTGCTGGGGTTGCGTTTGGGTAACGACGCCGTCTGGCCGATGTTCCGGCAGGAGATTCACGCTTTGGAAGCCCGGTTCACATTCTGTGAGGCGGCTGAAATTGCCTCATTCCAGCCGCCGGCGGAAGAGCCAGGCGGCGGCGCTGAGGGTAACAGTGGCGATCAGCGCCAGCGGGATCGTCTGGTTGACCACCTCGCTCAAGGGGATGTCCTTGAGGAAAACGCCTTTGACGATCACCAGGAAGTAGCGCAGCGGGTTGATGAAGGTTATCGGCTGCAGCCAGCCCGGCATGTTCTCGATCGGGGTTGCGAAGCCGGACAGCAGCATGGCCGGGACCATGAACAGGAAGGCGCCGAGGATCGCCTGCTGCTGCGTCATCGACAGCGCCGAGATGAAGAGGCCGAGGCCGGCGACTGAGCCGAGATAGAAAACCGCGCTGCCGTAAAGCAGGAAGAGCGAACCGCGCAGCGGCACCTCAAAAAGGAAAACGGCGGCCAGGATATAGACCGTGATGTGGAACAGGCCGATCATCATCGGCGGGATCAGCTTGCCGATCAGGATCTCGTGCATGCGCAGCGGCGAGACCATCAGCTGATCGAAGGTGCCGAGCTCGCGCTCGCGGGCGATCGACAGCGCCGTGACGATCAGGCCGATCAGGAGCGCAATGCTGGCGATCAGGTTCGGCACCATGAACCATTGATAGGTGAGATTCGGATTGAACCAGTTGCGCGGCACGGATGAGACGATGCCGGCGCCCGCACGCCTGCCCGCCGGCGTCTCGGCGGCAAGGGCTGCGCCGATCTGCGAGAGGTAGCCTGCGACGATCTGCGAGGCGTTGGAGCGGCGGCCGTCGAGCACCACCTGCAGATCAACAGGGGTTCCGGCCTCGATATTGCGCGAAAAATCCGGGCCGATCTCGATCGCTGCAATCACCGTCTGGTTGTCGATGGCCACCTGTACTTCGTCCTGATCGGCGGCGATCTCGATGCTTCGAAAGGTCGGTGCGCCATCGATGCGTTCGATCAGTTCCTGGCCCCAATGGCCGCTGTCGCGGTTGAGGATCATGACATCGACGTTGCGCACTTCGAGGGTCGCCGCATAGGAAAAGACCAGAAGCTGGACGATCGGTGGGCCGATCAGGATGGCGCGGCCCTTGGGGTCGCGCAGCACGGCGAGTAGTTCCTTGACGATGAGGGCATAGAGCCTTGTCCATCCCATCTCAGCCGATCCTCTTTCGGGTGCTGCGCGCCGCCAGCATGAACATGATGGCGCCGATCGTCAGCATGACGGAGATTGCCGTGGCGAACATTGGCCAGATGTCGCCGGCAAGAAACACGGTCTGCAGGCTGGGGATCAGATAACGCGCCGGCACGATGAAGGTGATCCACTGGATGACCTCAGGCATGGAATTGATCTCGAACAGGAAGCCCGAGAGCAGGAAGGCGGGCAGGAAGGCGGAAATCAGCGCCAACTGCGAAGCAAGAAACTGGTTCTTTGTGGCCGTCGAGATCAGCAAGCCCTGGCCGAGCGCGGGGATCAGAAAGGCGGCCGACAGGGCGTATAGGGCGGCGACGGAGCCGCGGAACGGCACGCCGAAGAGAAAGACGGCAAGCAGGACGCAGAGCGTCATCGAGGTGAGGCCGAGCAGGAAATAGGGCAGGATCTTGCCGGCGAGCAGCTCTACCGCCGTCACCGGCGTCGCCATCATCGCTTCCATCGTGCCGCGCTCCCATTCGCGGGCGACGACGAGCGAGGTCAAAAGTGTTCCGACGAGCGTCATGACGATGGCGATCGAGCCCGGCACGAGGAAATTGCGGCTGGTCAGTTCCGGATTGAACCAGAAGCGCTGCTCGACCGAGATGGCGGGACTATGGGAGGCGACATCAGCCTGTCTCTGTCGCTCCCAATTGGCAACGGCACCCTGCGCATAATTCTGGACGAAGTTCGCCGTGTTCGGGTCCGAACCGTCGACGATCACCTGGATAGCGGGATGATCGCCGGCGGTGTAGCGCGTGGTGAAATCGGCGGGGATGACGACGACGCCGCGCACTTTGCCGAGCACGAGATCTTCTTCGAAGAGGCGCCGGTCGCGGCCGATCGCCACATCGAAATAACGCGAGGCACGGAAGCTGGCCGCGAGATCCTGCGTCAGAGGCGTCATCTCCTCGATCACCAGGCCGATGCGGGTGCGGGTGGTATCGAGCGAGACGCCGTAGCCGAAGAGGAAAAGCAGGATCAGCGGCAACACGAAGGCAATAAGGATGCTGCTCGGATCGCGGATCGCCTGAAAACTTTCCTTGCGAACAAGGGCAAAAAGACGCCGAAGCCGGCCGGAGGAGGGGCTCATGCGGCATCCTCCGCTTCCGACTGCTGCACGAGCGCAACGAAGGCATCTTCCATCGTCGGGTCCGGCTCATCCTTGGTTGCGACGCGGGCCTTCAATTCATCGGGCGAGCCCAGTGCGATCGAGCGGCCGCGATAGATCAGCGAGATGCGGTCGCAATATTCCGCCTCATCCATGAAATGGGTGGTGACGAGCACGGTGACGCCCTTCTCGACCAGCCCGTTGATATGGGTCCAGAATTCGCGCCGGGTGATCGGATCGACGCCCGAGGTCGGTTCGTCGAGGAACAGGGCGCGCGGTTCGTGCATGACGGCGCAGGCGAGCGCCAGGCGTTGCTTCAGGCCGAGCGGCAGATCCTTGGCGGGCTCGCGGGCATGGCGGCCGAAATCGAAGATATCGGCCATCAGTTGGATGCGTTCGCGCCTGCGCTGCCCGCGAAGGCCATAGACGCCGGCGAAGAATTCGAGGTTCTGCGTGACCGTCAGATCGCCATAAAGCGAGAATTTCTGCGCCATGTAGCCGAGTTGGTTGCGGGCTTCGGCGGCATCGCGGCGAAGATCGAAACCGGCGACGCGACCTTCGCCGCCGGTTGGTTTCAGCAGGCCGCAGAGCATCTTGAAGGTGGTGGATTTGCCAGCGCCGTTCGGGCCGAGCAGGCCGAAGATCTCGCCGCGGCGAATATCAAAGCTGATATTGTCGGCAGCGGTGAAATCGCCGAAGCGTTTGGTGAGGCCCCTAGCCTCAATCACCGGTCGGTCACCCTCGGCCTTGAGCGGCTCCTGCGCCTCGGCGAGCCGGGAGCGGCCGCCGGGGCCGCCGCCCAGCATATCGACGAAGGCATCCTCGAAGCGAGGCGGGGCAGGGGCAAGCGATGCGCCATTGCCGGCCTTGCCGATGTCAGGTTTCTTGTCCCTGGCCACAACGAGTCGGATGGCTTCGCCCTGGATGACGCCGTCGATGACGCCGTCGGCCTGCAGCAGTTCGGCAAGCACCCGCCGGCGGCGTCCCGTGACACCGGAGACCCTGAAGACCCGGTCGTCGACGCGGTCGGTCATCTCCCTCGGTTTTCCTGAAAAGAGCAGCTTGCCCTGGTTCAGGAGCAGCACGTGGTCGCAGGCTTCGGCCTCATCCAAATAGGCGGTCGACCAGAGGACGCCGATGCCTTCCTTCGTCAGGTTCTCGACCATCTGCCAGAGGTCGCGGCGCGAGATCGGGTCGACGCCGACGCCCGGCTCGTCGAGCAGCAGCAGCCGTGGCTTCTTCATAAGCGCGCAGGCAAGGCCGAGCTTCTGCTTCATGCCGCCTGAGAGTTTGCCGGCCAGCCGGCCGGTGAAACGTTTGAGGTCGGTGAAGGTGAGCAACTCGTCGAAGGCGCCCGCACGTTCGCTCTTAGGCAGGCCGCGCAGATCAGCGTAGAGATCGAGGTTTTCCTGCACCGAGAGGTCTTCATAGAGACCGAAGCGCTGCGGCATGTAGCCGATCGCCGCCTGGATGCCGGGGGCATTCTTTCGGGTGTCGAAGCCGAGAACTTCCGCGGTCCCCGTGTCCGGCAGCATCAGGCCGGTCATCAGACGGATCAGTGTCGTCTTTCCGGCGCCGTCAGGGCCGACCAGGCCGGTGATCGCGCCGCCGGCGATCATGCCGGAAACGGCATCGAGCGCAGGGGGTGCGTCGCCGAAGCGTTTGGTGACGGCGTCGATCCGGACGAGCGGCTTTTCGTCCGAACCTGTCCGGGGGGCGGTGTCGGCGGCGGTCATCGTCCGCTTGCCGCAAGCGTGGGAAGGCGGACGGTGACCGGCATGCCCTGGCGCAGATCCGGACCGGGCTTGTCGATGACGATCCTCAGGCGATAGACGAGGTCGGTCCTGAGTTCCGGCGTTTCCACCGATTTCGGGGTAAACTCGGCCACCGGCGAGATGAAGCCGATCGTGCCCTCATAAGGTTTGTCGGGCGCCGTATCGGAGGTGACGGAAACCTTCATGCCGGGGTGGATGCGGCCGAGATCGGGCTCCGAGACGTAGCTGCGTACCCAGACCGGCTCGGTCAGCGACAGGACGAAGACGGTATCGGCCGGCGAGACGATCGCACCATTTTCCCGCACGCGCGAGAGGATGACACCGTTGTTCGGGGCGCGGAGCTCGGTATCCTCCAGCGAGGTGCGAGCCGAGGCCAATGTTGCCTCGGCTGCCTTTAGCTGAGCGTCGGCAGCGGCGATATCCTCGCTGCGCGAGCCTTCCTGCAAGAGCTTCAGCGCTTCCCTGGCGGACTGAGAGCGAGCGGCAGCCATCGCCTTTGCGGCGGTCGCCTGATCGAGGCTCGCCTCGGAAATGGTGCCCTGCGGGCGAAGTTGGCGGGCGCGGTCATAGGCGAGGTCGGCATTCTGCAGATCGGCGAGGCTTTCATCGTAGGCGGCGCGTGCCTGGGCAATCTCGGTCGGCCGCGGGCCTGCCTTCAGCTTGTCGAGCGCGGCCCGAAGCGCGGCCGCGTTGGCGTCCGCCGAACGAACGGCAAGTTCATTGGGCGTGGCGTCGAGCTTCGCCAGAACTGAGCCTCTCCAGACGACATCGCCCTCGTCGACGCGCAGTTCGGAGATGCGCCCGCTGACACGGAAGCCGAGCGATACCTGGCGGATGTCGACATTTCCGTAGAGGACGAATTCGCGGCGGGTCTCGGGGAGCCAGCCGAATTTTTCGGGCAGACCGTACCACCAGGCGGCGGCGCCTGTCGCGATGAGGAGAATGATGGCCAGGGGAAGAATGCGCCTCATGCGGCACCTCCTTTCGACGGGCCGATGACGTCGACCAGTTCGGCGGCGAGCCCGCGCAAGATTTGCACCTGCTCCGGACCCACCACCTCCCATTCCATCTGAGTGAGCACGGCAGCGTGAGTGACGCGAAAGACGAGGATGCTGCCGAGAAGGCTGAAGGTGCGCAGGCGCACATGTTCCGAGCCGGGGTCCTCGTCAAGGATGGCGGCGATCAGCCGCCGGCCGATCTCGATCATCGGCCGCATGATGCCCTGATAGACCCTCGTGAAGGCTTCTGTCGGTTCCATCTGCTCGCGGATCAGAAAGCGCGCCCAGGATTCGGATTCCTTGCCGACGAAAAGCGTCACCATGGTCTGGAGGACGTCCGTCAGGAAGCGCCGGGCTTCAGCTGCGCCGAGCGGTTTGCCTGCGGCATCAAGCGCCAGCAGATGCGCGCCGATGCGCGCCCTCATGTCGCCGACATGGGTGTCGATGCGGGCCATCAGATATTCGGCGGTGGCGATGTAGAGGCCTTCCTTGCTGCCGAAATAATAGGGGATGGCCTGCAGGTTGACGCCGGCCGCCTCGGTCAGCTGGCGTGTCGATGCGCCGTCGAAGCCATATCGGCCAAAAACGTCGAGGGCGGCGGAAAGCATCTTCTGCCGCGCGACGTCGGCGCGTGCCGAGGCTGGTGGTGGATTGGCCTTTTCCTTGATCATGACGAGTTTGTAACATGGTAGGAAAAATAAGTCAATCGATTGATTAATTTTGCTGTGCGACCCATACCGCTCACAGTCCTGCCGGCCCCGTCTCGATCGATTTTCGCGTTCGGGGATCCACGACAACGGCGATAAGCAAAGGCAAAGAGGCCCGGGCGAACGGACCTCTCAGGGGTCTCGGGTGAGAAGGGGAGCCAAGCCCTGGCAGCTGGCTGCCAACAGGGAAAGCGATGCGACTATCGCTAATTTTCACGACACTGATATGTCCGGCGTCGGCCGGTTGCAAAACAGGTGGTTACCGCGTTCTCGTTGGTTGACCGACCATGTTTTGACACAAAACCGCCTTGCTCTGTCCGTATCGCCGGTCCGATGCGTATTCAGATCTATATTATCGCGCTCCTGCTGAGCGCCATTATGTGGTCGATCTCGTTCGACGCGGCGCGAGAATCCTATCACGCTGCCCAGAGTGCGGGATTGATGCCCAACTTGCATATCAACAAGAAGCTGGATCGCATTCTCTAAACTGCGGGCCAGCGTTTACATCATTGGCATTGCGCGCTTGGTCGAGGCGTATCGGCCGGTGGACGCGTTTGCCATTGTGCCCCCGGGCGTTTTCGGTCCTCCAATCCGAGAAAAATGGGCGCCGCCGGAAAAAGTCAAATTTCGTAAAATTTGACCGATCCGCTTAAAAGCCCTGCAAATCCTGGCGTGTAGAGTGGTCTCATGAAAGCGACCGAGGCGTGGACAGACGCGTCGAACGTTTGGAGCCGGACGGAATGAACGCCCGCCGATCCGCAAATGGGGACTAGGTATGCATAGAACACTTGCCGCTATCGCCTTGACTTTGACCGTCACTACCGCCGCCGGGCCGGCCTTCGCCATCGGCCCCGCCAGCCTTGCACGCGACCTGATGTACACCACCGCCATCGGCCATTCGCCCGAGGTTCCGCTGACGACGCGCGCCGGATTCGTACGGCCGGCTGTTCCCTTCGCCCTGCGCAGTCCGGCTGCGGTCGAAGGCGAAAGCCACCAGCTTAGGACTGATGCGCAGAACCTGACTATCGTCGTCGACTATATGTTTTCGAAGGCCGTCGAGGCGGTGCAGGTGGCAGCGCTTCTCCGTTAAAGCCTGTCGCGACTGAGATCGATCTGCGTCAGGCGTCCAGTTCGCCGCGCGCGTCGAGATACCAGTCGACGAACGCTTTGACTCCGACCTCCAAGGTCGTATCAGGCTTGTATCCGGTTAGCGCGACGAGCAGGTCGGGGGCTGCGAAAGTGCGGGGCACGTCGCCCTTCTGCATCGCCAGCATCAGCCGAATCGCAGGTTGGCCGAGCGTCTTTTCCACGGTCTCGACAAAATCCATCAGGCTGACCGGCTGGCCGCCGCCGATATTGACGACGCGGAAGGGCGCCTGGCGCGAAAGCGTTTCGACCGCCGTGTCGTCGAGGCGATTTTCCTCGCTGGGCGCAATTGCCGACAATCTCACGATCGCTTCGACGAGATCATCGATATAGGTGAAATCACGGCTCATATTGCCTTCGCCGTAGATCTCGATCGGTTGGCCTTCGAGCATGTTCTTGGCGAATTTGAACAGCGCCATATCGGGCCGGCCCCATGGGCCGTAGACAGTGAAGAAGCGGAAGGCCGTAGTCGGAATCTTGTGAAGATGGGCATAGCTGTGCGCCATCAGTTCCATCGATTTCTTCGTCGCGGCGTAAATGGTCAGCGGCTCGTCGGCGCGATCGGTCTCGTGGAAGGGGACGGTCGCGTTGGCGCCATAGATCGATGATGTCGAGGCCAGCATCAGATGGCGGACTTCGACCCGCCGGGCGATTTCCATGATGTTCCACGAGCCTTCGACATTCGAATGTATGTAGGCTTCGGGATTTTCCAGGCTGTAGCGGACGCCGGCCTGGGCGGCGAGGTGGATCAGGATGTCGGGCTTGGCCGCGAGGACAGCCGCCTCTAGCGCCGGCCGGTCCTCGAGCATGGCGATCACCGGTTTGAAGGCCGGAAACTGGGAGAGGGCCGCATGGCGCATCTGCTTGAGCTTGACATTGTAATAGGGCGTGAGGCCGTCGAAGCCCGTTACCTCATGCCCCTCCTGCAGCAGGCGCCTGGCCAGATGAAAACCGATGAAACCGGCCGTCCCTGTAATGAAGTAGCGCATTCCCACCTTTTCTTGGCCCTGCCGACGGCAGAGAGCCGATTCCGTATCACGTGCCCCCCCTTACAAGATAAGAAGAGGGCGAGTCGATAGGTGTTTGAGGGAGAAGACTTAAGCACCTATGCGGGTTTCAAGGCCGTCGGCGCGTTCTGCCAGGCGGATGCCACCGGTTTTGCTCATCTGCCAGGACTGGCGCCCCATCGCCATGCTGCGTTGCAACATGCCCTCCTGCATGTTATGCCCGCCGAGTGTCGGCAAGCGGAATCAGGATCGATGCGAGATATAATCTATTGGATTCTCTGCGCATTTCTGACCCTTGCCATTGCGATCGTGTCGCTGCGCTATGTTACGAACTTCTGGCTGTTGTCGTTTGTTTACAGCTTTCAGATCCATCTCGGGATCATCTTCGTTGCCGCTAGTCTCATTGTTCTGGCAGTCAGAAGGCAGATCTACGGCCTCGTTCTTCTGCTCGCCTCGCTTTTTCTCACCGCTCACGGTTTCGGCATGCTGCGCGAATTTGCACAGGATGACCAGCGGACGGATGCCGCACCGCTTTTCCGTCTGATGTCGTTCAACATCGGCATCGACAATTGGAAAAACTCGACGGCCCTTGCCGACATGGTGATCGCTTCGAACGCCGATGTCGTCAATTTGCTCGAAGCCAAGCCGCTGACATTTCATCTGCAGCGAATGTTCAAGGCCTATCCCTACCATATCGGCTGCGACAACGGCAAAGATAGCTGTGATACGCTGGTCCTGTCCAAACGGCCGTTGGTGATGCGGCAGGTCGCAAGCATCGGCAGTCTCAGGAAAAACAGATTGGTCGTATCAAGCGTCGACTTCGGCGGCCAGGTCATCAATCTCGTGTCGGCGCATCTGTCGAAACCCTACTACGACGACTACCAGATGGGCGAACTGGATGACCTCGGCAAGGCGCTCGGTTCGATTTCCGGCCCTCTGGTGCTGTCCGGCGACTTCAATTCGTCGGCGATCGCGCCCAGCATCCAGGGTCTTCTGCGCGAACAGAAACTGAAGACGCTTGCACCAGAACCAGCCACATGGCCGATCGCTGCCGGCGCCTTCGGGATCGCCATCGACCATATATTCGCGCGGGCGCCGCTTCGCCTGATCTCGCTTAAACGTCTCGACGACAATCTCGGCTCGAACCATTCCGGTCTGATGGCCGAATTTGCTCTCGACAAGGAAACTTCACCGGGGAGGTGACGCAGGCGGCAAGTCAGAATCTCGTACGGCCGCCTTTCCGGTCGATCATCTGGAAGGTCTTGCCGTCGGTCTTTACGCTGACGCAGTCCTTCGACTTGTTGGGAAACAGAACGCAGACCTGGCCGTTGTTTATCTTGTAGCCATTCTTGTTGCCCTCGCGATATTCGTAGCCGTTGCTGCTTTCTTTCAGCTCCGACGTGCCGGGCAGGTGCTGGCGAATTTCCCTCTCGCTTGCAGCGCGCATGTTCGCTGTCTGGGCGAACGCCATGGCCGGCAGCATCAGAAATCCGGCGAGGGCGGGCAGGATACGCATCAGGGGATCACTCCGGTCATGTCTGTCGGTGCCCTCATTCTACGAGAACCCCGGCAGGAAATTCAACAGCAATGCTGATCGGACGGAACCGGCGGCGAGTTGTGTTGGCTCGCCTGCCGTTCCGTAAGCCGGCCCTACGTTCTTCCGAACTCGTCGACGATGCGGATGATGTCGTCCTCGCCGAGATAGGAGCCCGTCTGTACCTCGATGAGTTCGAGGACGATCTTGCCGGGGTTGGCGAGGCGATGGACTTCGCCGAGCGGAATGTAGACGCTTTCGTTCTCGCGCAACATTCGCACATTCTCACCAACCGTTACTTCGGCCGTCCCCTTGACGACGACCCAATGTTCGGAGCGGTGGTGGTGTTTTTGCAGCGAAAGCTTTTTGCCGGGCGTGACGAAGATGCGCTTCACCTGAAAACGATCGCCGTTGAAGATCGATGTATAGCCGCCCCAGGGGCGGTAGGACGTCGGATGCGTTTCGGTGAACTTCGCTGTTGCCGAAGAGGAGGCCAGCATCTTGACCAATTGTCCGACATTCTGGCTGTCCTTGAGCGGTCCGACGTAGACGGCATCCTCGCTGGCGATAACGGCGACATCCTCCATGCCCTGGACGGCGAGATGCACGCCATGGGTCATGACCAGCGAATTGCGGGTATTGACCACGGTCGTGTTCGCCGCGGCGACATTGCCGTTATCGTCGCGTTTTCCCGATTTCCAGACGGCATCCCAGCTTCCCATATCGGACCACCGGAACGGCGAGGGGACGACGGCGGCCTTCGAGGTCTTTTCCATGATCGCATAATCGATGGAGATATCCGGGCTCTTGGCGAAATGATCGGCATCGAGGCGGGTGAAGTCGAGGTCGCGGCTGGCCTTGGAAACAGCCTTGCTTGCGGCTTTGAGCACCTCCGGTGCATATTCCTGCAGTTCGGCAAGAAGTTCCGTTACCGGGAACATGAAGATGCCCGAATTCCAGTAGAAGCCGCCGTCGGCGAGCATCCGCTGGGCTTCTGCCAGGGCCGGTTTCTCGACGAAGCGCTTCACTTTGTTGGCGCCGTTCTCCAGCGCGTCGCCGATCTCGATATAGCCGTAACCCGTCGCCGGTTCGGTCGGATTGATCCCGAAGGTGACAAGCCTGCCGTCGGCAGCCGCCTCGCGGGCGATGCGGATACAGTCGAAATAGCTCTTATCGGCGAGAATCTCGTGATCCGAGGCGAGCATCTGGATGATGGTACTCTTGCCGAAAAGGTCGGCGGCCAGCGTCGCCGCGGCAGCGACCGCCGCGGCAGTATTGCGGGCGACCGGTTCGAGCAGGACGGCGGCAAGCGGACGGGCGAGCTCGCGCGCCTGCTCGGCGACCAGAAAGCGGAACTCTTCATTTGTGACGATGATCGGGGCTTCATAGAGCTCGGGATCGGAAACGCGTTCGAGCGTGTCCTGAAACAGCGTCTTGTCGCCCACGAACTGGATGAATTGTTTCGGCGCGGTGGCACGGGAAAGCGGCCAGAGCCGGGTGCCTTTGCCGCCGGCCATGATCACGGGAACGATTTTCTGCGTCATAGGCGGTTTCCTTGAAATAGACGGCTTATTCGTTGCATGTTAGCGGGCGGCTGCCCAGCGTCTTATTCTGTCGAGCCCGCTGTGCAGCAGCTCGAGGGCTGCGGATTCGCTCCCTGCCTCCACGTAGCAGCGCATTTCCGGAGCGTTGCCGGACGGGCGGAAGTGGATGATCCCGCCATCCGTCAGGGTCACCCGAAGCCCATCGATATCGGATCTTGTCGCTACGGCGCCAATCGGCTGCAGGAAAGAGGCAAGATTTTCATCCGAGGCGCGCAGATGTTCCATCAAGGCCGCGCTCGTCTCGACGGGGAAATTCTCCAGACGATCGGCGGCGGCAAAGGGCAGCTTATAGGAGGCGGCAACGGCAGAAAGCGGCTGCCTGCGAGCGGCCGCGAGCGACAGGATCGCCAGCATGGGAATAAAGCAATCACGCGTCGGCAGAGCGCGCAGCTTATGGCCGTTGACATCGAAGGTGGTGGCGGTCAACAAACCGCCATTGGCTTCAAAGCCCATGACCTTATCTTCGCCGGCCGCCACCGCGTCTTCCATGCCTGAAATGACGAAGGGCGAACCGACACGCGTGCGCCTGACGGCGAAATTGCCGGCGGCCTCGATGCCGGAATTGGAGGTCACGGGCGTCACCACCGTGCGGGCCTGCAAGAAGTTGGCGGCGACAAGGCCGAGAAGGTCGCCGCGCAAGGGCGTGCCGGTTTCATCCGCGACCAGGGGGCGGTCGCCGTCGCCGTCGGTCGAAACGATTGCATCGAGCTTGTGCTCGGAGGCCCAGCGCCTCATGAGCGCGATCGTCTCGTCGGAAACGGCTTCGGTGTCGACCGGTATGAAACTCTGCGAGCGTCCGAGGGCGATGAGCTCGGCACCGAAGTGGGCGAGAACGTCGATCAGGAGATCGCGAGCGACCGTGCTGTGCTGGTAGACGCCGATCTTCAGCCCGGCTAGCGCACCTTGCGGAAGCAGGGCCGTATTGCGTTCGAAAAACAGCTGCCGGCAGATCGCCTCATGTTCTTCCATCTTGGCCGGCGGCATCTCGATCAGCACTTGGCCGCGTCGTTCGATCTCGGCTGCCTGTGCGGTGATCGCCGCCTCGTCCGATTTGTCGATCTCGCCGTCGGGGCGATAGAATTTGATGCCGTTGCGGTCTGCCGGGATATGCGAGCCCGTGACCATCAGGCACGCTGCCCTGCTTTCGAGGCCATAAAGGGCGAGGGCCGGCGTCGGCACATTGCCGCAGTCGAAGACACGGAACCCGAGCGCCGTCAGCGCACCGGCACATTTCGCCGAGATTTCAGGGCTTGAATCGCGAAAGTCGCGTCCGATCAGAATGACGTCGCCGGCCCGTGCTTTGCCGGTCTCCAGCAGATATTTGCCGAAGGCGGTGGCGTAGAGGGCGGAGGCGCGTCCCTTGAGGTCGACTGAAAGTCCGCGAAGGCCGCTCGTGCCGAATTTCATGTGAAAACAAGCTCCGATTGTCACGATCAAAGTTCTACTCAGCCCGTCAGCCGGCGTAAATACCGAAGCGGGCTTATAGTTAAACACGGAGGATGAACTCATCAACAAGGTTGCGCCCACTCGCCAGGTTTCGAGGGGGTGGCGCTGCCGCGAGACCGACAGGCATTGCGGCACCAGCCGATTTTGCTAAACCGTATGTCCATTGTTTCGTCCTATATCGAAGGTTTGCTGATGAGCGATACGTCCGTCAGTCTCGAGGAGAGCTGGAAGTCCGCCCTCGAGGGGGAGTTCTCAAGCCCCTACATGCAGCAGCTCAAATCTTTCCTGATCGCCCAGAAGCAGGTCGGAAAACGGATATTTCCCAAAGGCAGCGAATATTTCCGTGCTCTTGACCTGACACCGATCGCCAACGTCAAGGCCGTCATCCTCGGTCAGGATCCCTATCACGGACTGGGGCAGGCGCATGGATTATGTTTCAGCGTCCGGCCCGGTGTGCGCATACCGCCCTCGCTCGTCAATATCTACAAGGAGATGGAGGCGGATCTCGGTATAGTGCCGGCACGTCATGGTTTTCTCGAGCATTGGGCGCGGCAGGGCGTGCTACTGCTGAACAGCGTGCTGACAGTCGAGGAAGGGCAGGCGGCTGCCCATCAGGGCAAGGGCTGGGAACGCTTCACCGATGCCGTCATCCGCAAGGTCAACGACGAATGCGAAGCCGTCGTCTTCATGCTCTGGGGCTCCTATGCGCAGCGCAAGGCCGCCTTTGTCGACTCGTCGCGGCATAAAGTGCTCAAAGCGCCGCATCCGTCGCCGCTTTCGGCCCATAATGGTTTTTTTGGCTGCAAGCATTTTTCCAAGGCGAATGCCTTCCTGCAGTCCCGCGGACGGGCGCCGATCGACTGGCAGCTGCCGGTCGATCCTCATGGCTCTTAAAATGAACGCGCGTGGATCGGTGTTCACAAAAAGGAGACAATGCGTTTTGGTCTATACCTCTATTCCGAAGCCCTGACAGAGCGCATTTATGATCCATCGAAAGCCCGCAAGCGGCGGGCAAGAAAGGGGTCTCACATGCTCGATCAGATCAAGGGTCTGCACCACGTCACGTCGATGGCGGAGGACGCCCGCACCAACAACCAGTTTTTCACCCATGCGCTCGGCCTTCGCCGCGTCAAGAAGACGGTGAATTTCGACGCCCCCGACGTCTATCACCTCTATTATGGTGACGAGACCGGTGCGCCGGGCACGATCATGACCTATTTCCCGTTTCCGAAGATGGCGCAGGGCCGGCCCGGCACCGGCGAGGTCGGCACCACGGTTTTTTCCGTTCCGAAAGGTTCGCTCGGCTTTTGGAGCGATCGTTTCAGCACATTGAATATCGGCGGGCTGAAGGCCGAGGAAAGTTTCGGGGAGAAGCGCCTGAATTTTTCCGGCCCCGACGGTGACGGCTTCGCGCTCGTCGAGGTCGAGGACGATGACCGCCAGCCCTGGACCCATGGCGGTGTCAGTGAGGACCACGCCATTCGCGGCTTCCATTCCGTCGCCATGCGCCTGCGGGATGACGGCGCCACGGCCGAACTGCTGAAGTTCATGGGGTACGAGGTTGCCGAGGAAAAGGACGGGGTCAAACGGCTGATCAAACCTGACGGCAACGGCGCGCATCTCATCGACCTTGAGACCATGCCGAGCATTGCCCGCGCGCTTCCCGGCGCCGGCTCCGTCCACCATGTCGCCTTCGCGGTCGAAAACCGTGAAAAGCAGCTCGAAGTGCGCAAGGCGCTGATGGACACCGGCTACCAGGTGACCCCGGTGATCGACCGAGATTATTTCTGGGCGATCTATTTCCGTACGCCGGGTGGAGTTCTGTTCGAGGTCGCGACCAATGAACCCGGCTTCAACCGCGACGAGGATACGGCCCATCTCGGTGAGGCGCTGAAGCTGCCGCAGCAGCACGCCCATCTTCGCACGCTGCTCGAGCAGCACCTGCAGCCGCTCGAGGCGTAAGGAGAGGTGATATGACGGAAATCGGATATGTGCACCGGCTGCATGCCGGTGCACCTGGCAGACCAATTCTGATCGTGTTGCACGGCACCGGCGGCGACGAAAACCAGTTCTTTGATTTCGCCCGCCAGCTGCTACCGGAAGCAACGGTTCTTGCTCCGCGCGGCGATGTTTCCGAACATGGTGCTGCCCGGTTCTTCCGGCGCAGCGGCGAGGGGGTCTACGACATGGCCGACCTTTCGCGGGCGACGGAGAAGATGGCCACCTATGTCAAGGCGTTCGCCGAGGAATATCGGGCGTCCAGGATTCTCGGCCTGGGTTTCTCGAACGGCGCAAACATTCTTGCCAATGTAGTGATCGAGAAGGGCATTTTCGACGCGGCGGTTTTGATGCATCCGCTCATTCCGTTTCAGCCCGAGACCCAGTCGACGCTCGTGGGAAGAAAGGTCCTGGTGACGGCCGGGCAGCGTGATCCGATCGCTCCGACCGGAATGACCGAGGCCCTGTCCGCGCACCTGACGGGCCGTGGGGCGGAGGTCAGGACGGTCTGGCATCCCGGCGGACACGAGATCGCGCCGCTTGAGATCAACGCGGTTCGCGAGTTCCTTGGCGATTATTGATCGCCTGTACTGCCAGTCGGCCTTGCGGGACCGGCGATCCTGGTCCCGCGTAAGGCCGCAACGACATTCATCGTCGCTGCAGGATAGACGCCACGTCGTTTCAAACTGACATCGGCTTCGCCGAGATGGACGTTGGTTCGAATCGATGAGAACTGATTTGAGATTTTAGGCCGATCCGGTCTAAAATCACTGTACTAGGGGCGAGGAGGATATTTGCCCCTGATTGCCTTCATGTAAAAATTGCCCGGCGATTCCGCCATCGTCAAACCGACGACGACCCCTTTTGGAACCCCTTCGTATTCTCGTCTCTGACCGTTTGTCAGATAGACCCGCAGATGCCGGCTGTCTTCGTCGTAGGTGATCGCCTCGATTAGTTTCGAATCAACCGCAGTTTCCACTTTGCACCCCGCGATTTTGGATCTGAGATTACTGGGTCGAGAACGTCGTTCACGTCCACGACGCAACATCATTATGCTGCCTCGCAAGGTCGTCAAGCGTGATCTGCTTTAACGTTCATTTTTTTCTTACGCCTCTCGTTATAGTTGATTTATACAGCTTTTTCGGAGGGCCGACCTGTGGAAAGGCGATAGCTCACTGTTCTTCCACGCGAGGGATTAGTGAGTGATACAGCTAAAGATGGAAGAATCAAATGCGCTAAACGCTTGTTTAACTGGGGGTTAACCATCCTATATTAAAGTACAAGCGAATGCTAATCGCGACGTCTTCTCAATTATGGGTAAATACAAAGCGCCGTTCTTTGCGACAATCGTTTTGCTGTCGCTGGCGAGCTGCATGTCGTTCCGAATGTGGCAATAGGTTCCGGCTACAATGTTGACCGGCCGCGATCAGGCCAACTTCTTATGAACACTGAGCTTCGCGCCTTTGCGGCGTTGGATGAGAGATGGATCAACCCGCCATGCGGCCGGTTGCCATAAATGGGTTATATGTTCGATTATCTAGGACCATGGCGACAACAAATACCGATGCTGGCCGGCAATCGTAACAGGCGCGCTCGGCTGACATATGCCGAAGGCGATTTCGCCGCAGTCTATGCGATGAGCGATATCCACGGATGTTATAGCGAGCTCGTCGAGGCGCATCGCCGTATCGAGGCGGATGCCGAGCGCATAGCGGGGTCGAAACTCATTCTCCTGCTCGGCGATTATGTCGATCGCGGACCGGATTCGAGCGCAGTGTTGGAATTCTTGAGCAACCCGCCGCCGCCGGGATTCCAGCGTCTCGCCCTGTGCGGCAATCACGATGCGGAGTTGGTGAAGCTCTATCGCAAGCCGACGTGCATTCTTGAATGGCTTGGTTTTGCCGGGACGGAGACGCTGAATTCATACGGCATCGACATCGAGTACCTGCTGCGATCGGCGGCTGGAACCGAAATGATCGCCCGCGTCATTCACAACATGATACCCGAGCGGCATATCCAATTTCTGGAATCGCTGCCGATCATGCTGCGGATGGGGAGGGTGGTCTTTGTCCATGCCGGCATCAGACCTGGCGTCGATCTCAAGAGGCAAAAGGACAGCGACCTTATGTGGATCCGCCAGCCCTTTCTGGACGAAGGACCGCAGCTTCCTGTCCTCGTGATCCATGGACACACGCCCGCGCGAATCCCGACACTCGGTCCGCAACGCATCGGTATCGATACTGCGGTTTCGGCGACCGGCCGCCTGACCGTGCTGACGATCAAAGGGACGCGCGTCGGAATCCTGTAGAAGATAAGAGCATGGTGTCGTGCGATAAGCACTCGTGGTGTCGACGACGCCCTACCGCTTTTCACCACGTCGCTATCGGGGAACTGCGAGCTTCCGCTTGGCATGCATAAAAAACGCCGCGGATTTGAGTTCCGCGGCGTCAGGACGTTAGATCTCAGCAGCTTTATCAGGAGTTGGCCGTTTCCCCGAGGAGATTGGTGCCGATGCCGGTATAGGTGAAGCCGTGTTTGCGGATTTCGTCGCTACGGTAGATATTGCGCAGGTCGACCAGGACCGGAGCACGCATCGACTGCTTCAGGCGACTGAAGTCGAGTGCGCGGAACTGGTTCCATTCGGTGACGATGACCAGCGCGTCAGCGCCAGCGGCTGCTTCATAGGGGCCGCTCGCATACTCGATATTCTCGATGACCTTGCGGGCATTCTCCATGCCTTCAGGATCGTAGCCGACCACCTGGGCTCCATTGTCCTGCAGGGTCTGGATGATGGCGATTGCCGGGCTGTCGCGCATGTCGTCGGTGTTCGGCTTGAAGGTCAGGCCGAGAATTGCGATCTTCTTGCCGCGAATGTCGCCGCCGACCGCCGTAATCACCTTGCGTCCCATCGCCCGCTTGCGGTTGTCGTTGATCGAGATCGTTGTCTCGATGAGACGGACCGGCGCGTCGAAATCCTGGGCGGTCTTGGCCAGGGCCAGCGTGTCCTTGGGGAAGCAGGAGCCGCCGTAACCCGGACCTGCGTGCAGGAACTTGGCGCCGATACGGCCGTCGAGACCGATGCCGCGCGAAACGTCCTGGACATTCGCATCAACCCGTTCGCAGAGATCGGCGATCTCGTTGATGAAGGTGATCTTCATCGCAAGGAAGGCGTTGGCGGCATATTTGATCAGTTCAGAGGTGCGTCGGGACGTGAAGACCAGCGGCGCCTGGTTGAGATAAAGCGGACGATAGACTTCGGTCATGGCTTCGCGCGCCCGGTCGTCGTTCAGGCCGACGACAATGCGGTCGGGGCGCTTGAAATCTTCGATCGCCGCACCCTCGCGGAGGAATTCGGGATTAGAAACGACGGCGACATCGGCGTTGGGATTGGTTTCGCGGATGATGCGCTCAACCTCATCCCCGGTGCCAACCGGCACCGTCGACTTGGTGACGACGACGGTGAAGCCTTCCACGTAGGTGGCGATCTCGCGTGCAGCCGCATAGACGTAGGAGAGATCGGCATGGCCATCGCCGCGCCGGGAGGGCGTGCCGACCGCGATGAACACGACGTCGGCGCCGCGAACGCTTTCGCCGACATCCGTCGAAAAGGACAGGCGGCCGGTGCTGGTGTTTTCGGCGACCAGTTGATCGAGACCTGGCTCGTAAATCGGAATGCGGCCTTCGCGAAGGGCCTCGATCTTACTCAGATCCTTGTCGACGCAGATGACGTCGTGGCCGAAATCCGCAAAGCAAACGCCTGAAACAAGGCCGACATAGCCTGATCCAATCATCGTGATGCGCATATTTCCCTCAAATCATTAGAGTAGAACGTCATGCTGCGTCGCAGCATGGGCCCGTGATACTGAATCTGGCCGAAAAGACAACCTCGAAGATTGCCCGGTGGCCCATATCGGAATTCCAACTCAGGACACCGCGACCCGCGCAGCTGCCCCGTCGACAGCAAAAACATAGGTTTGTGTGGGGGATATGACAAGTCGAGCCACGCGTCGGAGCCGGCTCGACTTCAGCCCGGAACGGGTGAATTTGATTATTTAAATGTGGGCATGGCGGCGGCTCAGGCACTTCACGGCCTTGCCGGAATTACCCCAGCCGGGTCCGTTTTCACAGGCGATACCAGACATAAGGGTCGGTATCCGATTGAATTTTGTCCCAGCGCAAATCGGTATCACGCCAGTTCTTGATGCTGTTTTTCCTATTGTCGAGCACCAGGTCGCCCTTGTCGGTTCTGACCACGAGGACGGCGTGTCCGTCGCCGGAGGGCGTATAGGCCGTGGCAATCCGCAAAGCTCGCGACGACCAGCCCATTGCCATGAGCCGGCTGCGCTTGGTCAACGCAAAATCCTCACAGTCGCCGCTGCGGACATTCACGTTCCAGACATCGCCGTTAAGTTCGTTGCGGGGGTCGTTTCTGCCAATCATCGTACGATTGACGGTGTTGTTCACATCCTCCAACTGCAGCATTTCCTTGTCCGTCAGCGCGACGACCGACAAACCATTGTTGTCGCGGCATTCGGCAGGGTTCTGGGCGCAGAACAGCACCTGGGCGAAAGGCGGAATGATCGTTCCTTTTTCAGAGATATAGCTCACTGCCGAGTTGCTGGTCAGGCCGCGGGCGAAAGCTGCGGGGCCGGCGGCAAGTGCCGAGCAGGCATTCGCAGCTGTAAAC
This sequence comes from Rhizobium binae, assembly GCF_017357225.1. Taxonomy (NCBI): domain Bacteria; kingdom Pseudomonadati; phylum Pseudomonadota; class Alphaproteobacteria; order Hyphomicrobiales; family Rhizobiaceae; genus Rhizobium; species Rhizobium binae. Next base: position 3,453,012 of record NZ_CP071604.1, on the reverse strand, counting down.
GCCAGCGTCAGAAGTGTAACAAACGTCTTCATCATCTCTTAATCCCCGTTCAGGGCAACCGATTGAGATCAGGCTTGCCTTTTTTCTCAGTCAATGGCATGGCGGATTGATGATCTGCCAGTATTGGGCGCAGAACGTCTGTCCCGTTTCTGCCGCTTGAAGGAGCATAATCGGGGCCGGTCTCGATTGGCTTAAGCCTTTCGAGACAATTTTAAACGATGTGGAATTCTGTTGCACTTTAGCACGCAAGCGCTTGATATGCAACTTATGTTAGTACGAGTATATTAACCGTATTGGTTGTATCTCTCGTTGCTGCTTCTGGTGAGCGAATCGAATGTTACCCAACCTCATCACCGGGCAGGTCCTGCGGGAGGCGATCCTAGTTGCCTTCATTGGCCTTGTAGTCTTGACGCTCATTCCGTTCGGAAGCGTCACGCCCTTTCCTTTCGCCTTCGCTGCGATCGGGATGTTTGCTCTGGCCATTATTGCGGGGCTGTTGTTTGGAGAGCCGAGGCAGGCCGGATGGGTGTTCAGCATCGCTCTGTTTCTGCTGGTCGTGCTGACGGGGTGGACGTTCGTCCAGACAATCGAACTGCCGGCCAATTGGCTGGCAAACCCAGCCTGGAGCGCTGCACGTGACTTGGCGGGCGTTCAATACGCCGCGATCTCCGTCGAGCCGGCCGACACGCTCGCCTCGATTCTACGGGTGGCTCTGCCTTTCGTGACCTTCCTGACCGGACTGGTGTTGTGCGATACCGATCAACGAGCGCGGAAAGTTCTGGCCAGCCTGGGGCTGACGGCGGGCGTCATCGCGGTTTTCGGTCTGATTCAGTTTTCTATGTTTCCCAACATCCTGATCGTCATCGAAAAGCGCGCCTACCTCGACAGCCTGACGGCCGTGTTCGTCAACCGCAATACCGCCGCGACCTTCTTCGGGGTGGGTACGTTGCTCATGCTGACCCTGGTCAGGGACATTGCCCGTTCCTTTTCATACCATCCGCCCGGCGCGCCCGGCCGAAACGTTCTTCTCCTGAGAGTGTGGATCCACATTTTGCTGTTGTGCGCATGTTTCACAGCGCTGATGCTGAGCCGTTCACGCGCTGGGATATTCGCGACCTTTGTTGCCGCTCTCATCTACTTTCCGTGGCTTGTCATCTCCTGGAACAACTCAAGGCGCCTAATGAAGCCGACGCCTAGATGGCGGTCGATTGTGAAGTTTCTTTCGGCGACGAGCTTTGTCGTCCTGTTGCTGAGCATGTTTGCCGGCCAGGCGATTTTGCGCGCGCAACAGCGGCGTCTTGAGGATGACGATCGTTTTTGCATCCTGCCGGGCATCTGGCGCGCCATTTCGGATCACTGGGTGACGGGGACGGGTCTCGGTACCTTCCGCACCGTGTTTTCAGCCTATCGCGATCCGGCCTGCGGCATTTTCGGGATCTTCGACCGCGCCCACAATTTCTACCTCGAAGGATTTCTGGGCCTCGGGATTTTATGTCCGATCGCGGCGATCATTGCCTTCTCGGTGCTTGTCAGGGTGTTTTGGCGGGGGCTCGCGCAACGGCGCCGCCTGAGACATTATGTCCTTCTCGGTCTGGCGGCGACGGTTTTGGTCGCCCTTCATGCCGCGGTTGATTTTTCGCTGCAAATACCAGGCTTTGCAGTATTTTTCGCCGCTTTCCTCAGCGCCGTTGTCGCCATCAGCCTTGGACGCAATGGCGCCGAAGCCGAACGGCAGTATGTGCGGCCGGTCGATGGTCGATAATTGAACAGATGGTTTCGTGAAGGTTTTTCGAAAATGCCGATTGTGGGGTAACGCGCTGTTGACTCTGAAACGCAAGAGATTTTATAGCGGGGGCAGCCTTCTGGTCGTTGCCGGCAAAGAGAAGCCGGATTGCAGCCTATTCGCTCGGTGAAGGCTCGGCGTTGCCAGCCTGCCACAGTTAGAGGAATGTTAATCCGCCTACAGTGATTATTGGTCAGGGATTGTCTTGTATTTTGTGAGATTGCGAGGCAGTAGCTTCAGGGGCGTCAACACAGGTTATTCTATGGGTTGTTTTCCTATCGGTAGTACACGCGTCGCCATTGTTGTAGCGCTAACGACTATATTGGCAAGCTGCACGTCATTGCCAAGATCCGGCCCCGATCACAAGGATGTTGATCGAGATGCGGCAGTGAAAGTCACAACGAAGGAGCGTCGCGTCGGTATCGACTACGCCCTGGTTGATCTCAGCAAGAACGTCCTGCCATATTTCACCTCTCCGCAGCCGACCTCGTTCAAGGGGTTTGGCGGTGGTCGCGGCGGGGCACCTGAAATTCCGCTTGGCTACGGCGACGTCGTCCAGGTTGCTATCTTCGAAGCTCAGTCCGGGGGCTTGTTCATTCCATCGGACGCTGGCAGCCGGCCCGGCAACTACATCAATCTGCCGGAGCAGACCATCGATCGAAACGGAACGATCACCATCCCCTATGCCGGTCGCGTTCCAGCCGCCGGTCGCCTGAAGGAGACCGTGGAGCAGGACGTCGAAGATCGGCTGGCCAGCCGGGCGATTGAGCCGCAGGTGGTTATTACAACAACGACCAGCCGCTCCAGCCAGGTGGCCGTGCTCGGTGACGTCAACAATCCTCAGCGCATCACGATCAGCCCAGCCGGTGAACGCGTTCTCGATGTCATTTCCGCCGCGGGCGGTTTGACGACCAACAATATCGAGACGAATGTGACGCTGCAGCGCCGCGGCAAGACGGCAACCGTCGCCTACAATACGCTGTTGAAGAATCCGGCGGAGAATATCTATGTGGCGCCGAATGATACGATCTCGGTCGATCATGAGCGCCGCACCTATCTTGCCCTCGGCGCCGCCGGCGTCAGCGGCCGTTTCGATTTCGAAGAATCCGACCTGACCCTTGGAGAGGCGATCGCCAAGGCCGGCGGCTTGCGTGACGACCGTGCGGATCCGGCTCAGGTTCTGCTCTATCGCCTTGTGTCCAAGAAGACGCTTGCGGCGATGCATGTGGATACGACAAGATTTGCGGGTGAGACGGTTCCGGTGATCATCCGCGCCAACATGCGCGACCCGGCAACCTTGTTTGCTGTTCAGCAATTCAAGATGGAAGACAAGGATATTATCTATATTTCCAATTCGGACTCTGTCGAATTGGTCAAGTTCCTTGACATCGTCAACTCGGTATCGTCCACTGTTGCCGGAGTGTCCGACGACGCCAGAGATACCCGCAACGCGGTACAGGATCTTGGCAACTGATTGAAATAGGCGGCGTCGGTCGAAGCGATCGACGCCGCGCTCTGTTTCTGTTAGCGGATTTGCTGAAGGAAATCACTGATATGGCAAGGTCTGGTGTTTATCGTAAGCTTGCATATGGCGGGATTACCCTTGCAATGTTTACCGGCATGAATTCAAGCGCCTTCGCGGCTCGCTGCCTGGGTCCCGCAAGTCTCACTCCCGTCGATGTCAGCGGCTTTACGGCCAATCCGACCGTTCTGCTCGAGATGTCCGATCCTCTGGTCCTTTCGTCACGGGTTCGCGCGCTAGTCGGCAGCAGCAATGAGGCCCTGTCGCCGGTGATCGAGCAGGCCAAGAAGGCCAGCGCGCTGCAGATGGCGGCGATCGGCTCCGGTCTCGGGCGGGCTGCAAACAGCTGCCAGGTGACCGACCCGCAATTCAAGCTGGCGATCGAAAAGGCGGTTGCCGAGGCGGCTAGTGCCGATCCCAACCTGGCGCCGTTGCTGGCCGCCTTTGCCAAGGTTCTCGCCGAAGGCGGCACAGCGGCGCTCGGTCCGGCCGGTGCAAGTGCGGCTGCCGCACCCGGTATCGGCAATGACGGGTCGATTGGGCGGACGGGTCCGGGTTCGGATGATGGCACACCTTTCGACGGCGCCGCGACGACCGCCGGTACGCTGCAGGTCTCGAATGCCGGCGCCAGCGATGAATCGTCTTCGACCACGACGACGATCGTCAGCGCAAATGGAGCGGGGCAGTCGTCAACCGACTCGACGCTATCGACGAGTCAGAGTGTGCCCGTCACACAATAGCTGGATTTGCCTGTAGATCTTAGCGCTTGACGCCTTAGTTGGAGATCGAAATTGCTGTCGCCAGATAAACTTACGCCGCGTATCGACCCCTCCCGCGATACGGGAAACGAAGCTGATTTCATCGATTTCGACAAGCTGATCGCCATTGCTCGCCGGCAATGGCGGATCGTTGCGGCTTGTGCTTTCGCCTTTGCCATTCTCGGCGTCGTCTATGTTCTCACGTCCGTTCCGGTTTACACGGCCGATACGAGCGTGTTGATCGACCGCAGCGACAATCAGGTCATCAATCAGCTTGCCGCCTTCGGTCAGCTGGACGACGACGAAGGCACGGTTCTCAGCCAGGTCGAGCTGCTGAAGTCGGATACGATCGCCTATGCGGTCGTCGACAAGCTGAAACTCGTCGACGACCCGGTATTCACGTCGCCGAAGAATTCGCTTTTTTCGGTCGCAACGCTGAAATCGCTGCTGAATTTTCGTTCCTGGTTTGCCGATGACGCGGCAGTTGCACCCGATCCGGAGATGAAGCGGCGCTGGGCTGCTGAAACGGTCGCGGGCAATATCGATGTCGAGCGGGTTGGCAAATCCTACGTTCTCGACGTCAGCTATACCTCGCAGTCGCCGGATCTGGCGCGTAAAATCGCGGCCGCCATCGCCGACGTTTACATGGTCGATAAGCTCAATTCCAAATATGAGGCGACACGCCGGGCCGGCGAGTGGCTGCAGGAGCGTATCGAAGAGCTTCGGCAGCAGGCGTTGGACACTGACCTCGCAGTGCAGAAATTCCGCAGCGAGCATGGGCTTGTCGAAGCAGGCTCCGGCACGCTGCTCAGCGAACAGCAGCTCTCCGAGCTGAACAGCCAGTTGATCAACGCCCAGGCAGCGACGGCGCAGGCCGAGGCGAAATATGCCCGCATCAAGTCGATCATCCAGGCCAAGCAGACCGATGCGATCGTGACCGACGTGCTCGACAGCTCAATTTCGAACGATCTTCGCAAGAAATATCTGGAAGCGTCGAAGCTCGAGGCCGAAATCGAGGCACGGCTGGGTCCTGATCACGTTCAGGCCGTCCGGCTGCGCGCCGAAATGGCCGAATATGAACGGCTGATGTTCGACGAACTCAATCGTATCGCCGAAAGCTATCAGAGCGAGCTGCAGGTTGCGCAATCCCGCGAGAAATCGCTGCGCGACAGCGTTGACCAGGCAACTGGCGTGGCCGCAACGGCAGGCGAGACGCAGGTTCAGCTTCGTGAGCTCGAGCGGACGCGCGATACCTACAAGAACCTCTATCAGAACTTCCTGACGCGTTACCAGGAGGCGATCCAGCAGCAGAGCTTCCCAATTACCGCAGCACGCATCATCACGACCGCGGAGACGCCGACGAAACCGAGCGCGCCGAAGAGAAGCCTCGTTGTCGCCTTTGCCATGTTCCTGGGATGTGCATTCGGTAGCGGCATCGGCGCTTTCCGCGAATTCCGCGATCGCTTCTTCCGCACCGGTGACGATGTCAAGGACATGCTCGACGTCGAGTCTCTCGGTGTCATGCCGCTGATTGAGAACAACGTCGAGGATCCGACCCTCGTCGATCCGGGCAATCCGCGCAGCATCGCCAGGGGCGGCAAGACGACGACCTATGTCGAGGAGCATCCGCTATCGGCATTCGCCGAGACGCTTCGAAGCGCGAAGATCGCCATCGATATCAGCGCGGCGGATCAGCGTTGCAAGGTCATCGGCGTCGTGTCGAGCCTGCCCGGCGAGGGCAAGTCGACGACAGCCATCAACTTTGCCAAGCTTCTGGCAATGCAGGGCGCACGTTGCCTGCTGATCGACGGCGATATGCGAAATCCCGGGGCGACCCGGGCGATCGGCCGCCATGCGGAAGCCGGCTTGCTTGAAGCCATTGTCGACAACCGCCCGCTCAAGGATCTCATCCTTCTTGATCCCAAGACGAAGCTTGCATTCCTGCCGACTGTGGCGCGATACCGCGTTCCGCACTCTTCGGAGCTGCTGGCCTCGCGCGGCATGGATCAGCTGCTTGAAATGGCGCGCCAGAGCTTCGATTACATTATCGTCGACTTGCCGCCGCTCGCCCCTGTGGTCGACGCGCGCGCTATCAACCCGAAGCTCGATGCCGTCGTATTCGTGATCGAGTGGGGCAAGACCTCGCGAAAGGTGGTTCAGTCGACCCTGTTGTCGGAGCCGGATCTCTATAGCAAATGCGTCGGCGCGATTTTGACCAAGGTCGATCCGTCGCAGATGAAGCTCTACCGGACGTTTGGCTCCAGCGAATATTACTATAAGCGTTATTCGCGATACTATACCGAAAGCTGATGCGTGGCGGTCGGCTGGTGGCGCCTGCAAGGATCATTTTCCTTATCGTCACCGCGATCTTCGCGGTGCTGGCCGGCCGAGAGCTCTATGCTTCGATAAGAACGGCCAGCATCTCGATTGTCGCCGAGAGGATCGAGCGTGGCGACACCGTCACGAATGACATTGCGGCGAGATATGCAGCGCGCGCCATTGCCGTGGTTGACGGACATTATTGCCGATCGGATATTGTCGCCGCCGGCGTCACGCTGGTGCTGACTCAGCTCGATCGGCAAAACGTCAATATGAACTACGAGGCCTGGGCTGCGGCGGCATCTGATGCCCGCCGCTATCTCCAATATGCGCTCTCCTGCATGCCGACCAACAGCAATTTCTGGCTTCGTCTCGCCGCTGTTCAATCGACAATTGCCGAGGAACCGCTGGCGATCGCTAAAATGATGAAACGTTCGGTTGCTCTCGCGCCCTATGACGAGTCGATCGTTTTGACCCGGTTTTATTTCTGGAACGATTTCACCGATGCAACACTTTCGGCTGCCAGCAGCGCCGTTGACGGTGATCTGACAACGATGCTGAAACTCGGCGACCGCTGCAGGGTCAATGCCACCATGAAAGCCATCAGCCCGCAGCTTCGTCCCGTCTTCGATCGAATCTGGGCGAGTGTCGGGGAAGGGGCGACGGAGCGGTTTCGACAACGCTGCAGCCGGTGATTACGACTGCGAGGCTGATGCTTCAAGCCGGCGCCCTAAAGCGGTCTGTAGCCTAAGACTGGATGGGTTGGTGACTCGGTATCAGCTTCCGTCACTATCGAGGCGGCCGAATGGCTCGCAAAGTTTTCACTTTGTACGACGAAAACGCCCGCCGGTTGCGCGGCGGGCGTCTTGTCTCACAGATCTATTGCTTCGGATCAAACACCGACGCCGTCGGGATGAGCGTCCGTGCCGAGGATGTTGAGCGTCACCTTGGCAGTGTCCGTATGGCCTTCGCCGTCGGAGATCTTGTAGTAGCGGAGGACCTCCGTGTAGGTCACGCCTGCATCCAGATCGGCCGTCAGGTCGTAGGTGAACGTGCCGTCCGACTTGACATGGAATGTGCCATACGTGCCGGCAACGTCGGTTACGGCGTCGGTCGCGGCATCCACCTTGGTGCTCAGGAACTGACGCAGGAACATCTTGCCGTTGTCGCCGGCAATGTCGTTGTCCAGAACGTTGCCGCCGATGGGCTGGCCTTCGGTGAAGTCGTAGGTGTCATCGACCGCGACCGGCTTGATCTGGGTCACGCCCTGGATGTTCAGGGTGAACAGACCGACGTCGGTGTGGCCGGCGCCGTCGGAGATCTTGTAGGAAACCTTCTCCTGGAGCAGTTCGCCGTTGCTGAATCCGATCTTGGCAGCATCGCTCAACACATAAGTGTAGCTGCCGTCGGCCTTGACGTAGAAGGTGCCGTAGTCGCCCTGGATCGTGGTGACTTGGCCGGGCTGTTTGGCACCGACGCCTTGTTGGTCGAAGGCCCGTAGGAAAAGATTTCCGTCAGATGTGTCGTTGCTGAGAAGGTTTCCGGAAATAACGTCGGTTTCCAGAAAAGTAGCACTATCATCGGTTGCGTGAACGGCCATATGCCTCTCTCCTTGAAATTGATCTTCGCCGGTCATTTTTGACTTCAGCGAGCCGCCCGATTAAGGATTTCTTAATACCGGGAGTCAAGCGTGTAGTTAACAAGAGATTGACGTCTGCGCGTGTATTGTATCAATAATGACACACGCGCTATCTGCATAAGGCAATGAATAATTTAGATAATGTTGCTTTTACAATAAGTTATCATCTCATATTGTTTATCGATGCCGCATTTCTTCTCGCTGAAATAATATTTATTCAGAGGCGCACCTACTTAATATGGCGGACGCACCGATCTGTCACAAAGGTTCGCATGTAATCACTTCGGATTATAGGGTGTTTCTTCAAGTCCTGGCGGAGAAGCGGGAAGGCGATGCCTGTCATATCACTATCATACAGGGATATTAGTGAGCATTGTCCGGGCGCCGCATTGGTCCGGCTGAAATCCCGCTTGCTCGCGATCAGAGCTTGGCAATGGCGTCCGGCCAATGAATCGGGTTGCCGCCATGGCGCTGCATCCTCGTCGCGATGGAGTATATCGAGTACACAAGGCTATTTATATTGATGGCGCAAGAATTATTGCGAGATATCGCGCATTTTAGTGTTTCATTTTAGCAGCCGGAGAGAGGTCGGCGGTTAGAAGATTTTCCATTACCTTGGGAGATCGCAGCATGACCGTCTATTACGTGAATTCAGTGACAGGGTCCGACAATAACAACGGAACCGGGGAGAGTTCAGCCTTCGCGACACTGTCTGCTGTTGAAGCCTTGAAATTGAATCCGGGCGATAGCGTGCTGCTTGCCGCCGGAAGCGTGTTCAACGAACAGTTCGACCTGAAATATTCCGGCAGTGTCAGCGCTCCGATCACCATCGGCAGCTATGGCATTGGCGACGCACCGGTTATTCACAGCAGCAACGACGGGATTCATGGTTCCAAGGCGTCGAATATCGTCATCGAGAACATCAAGATCGCCGATACCGGCGCCAACGCGATCTACGCCGGCAATGTCTCGAACTGGACCGTGCGCAATGTCGAGGTGTCGAATACCGGCCTGTCCGGAAGGCCGGGGTCGGTCAGCTTCCAGAGCAGCCAGAACATCACGATCGAGAACAGCACATTGACCGGCGTGCATTCCGACGGCATCTGGATGGACAAGGTCAAGGGCGTCACTCTTATCAACAATACGGTCACCAACAGCCAGGGCAGCGCTGCCGACGCCATCCAGCTCAACGACAGCAGCAATATCCTCGTCAGGGACAACCATCTGGAGCAGACCGAAACCAATAGCGCCAAGGGTGTGCTGGTGTTGATCCGGGCGCAGGACGCCGTGGTCGAGGGCAATACGCTGGTGGGCGGCGGCTTTGGGCTGAGCGCGCAGGCGGGCACGAACATCGCAATCCACGACAATGACATCTCGGGATATGGCGGTTACAGTTGGTCTTACGGCATCGGCCTCGGCGATCAGGGCAACGCGACAAACTACGATATCAGCGGCAATTATCTGCACGGGGGCGTATACGGCGTGCTGATCAGTGCTATCGGCAATCCCGCTTATATCCGCGAGAATATCGTCATCCACGACAATGTTTTCGACGATCTGTCGTCGTCGGCGCTGAAGGTCGACAGGCCCGCATCGGGCTCTTTCTACGACAATATCATCGACAGCGCGGTTTCGGCGCTGACGATGCCCGCCACCATCGCCGCCCAGAACACGTTCTCCATCGGTGAAAACAAGACGCTCGAGCAGGCGCAGGCCGAAATCGACAGCGCCGGCGGCAGCACGACCGGCGATACGCAGGTCAGCTCTCCTGCGCCTGTCGCGGAACCGCTGGTCGCGCCCGTGCCTGCCGCCGTCGCAAAGATTGTCGCCGTGCATGATAGCCTGAAGATCGCGGAAGACGCCGGCAGCGCCTATCACGGCAACCTGCTTGAGAACGACAATGCGAGCAACGGCACGATACTGCTTCGCCGCTTCGGCGACAGCGCGGTCGACAAGCACGGGCTGACGCTGACCGGGAAATATGGCGTCATTCACGTGGAAAGCGATGGGGACTACAGTTACACGGTCGATGCCGCCAAACTCGCCGGGCTCAGCGGCAAGGTCAGCGAATCCTTCCAATACAAGATCTCCGATGGCGCCTCTCATATCGACGCCGACAGCTTGACAGTCTCCATCAATGTCGACACGTTCCACAGCAGCCACAGCTCGCACTTGCTTTCCTGACGTCGAGGCGGCTCCGGCTTGTTTCCCGCCCAAGCCGCTCGATTTCCATTCCGAGTCGGGCGGAATCCATCTGCGGGACCGAAATGCGCGGGATGGGCAGTGGCAAATGTTTCCACATCGCAGATAAATCTAACTATAGATTGTATTATAGTTAACGCGCCAGTAGATATCCGAAGCTGAACCTGCCACGCTTTCGCCTCTTTGGACCGTTATTGGGCGCCTTACGCTTTTCACTTGCTTGCGGCGATATGTTTATCGTACCGTTAAAGTTAGAGCCTCTGAAATTGTTCGTGATAAATTTGTATTTTCGGTCACGTTTCGGTGGGATTCATGTACTAGTGTAGGAGCGTGCCCACGGGGTCGGCGCCGGTGCCGGGTCCGAGGGCAGCCATGTCAATGATCGGGCCTGAGAGGCCTGCAACTGCAGTGCGGACCGGCGTATTCGCTGCGTTCGCCGTGCGGCAGGAGAGGATTGCTTCGTGTTTCAGAGTTCTACAGCTGACGTCAATGAACCGTCCAAGGCCTTGCGGAAATGCAAAAGCGGGCTGATATTCATTGGCATAGCCAGCGCGCTTATCAATATCCTCTACCTCACGAGTTCATTTTTTATGCTTGAGGTGTATGACAGGGTTATTCCCAGCAAGAGCATACCGACCCTGGCCGCTCTGGCGATACTTGCGTTAACGCTTTACGCCTTCCAAGGAGCATTTGAGGTTCTCAGGAGCAGAATGCTCGTTCGCGTTGCCGGCGCGCTCGACGAGATGATGAACGGGCGGGTGTTTCGGGCGCTCATCAAGGCGCCGCTGAAGGTCAAGATCGGCGGTGACGGGCTGCAGCCGTTGCGGGATTTCGATCAGATCAGAACCTTCCTGTCCGGCATGGGGCCGACGGCGATGTTCGATCTGCCCTGGCTTCCCTTCTATATTATCATCTGTTTCCTGTTCCATCCGGCGATCGGATATATCGCTATCGGCGGATCGCTGGTTCTCGCCATCCTGACGTTCCTCACCAACCGAGGCACGCGTACGCTGTCCAAACGGCAATCCGAAGCCGGCAATATGCGCAATGCTTTTGCGCAGAGCTCGATCCGCAACTCCGAGGTCATCCACGCCATGGGCATGGCGGGCACCATGGCCGAGATCTGGGATCGCAAAAACGGCGAATACCGGCAAATTACCCGGCAGGCATCGGATGTCGGCAACGGATATGCAACGATTTCGAAGATTTTTCGTATCGCCCTGCAATCGGGAACGCTGGCGACGGGCGCGATCCTCGTCATTCAGGGACAGGCCTCTTCGGGTATCATCATCGCCGGCTCCATCCTGACATCCCGCGCTCTGGCGCCTGTCGAGGCGGCGATCGGAAATTGGCGCGGTTTCGTGTCCGCCCAGCAGAGCTGGGGCCGGCTGGCGAACCTGCTGAAGACAATTCCGGATGTTCCGGCCCCGCTTTCGCTTGCGGCGCCTTCCAAGCAGGTCACGGTCGAGGGTGTGGCCAGCGGACCGCCGGCCGGCCAGCGGCTGGTCATTTCCGATGTCAGCTTCGGCCTGCGCGCAGGCAGCGCGCTCGGCGTCATCGGCTACAGCGCCTCAGGCAAGTCGTCGTTGGCGCGGGCGATGATGGGCATCTGGCCGACGGTCAGGGGATCCATTCGCCTGGATGGCGCGGCACTCGACCAGTGGGACGGCGACGCACTTGGCCGCCATATCGGTTACCTGCCGCAGGACGTGGAGCTTTTCTCGGGCACCGTCGCCCAGAATATCTGCCGCTTCGCCAAGGAGATGTCGCCCGAAGCCGTGGTTGCGGCGGCGAGAGCTGCCCGCGTTCACGATCTCATTCTGCGCCTGCCGAATGGTTACGAGACCGAAATCGGCGAGGGCGGTGCGGCGCTTTCGGCCGGTCAGAGACAGCGCATCGCCCTTGCCAGAGCGCTTTACGGTGAACCGTTCCTCGTCGTGCTCGACGAGCCGAATTCGAACCTCGATGAGGAAGGCGAGCGGGCGCTGAGCGCTGCGATCATGAGCGTGCGGGCACGTGGCGGCATCGTTGTCGTCATCGCGCATCGCTCCGGCGTTCTGGCGGTGTGCGACTTCGTGCTGATGATGCAGGAGGGCAGAATGATCGCATTCGGCCCCAAGGAAGAAGTTCTGGCGCGGGTCAGCCGGCCGGAAGCGACGCGTACTCCGATTGCCGAGCGCGTGGCTCAGCTCAAAGTCGTGGTCGATGGCAATGCGGCCGAATAGGCCGGAAGGGCGATGATGAGCAAAATCACCAACGAATCAAAACGGTCCCTCAACCGTCACGTCGCCGTTGTCGGCGCACTGTCCATCGCGCTGGTGTGCGGCATCGGCGGTTGGGCGGCGACGACAGAGCTATCCAGTGCCGTCATCGGCGAAGGCGTGGTCGTCGTCGATGGCGATGTCAAGAAGATCCAGCACCCGACCGGTGGCGTCGTGTCGAAACTCCTGGTCGCCGAAAATGACCATGTGTCGGCTGGACAGGTGTTGATACGGCTCGATGGAACGTCGACGAGAGCACAGCTCTCGATCGTCGAAAGCACGCTGGCGCAGCTTTATGCGCGTCGTGCCCGTCTCAAGGCTGAACGGATCGGCGCCGATTCGTTCAAGGTCGAGGAAAACATCAGCGATTTGATGACTTCCAGCGCTGCCGCATCCAACACGACGGCGTCCAGAAATGCGGCACAGGATCTTCTCGACGGCGAACAGAAATTGTTTGACAGCCGCAAGTCGGCGCTGGTCGGAATGAAGAGCCAGTTGGCGTCGCGCAAGGATCAGTTGGCGGAACAGATCAAGGGCCTCGTCGTTCAGATCAACGCCACCAATGATTCCCTCGGCCTGATCGAACAGGAACTGGAAGGCGTCGACGCGCTCTACAAGAAGGGACTGGTCACACTTCAGCGCCTGAACGCGCTCAAGCGTGCACGTGCGGAGCTTCAGGGCAATAGCGGTCAGGAAATCGCCGCAAAGGCGGAGGCCGAGGGCAAGGCGATCGAAATCGATCGCCAGTCGATCCAGCTGGACGAGGATCGTCGCTCGGAGATTGCCAAGGAACTGACCGATGTCGAGGCGAAGATAGCGGAAAATGAAGAGCGTCGTGAAACCGCGCTCGATCAGCTCCGCCGTCTCGATATCACCGCACCATTGAGCGGTAGGGTCCACGAGCTTGCCGTTCATACGGTCAACGGCGTCATTGAGGCGGGCCAGACGCTGATGCTCGTCGTTCCCGAAAACGACGATCTGACGATCCAGGCGAAGGTCGCCACCCGGGATATCGACCAGCTCCATGTCGGGCAATCGGTCGACGTGCGCTTCAGCGCCTTTGATCAGCGCACGACGCCTGACGTGCGGGCCGTCATCACCTCGATTGCGCCTGATATCGTCAAGGATGAGCGGACGGGGATCAACTACTATCCGCTGCGCGTCAAGCCGGAGCCCGAAAGCCTCGCGAAGCTGAAATCGATCAAGCTCTATCCCGGCATGCCGGCCGAGGTCTTCATCAAGATCGGCGACCGGACCGTCATCTCCTATCTGACCAAGCCGCTGACCGATCAGATGCAGCACGTTTTCCGCGAGGAATGATCGGCGGCTTCGGCGCGCCTCTGCTGCATATCGCCTCTCAGGCAAGCTTTACCTTCTGGCTGAACGGAAAGCTTGCCTTGCGCCATGCTGGCGGGTGACGGATAGCTCCCGCCGCGATATGGTTTCATCATGATATGTTTGTGGCTTTGGCGAGCGGTGCCGACGGGGAGGCGACTGGCATGGGCGCCGGGTCTGTTCTTGGCCTGCATCGTCATGGTTTCAACGACAGGGAGGAGTGATGCCGAGAACCTTCCGCCAGTGAAGATAGTGGCTTTCGGAACATCGCTGACAGCGCGCGGGGGATGGCAGGGCGGACTTGAGGCAAAGCTTGCCGCCTGCCTCCAGAGGCCCGTCAGGGTCGACAGCGTCGCAAAGAGCGGCGAGACGTCGGCCTGGGCTTTGACCCAGCTGGACCGCGTCATTGCCAAAGAGCCGGATATCATTCTGATCGAGCTCTACGCCAATGACGCAACGGTGCACCGGTTCGTGTCGCTGGCGCAAAGCCGAAGGAATATAGGCGAGATCCTCGATCAGCTGCATCGGCGCCTGCCGCGGGCGCGGATCATCCTCATGGCAATGAATCCGTTTTCGGGACTGCGGGGGCTGATCCGTCCCTTCGTCGGCAGTTATATCTCGGCCCATCAGGCGGAGGCACGGAAACGCGGTCTGGAGTTCGTCGATCACCGGCCCGGCTGGGAGCGCCTGAACCCGGATGAACTGGCCGCCGCGATTCCCGACGGCGCGCATCCGCGGCCCGAGGCTGCCGCCAGCATTATCGTGCCCGACCTCGTCGCACACATCGCCGGCCGCGATTGCGGAGAATGAATCTCCGCCCTCTCAAGGGCGTCTGCGGCCCGTCGCTGGCTCAGTCGGCTGCGAGATAACCCTTCAGATAGTTGACCAGTGATGCCCGGCCGACGTCGGACGGATCCTCTTGGGAGGGACTGCTGAGATCCTGGAGGAGATAATCTTTGAGTTCGTCATCGTCATGCGCGACATAGATGCCAGGCCGGTCGACGAGCTGGCTGACGGTCGCAAGCTGATGATCGTTTCGGTGTTCACCAAGGGCTGCTTTGCGGGGAACGAGAATGATCGGTTTGCCGAAGCGTTTCGCCGTGAGCACGGTGCCGATGCCTGCGTGAGAGACGATCACGCTCGCCTCGCGAAAGATCCTGTCGAAGTCGGCAGGTTCGATATTCTTGATCCATTTCATGTTCTCGGGTGTGTAGGTGCCCTTGCCGATCTGCGCCAGGACCGGCTTGGTCAATTCTTTGGCGAAGGCGTCGACCGCCTTGACGAGGCGATCGAACGGCAGTTGCGTTCCGACGGTGACCAGGATCAAAGGACGGCTCCTGCGTAATGAGGGCCGTCCGGCCGCGACAGATGTTGCCATTGCGTGAGCCAGAGCGTCGCAATGTGGCCGGCCAGTTTTCCCGAAAGGGACAGCTTCTCGACATTGGCGACGCTATCGATCCAGATCGTGCGTTTGCCTGTCAATTTGCCGGCGAGCAGGCAAAAAAGCCCGGGCGCGGCACCGGTGGAGATGATGACGTCGGGCCTATGCTTGATGACGATGGCAAAAGCGCTGAAAAAACACCGGATCGACATGGTGATCGAATCGCGGCTGCAATCGGGAAGGACCAATCCGTCCCGAATGTCGTATTTGGAAAGCAGCCCCGGAATGGTGGTTGCAAAAATGATATCGCAGCCCTCGAAGGCGCTGCGCATGGTCATCAGCTGTTCCCAATGGCCGCCGCCGGAGGAGGCGGCGAGAACCTTCAATTTTTTCTCAGCCATAGACAGGCATCTCCTATGTTTGACCGATGATTAGAGGCAAAACCGTTCCACCGAAACCGTGGCTGTATCGCGGCAGTTTAATAGAATTCTAGCATTATTGGCCGGCAGGTCGAGCGCATGGATCGGGAAAATTCTCAATTCGGCTCAGCGGCTCACCTGACATACTTATAAACGGGTCCTGCCATCGGCACTGCCTGAAGCGCCATCTTGGCTAGAATCGGCAATAATGTTCCGGCAATCATCAATATAACGATCATCAATGCAAACCATGGCCCGTGATAGGGCAGGATCTTCACATAGACACCCTTGGCTATTCCGATGAAGATCGTGTTGAACAGATAGATCACCATCGAATTCTGGCCGAACCAGAGAAGGATCTTGTCGTTTTCGAAAAACGGCAATCTGACAAGAGCGTGCAGGAACGGAATCGACGCCGCCCCGCATAGAAGAAGCCAATAGGGAAAACTCCGGCCGATATAAAGTACGGCCGCGAAAACGATCAGCCAGACGACGATATATTTGGAGAATATGTTCAGTGCGTAGGCGGAGTATTTGCAGCTCAGCATTCCAGCGGCGAAGAATACGAAATAGCTCAGAATTCGCGCGACATAAAACCTCTCCGAAGCGGGAATGAAGAAGATCGCCAGCGAGAACAGGAAAAGGATGCCGATCCGGCGGCCGCTCAGCCGCCACAAGATGGGCGTCAGCACTGAATAGACGAAAAGCACCAGAAGGTACCAGATCGAAATGGTCGGGTTGTTCGGGCTGTTCGAAATCACCGCCCATGGGCCTTGCCAGAAGCCGCTTACGCCATCGTCGACATGAATGAACATCTCGGCGAGCTGCTTGCCGAAGACGTTGACCAGGCACATCACGATAAAGGGGACCAGCAGCCGGTCAAACCTCTTAGCGAAGAAGGCGCCGAAGTTCCGGTCGAGCGCATTGTGCGCGCCGGTGAAAAAGAACACGAAGCCGCTGAGATACATGAAGAACGGCATGTGGAACGTGTAGATCGCGGCTTTCGTCGCCTGGTACCATGGCTGTTCGCCAAGCGTGCCTTGCATGACGAGGTGGCCGTAGACGACCAGCACGATGCCGAGGCCTTTGCCGCGTTCGATATCCAGCAATTTTTCGCGTTCAACGCTGACCGCGGCTCTTTTCGATTCCGGGACGGCCATTGGGGCGCTGGTCATTGCCTACTCTCCTGAAACGGGTTGTGAATGGTGGAAGCTCCGTCGCCCGGCCGATCTTCTCGAGAGAAGCCGCCGCCGACGCGGCGGGACGATGGGTTCAGTCGTCATGGGCAAGACGGAGACGAGGACCGGCCATAAACCGATCGGCGCGAGCATCATTCCCGCTTCAGTCATCGCGCCGATCATGACAAGAAGGATCAGCGCCACCTCCTTCGCCTGCACGGTCTGAAGCTGTTGGCTCCTGTAGACCGCGGCGATCTTCCTGAAGATCCGCGTCAACAGGAAGGCGATCCAGCAGAGAAAGCCTGGAATACCGATGTTGAGACAGATCTCGAGATAGGTATTGTGCAGCGAGTGAACGGTGTGGCCGAGACGGACATATTCCTCGACGATGTCGGCCTGGCGGAATGTGGCGAAGCCATAGCCGAAGACCGGACGATCGTAAATCAGCGGGATCACCTGTTCCCAGATATCGGAGCGGCCAGACAGCGTCAGGTCTTTGCCGAAAGCTTCGGCGACTGCCTGGGCAACGCCGAGATAGGCGATCGAGCCGGCAAAGCCGATAAGGAGGCAAAGGAACAAGACGATGAAGGCGCGGACCATGCTGTGCCTGACATTCTCCATCATCTTCAGGCCGAAAATCGTCGCAAGGCCGATCGCCACCATGACGACCGCGGTCGACGATAGGGAGATCACGACAAGGAGCAGGGTCAGCAGGATGGCGAAGCTTCTCAGCAAGCCGCTGTAGCGGAGCCTGGGCGAGGGCAGGCGATGGGAAATAAGCACGATAAAGCAGATCGCGGAGAACTGTCCCATTGTATTCTTGTGATAAAACAGCCCCTTCACTGCGCCCGCCAGGGAGCCGCCCATGATCCCGAAATGGGGGAAGGCGGCCGTATAGAGGACATTTGCGAAGGCGGAGAAAACGGCAAAATTGGCCAGGAGGCGCAAGGTTTCCTCGTTGCCGTAGCGCAGTCGGAAGAGCAGGGGGCCAAGCGCCAGCAGACCGACGGCCGCGGCGCCGCGAACTGAGGCGCCGAAATCGAGCGAACCGGCGAATGACGCCACTATGGCAAGGATCACGACGCATACGAGGGGCGAAATGCCGCGGAAAAAGGCGAGGAAGCGGTTCGGTTCAAGAAGACAATAGAGGCCGATCAACGGGATCAGCGAATAAAGCATCAGCTTCTGAGGAAGCGGATCAACAGACGCGCCGTCGTCGAAATTCGAAGGATAACCATACCACATGCCGGTGGCCCGGAACAGCGCAAGATAATATATCCCCGTCAGGAGCAGACGGACGAGCGTCTCCTTTCGGATGCCGTGGCGCGGCCGTGCACGAGCGGCCGGCCGCAGGCCGATATCTCCGTCCTGAACATAAGTAGGGCCGAAACTCATCCCACAACGCTCCTGCAAACAGTATCAGACGGCGGCATTGGGTTTATATTCCTGGTATGCGTGTCCGAGGATCCCGTTGACCATCCCGGCGCCGCGCAGAACATGGGTGAGGGCGCGCATGCCCCAATAGGGTGAAATCACGATCGCCGGCAGCATGGCCAGCCCGAGCATCACTCTCGTAGCCCCGTAGGCCGCGCGATAGAGTCGGCGCTTAAGATTACCGTGCAGGACCTCGCTGACGGCGAAGGTGTTGCCGAGCCGGTATTGCCGCTGCAACACCCACTTCCAGGTCATGCGGCCGGCGGGAACGATATCATAGACGAGCGCCTTGTCAGCCCAAAAAACCTGCATGCCGCGGCGAATGGCCTGATTGAAGAAGAGATAGTCCGTGCCGCCGGTGAAGCGCATCTTCTCTTCGAAGCGCAGGTTCCACGAACGGATCAGGGGATAATCGAACATGACGTTGTTCGAGGCCGCATAGGAAATGCGTTGACCATCCTTGTTCTTTTTGCGCTCGAAAACCCTCGCCTTGATGAAATATTCGGGTGGGTTTTCGGGATAGACCGGCTGGACGGGGCCGTAGACGCAATCGGCGCGGTTTTTCTCCCGGGTTTCCAGCATGGCGTCGAGCCAGCCGTCGACGGGCCATTCATCATCATCCAGAAAGCAGAAGAGGTCGGTGTCGGCAGGGGCTGAATCCATGGCGCGGTTGCGCGCAAAGGGTATGCCCTGGTTCGGCTCGACGACATAGATCAGATCGTAGGCGCCCGTTTGGCCAAAGCCCTCCACGGTGGCTCTGGCGCTGCCGGTCGCATCATTGTCGACGATCACCATGGTCAGATGATAGGGGCGATCCGGATGTTTCGTCTGGCGCGTCATCACGTCAAGCAGCTTGGCGATCCCGTCCAGCCGCCGATAGGTCAGCACGCCGACGGCAATCTTCAACTGCGCCGCGCCGGTCTGAACGGCTCCGGCCGGCGAATGCGGGAAAGTGTCTTGCTGGTTCATGACTGTCCTCTCCGCAGAATATTTCCCAAACGCTTGCGCGCCGCCATCAGAGCCACCTCGGTGACGGCATCCTCGCCGAACGGACCGCCGGCGACGGTGTTGCGGGCTTCGCTCCTCAGCTTCAAAAGCGATGTGGTTTCGGCGATGCCGCCGGCCACAAGGCTCTTGCCGAGCGCCTGTAGCCCATCATAGCGGCGCGCCAGTTCCAGCCCCGTCGCGATCATGATCCGCGGACGCAATGTCTTTGCCCTGTTCGTGCCGGTATAGCGGTTCGAGGCATGGATTCGCTGAAACGTCAGCGGTGTTTCAACGATGGCGCCGCGACCGAGAAAGGCGGCTGCAAACTTGATGTAATTGTCGCTGAGGACGACGTCCTTGGCGACGGACATCGGCAGGATCTGGGCCAGCAGGCTGCGGCGGAAGCTCAGACCGGAAGTCGGCACCGGAAGCGAGGGAAAGCCACCCCGGCGCAGCGTGTCCCGTTTGTCGAACAGTGTCACTTGCAGTTCTGCGGCAGGCTGTTCGGCTTCATTGGTCGTCACGCGATCGAAGCACCAGTCGATCTCGTTGCGGCCGTAGATCTCGGCGATGCGCGCAAGTTTGCCGGGCAGAAACGCATCATCGGCATCGAGGAGAAAGAGGATATCGCCGCTTGCGGCAGCAAAACCCGCGTTGAAGCTCGAGGCCTGGCCGCCGTTTTCCTTCAGCACGGAGCGAATGCGCGCGCTGTAAGAAGCGAGAATCTCCCTGGAATCATCCGTGGAGCCGTCGTCGACCACGACGACCTCGAAGTCCGGATAGTTCTGCGACAGAACGCTGTCGATGCATGGGCGCAGGAACTGCCCATAATTGAAATTGTTGATCAGCACCGAGAGTTTCAAATTATCGTCTCCTACAGCGCGGTGTCTTTTGATACGCGCAATGGGCATGATTTTGCTTTGAGTGCCGCACGATTTATCCTCAAATTGCTTCCGATTTAAGGAAGCATGCAGCAGGCCAATCGATCACCGCGCCAGGGTTCCAGGCGCGTATCGGCGAATTCCGGCGCGGTAGCCACGCATGTAGTAATATTTCCAGATCGCCCAAAAACGCGTCTTCGATCGCGGCAGGAGATAAAGCAGGGCTGCGCGGAACGCCCATTGCGCGCTCTCGATCCAGGTCGGGAGCGGGACCCCACTTAATCTCACCCCTCCGGGCACCTCATCGGGAAAGAGCGCTGGCATGCCGTAGCCAAGCCGCTCGCCGCGTTTCTGAACCCAATCTTCAGTAACGCTGGATGCCGGTATCCAGTGATGTACGACGGCCTCGGCGCATCGATAGGATTGGGCACCATTTGCCGCGAGACGAATGATGATTTCCGCATCCTCGCCCATGGCGAAGATCTTTCCCGGAAGGGGACCGATATCTTCGCGGTAGCGCACGCTTGTTCCAAGCAGCTCTCGCCGGATAATCGTATTCGGACCCCAGACCTTTGTCGGGTCACAGGGTCCGCTTTGTGTTTCATCGACGATCGCAAAGGTGGATCCCATCGGAATCCACTCGATGAAAGGGTCTCTTGGCTCTTTCTCCCAATCGGGGACGATCCTGCCGCCGAAGACGCCATAATCCGGATGGGCGACGGCGCAATCGACGATCGCCTTGAGCCAGTTGGGCTCGGCGCGAACATCGTCATCGGTAAAGACGATGAGATCACCCTTCACGCGATCCAGAGCAAGGTTCAGCGCCCCCGACTTACCCGGCTTGCGCTGTTGCAGGATGGTGATGGGCAGCTTGTCGCTATAGGACTTCAAAAGATCAAACGTGCCGTCATTGCTGTTGTTGTCAACGGCGATCAGTTCCCATTGATCATGAGGAAGCTCTTGGCACACCAAGGAATCCAAAGTGTGGCGCAGCCGGCGGCTGGCGCCATTATAGGATGAAAAGAGCACGCTGACGGAGAGATCCGACATCATTTACCAACCTTTTTGGTGAAGTCGAAAGAGAAAAGCCTCATGTCTTGACTGCCTATGCGATATAGGGCGGATCGGTTCCTACGCGGGATTCGACCGCGCCCGGCCGAAGAATTCGCGCCGATAACCGTTGCCGAGAACCCTCAGCTTGCGAAAATTGCGCAACAACCGGCGCGGCTTGAGGAGCACGCCGCGATTGAGGAAATATTGCCGCATCAGGCTCGGCGCCCGGCTATGCGATCCTCCATGGGCGACCCGGTAGACCGCACCCCGGAAGGGAAGCTTGGTCAGCGGTGCACCGCGTTGAGCAAGAATTTCCGCAATGCGGACATGGCTGCCCAGCATCGACTTGATCCAGTCGAGCGAGGCGTCCTCAAACCGCTGCGGCAGTTCATAGAGATCGGCGCGAATGATCAGCGAGGTGCCGCAGAGATGGCTGAAATCGTCATGGCCGAATAGAAAATTGCCGCCGTCATCCCAGATGTAGCCGTTGTCGATCGTCCATCCGTTGGCGTTCCGGTTTTCCGATACGTATTGAACGATCCGGGAACTGACGAAATCGTCGTCATCGACAATCATGAAAAAGCGGCTGTCTGCGGCATTCAGCATGCCGCTCAGCACCCGCCGGCCCTTGTCGGCACGGAAGGCGTCAAGGAAGTCCTCCTTGCTGCCCTTTCCGAGTTCGTGCATGTCGTTCGGCGGAAACGTCACACGGACGGCGGAGAATTTCTCCGGCAAATCAGGCAGGTCGGCCCCCTCGTTCGCGACGATGATGCCGCGCCAGTCTCCATTGGTCTGATTGGAAATGGAAGCCACGGTTTGGCTGAGATTTGCCTTCAGCTTACTCCAATCGCGGGCATTGTCCTGATGTCGGACCGGGATGATGAAGGTGAGAAGTGGCATCGAAAGACCCCCTTTAAGCCCGCAAGCTCACGGTTTCTTTTTCATCGACACGTCCTTTGGCCGCCTGGCGACGCGCCCAGTCGATTCCATCTTCGAGCGAGGTGGCCTTGTATGAAAGATCCGTGCCGCCGGAGAAAGCGTTCATGAAGCGGCGGATCTTTCCGTAGCTGTTGTCCAGCACCGCATGCGGACGGCCGAGCAGCAGCGAGCAGATATGGACGTGCAGGCGATCGGTCACGATTGCGCGGGCGCGCGAAATCTGACTGATGCCACGTTCAAAACGGTTGTGCGCCGCAGCATCAAGCCTGCGCAAGGCAACTTCACTCGGCTTCAAGGCGAGATAAGCCGAAGCGACCCCCAACTTCTTGGCAATATCGACCTTCCGTTTCGACTCGGTGATCCAGTCTTCCACAGGAATATCGGACGGGATCTTGCGTTCACTGCCGCCGACCCGTTCCGCGTCCTCCCGCAACATGGCAAGGACGGGAATCTGTGTTGCCCTTTCGGCAAGCGGACCAATGGCGAAGGCCATATCCGGGCACAGTCGTACGGTGCAGTCGAAGTGCTTCTCGGAAAACTCCTTCGATTCTTCGTCGCGCACGAGCAGAACGAAGTTCTTGTAGCGGCCGATTGCCCGTTTGGACTGCTCGATGCGTTCAGCCGAACTGTAGTGGATAGACTGCGGGAACTGGATGATCTGCCGATCCGGAAAGCGCTCCATGATCATTTCGCGGAAATCCTGGTGGGCAACCCAGATATCGCCGAAATTGCCGCCGCCGTGGATGAAGATAGGCCCGGTTGGCACGCGTCGCTTCAGTTCGTCGGCGGAGAAATCGTACAGCCTGGACACATAGTCCGGGCGTTTGCCGAAGCGATCCTTGAGATAGGCCATCTCGCCCAGCCAGATCGCCGAATCGCCGCAATTGCGGATGTCAGGAAAGTCGAGAATGGCGAGCGGTTCCTCGCGCGAGACATAGTCCTTCAGGCAATCGTGGATCATGCCATTGAGTTTTGCGATCAGCTCAGATCTGGATTGGCTGGTCATTCTGCCTCTCTTGTTGATGTTCATTTTAGCTTCAAGCCGACTTGGGTACGGCAATACGTTTCGCTTTTGACAGGAACTTGACAACGATGCGCTGAACTTCGGTTTCCGGGCCATTGGGCTTCTTCATTGCAACCCAGAGAACAAAGCTCGATCCGACATAGATGATGCCGCCCGTGATGACGAGGAAGGCAAGATACAGGGCCAGGTGCAGCTTGTCGGCGGGCATGCTGAAAATATGCGACAATCCCCAGACGCCGGCTGCCATCAGGGCTACGCTGGCAAGTGCCCGGAAATTGGCCGCAAGCTGCCGGAAAAATGGCAGCCCGATCAGACGCTTGACGAGCAGCATATTGACCGCCGTGGAAATCAGACCGCTCAGCACGCGCGCATAGACGACGCCGGGAAGCCCGGCCATCATGAGGCCAGCGATAATGATGGGAATGCGCACCACCAGCATCTGGGTATCGCGGATGAACAGCAGCTTGGTATGGCCCTTTGCCATGCCGAGCGGCTGGACGAGCGAACCGAGGGTCTGCAGCGCAAAGACCGATGCGAGCGCTTGCACGATGAAGATTGCGGGGACCCACTTCTCGCCCAAGGCAAGCCTCATCATTGGATCGGCCACGACAGCCATGCCGATGCCGGCCGGGAGCGCCACCGCCGCCAGAAGCGCCTGCGCGCGCTGATAGGCTGCGACAAGCCGGATCGGATCGTTGCGGACCTTGGAAAAGCCCGGATAAATTGTCTGGTTCAGCGGCGCCGTGGCCTCACGTGTCGGCAGCGTCGAAAGGGTGTTGCCGACAGTATAATGGCCGAGTTGCGTGGCGCCGAGCATCTTGCCGATCAAGAGATACTCGATCCGCCAGTTCAGTGTGTTGACGATCTGTCCGGCCGTCAGCCACACCGAGAAGGAAAACAATTCCCGGGCATGGCGAAAGGTGATGCGCGGCCAGAACGGCAGGACGGTGTAGGAAACGATGATGTTGGTGACTTGATAGGCGAGGGTGCCGATGACGAGCGCCCAATAGCTCTGGTAGATGGCCGCGATCGCCACGGTCACGACGAAGCCGACCAACTTCTGCGAGACGTTGAGGACGAACTCCTGCCAGAAGATCAGATCACGCTGGAGCATGACGCGGCGCGGATTGGCGAGACCGCTCAGGAGCAGGCTGAAACTCAAGGCAAGCATCACGCTCGTCAGCCGGGGTTCGTTGTAGAATTCGGCAATCGGATAGGACGCGGCGGCAAATATCAGCGCCAGTATGGCACTTCTTGTCACGCTCAATGTCCAGACCGCGCTGAAGTGAGTTTCGCTCGGAGACTCGTGGCGGATGAGCGCCTGATTGAGCGAGAGTTCAGTGACAGAACTTAGAATGACCTGGATCGTCGTCGCAATGGCAACGAGACCGAAATCAGCCGGCACGAGATACCAGGCGAGCACAAAGGTGCTCAGCGCCGAAAGCCCGTTGACGATGGCGCGGGAGAGGCTCAGCCAGATGCTGCCCTGAATCAGTCGATCGGTCACACTGCTCATGGGCGAACGGTTCCTGAGGTCGAGGACATCGACGGTTCAAGCGGGCCACACAACCATTCAAGATACTTCTTTCCACGGCGGGTGCAGAGGGGATTGATGGAGTTCAAAAGCATCATGCCTTATTGCCTCGTCACGAAACCGGTTCGCGCCCTCACAGGGCGCTTGCCGTCTTTTTTGAAAAATTTTGCTTCAGCCGATTAAGCTCGACCAGCATTTTGTCGTGCGCCCCTTCGATCGACGCATCGGAACTGAGTTGGCCCGGCTTTTCCGCCACGCGCTGCAATGTCTTGACGGTCGAACCGAAGACATAATTCCCAGTCAGCTGCCGGATGCGACGGTGGCGGAACGTGATGTTTTTCAACAGGTAAGTGTTTTTCCGCACCAGTGAGGCCCCGACCTCGACGAGATTCGAGGGGCCGATCGGATCGAAATCGATCTCGAGATCAAGCGCACTCGCCCAGTCATACCACTTGGCCCGGTTGCCCGGCGCGATCGGCCGGATCGCCCGCCAGGGAACGCGCAGCGCATCGGATATGATGCAGCCATGCATCGCTTCGGAGACTACCTTGTGCGATGCGCTGATTTCGGTCAGGACTTTTTCCACCGACCAGCGCGGATCGATATAGTGGATGCCGGCAAGCTCGCAGACCTTGTCCCAGCTGCCGTACATGGCGCTTTCGTAGTGCGGCATGAAGGAGACCGGATACCGCTTCTCGACGCTTTTTGCATCCCAGCAGCTGCGCGTGAGGATGCCGGAATCGCCGATGGCATAGCTCGGGTCGATGCCGAGCACTTCGGCGGTCTTCTTCCCCCGCACGAAATAGAACGTCCAGTTGCCGTCGACCTTCGGCGGATTAGTGTAACCGCCATAGCCCGAGCCGAAGACGATCTTCTGGATCTGCGGGTCGAAATGGTCGTAGAGGATCGACCCGATGCCGAGAAACAGCTGGTTTTCGTCCTCGTCGAAGAAGCCGGGCAGCAGGCGCTCCCAGAGCCAATGGTTCAGTTCGTCGCCGAAATTCTCGTGTTTCCCACGATAGGCAAATATCTTCATCGTGCTTCTCCAGTCGGCAAGTGCGTCACGATCTGCGTGACTGTTTCGTCGTCGCGGGCCATGCGGCCGTAACGCGAAATGATTTTGATGTCGCTGCGGATTATCTTTGCCGGGTTGCCGGCGACGAGCGAGCGCGGCGGCACGTTCTTGGTCACCACCGAGCCGGAACCAATGACGCATTCGTCGCCGATTTCGACGCCGGGCAGGATGATGCTGCGGGCGCCGATGAAGCAGCGTTTGCCGATCCTCGTATGCAGATAGAGGCCGCGGGTAAGGTCGTGGGTCAGGATCGCGGCTTCGAAGGCGACATAGGTCTCCGCGCCGATATGCAGGCCCTTTGGGTTGGTCTTATCGAACCGCACGCTCAGGGAAAAGCTGGCAGTCGGATCGATGTCCATTCCCCAGAATTTCGTATAGTAGAGCCACTTGGCCCTGACGATTCCGTTCCGTAGCGGCCGAAATACGTTCAGTCCCCACTTCGGCTTCTTTCCTGTCTGCACCATCAAGTCCGACCCCGGCTGGAAAATTCGTCTAGCACGGAACTGTAATAGTCCTCGAGCGTTCCCGTTTGACGACGTATGTCGAAGCGCTCGGCCACCAGAAGCGGTGCCCGTGCGCTGAAGCTTGTCCACAGGGCCTGGTCGTTGAGCAGTCTTCCGACCGCTTCCGCCATGCCCGCGACGTCCCGCTCCTCCACGAGATAGCCAGTTTTCCCCTCCTCTATCGCTTCACCCACGCCTCCCGAGCGAAATGCGACGACCGGAGTGCCGACGGCCTCGGCCTCGAGATTGGCGAGGCCGAACGCTTCTGCGTGACCATTGTCGAGGGTCACGCTGCCGTGGAGATAAAGCTCTGCACTGGCCAGCAGGTCCCTTATCTCAGTCTGCGACAGATTTTCATGGATCGTGACGCTTGGCAAGGAACGACGCGCCAGCGCCTCGATTTCCTCTTTCAGCGGTCCCTGACCCACCATGACGAATTCGACCGGCGTGCCGGTCGCCGCCACACGCGACAGCGCGTCGATCATGAAGCGGTGGCCCTTATAGTCGACGAAACGGGCGATGGAAACCACCAGTCCCCTTTTTCGGGGGCGAGGCTCCATTTTGAAGAGATCGAGATCGATGCCGATGTGGTGGCGATAGACGCGGTCGGCACGGAAGCCGAGTGCCAGCAGCTGGTCGCGGATGAAGTCGGAGACGGCGATGTTCCAACTGTTCCAGCCGGCCATCTCGCTCCGTCCCTTGGCGAAAAAGCGCACCTGATTGAAGCCGCCCGGCTTTTTCGGATCACCGCGATAGGTGGCGTCGAAGCCGTGAAACGTTGTGACGAGCGGCTTGCCGGCGGCCCGCGCTAAGGGACCGATGACATAGCCGTTCTTGCCGAAATGCGCGTGAACGAGATCGGCCTGGCCGATCGCCGGAAAGAGGAAAGGCAGGCCGATCTGTGGAATTTTCAACAGCAGTTCACCGACACGTGCGACCGGAGACCGGCGGATGTCATGAACCGGAACGGTGGATTTTTTCGTGTGAGCCGAGGAAATTCGCGTGCCGGCAAGAATTTCGGCCTCGAACGAACGAAACGCTACCGCTTGATTGAGAACAAATGCCTGGCTGGCAGGCAGAAATTTTTCCACATAAATAACCGCCTTTTTCATGAATCTGTTGACGTCTCCGTTGTCTTGAGCATCACATCGCCTCTATTGCCTGCCTGATGCCATCAGCTGAACTGCGCGGCGCGTTGTTTTGATCGTAGAGATTAATGCGCTTCGCGCAGGCTCCATCGGCATCGGTCCCGTTTCATCGGGCTCGCCGTATCTCTCCGACATGCCCCATACGGTGACGCCTTTCAAGTCGCCGCCTTCGGCCGCCACGGCGATCACGTCGCGGAAATTATCGGCATAGGCGGCCGGCGCGAAGCCTTGGTCGTGCTTCAGGAAGTGGCGGGATGCATCGAGTTCGGTGATATAGGCACCAATGCCTATTTCCTTCAGAGCCGCGCAGAATCGCCCCATTCCCTCCGGATCTATCCGGTCGAGGCCCGGGCGGAAATGCGTCTGCAGCCCTACCGCGTTGATCGGAGTCTTCCTGGCGACGAGATCCTCGACGATTTTGAGAATGTGCACACGCTTTTGTTCGAAGGTGGCGGATTTTTTTTCAAGATGCGTTTCGTGGAGAACCGGCGTGGCACCCGGATTGGTCTCATGCGCCATATCGAAGCTCATGCGAATAGAATCGTCGCCAAGAAGGCGTCGGAAAACACAATTCCGCAGGTCGGGCGCATCATATTCCAACGGCTCGTTCACCACGTCCCAGGCATCGATCGACCCCTTATAGCGAGCGACAACCTGTTTTATATGACGGTTCATGACCGTCCGAAGGGCTTGCGCATCGGTGATCTCCGACACCCAATCCGGGACGCGATACCAGATCAGTGTATGGCCATAAACCCTCATGTTGTTTTTTCGCTCGAATGCAACCATCCGGTCGGCGGCCCCGAAGGAAAAGACGCCGGGACTCTTTTCCGTCGCTTTCCACTTCAATTCGTTGCGCGGCGTTATCGAATTGACGTTGTCGAGATAGAGGTCGCAGGCGGCCGGATCGCCGATATTTTGCAGGTCGATCGCCGATCCGAACCGGAACGATTTGCTGTCGGCAAGGGCGCGCAGCCCTGGTTTTACCGGCACCCTGGCCGGCGCCGCACCTGCCTGGACACAAGACAGTGCGAGCGGAATCGAAGCGAGGAATCGTCTCCTGTTCATTCTATCCCTCGCTGTGTGCGATTCTCATTGCGACGGAGCTTGCGGCAGCCGGGGTTGGTTTGCCGCGTTCCCGTTCCGATCTGCGTTTGCTCCGACGGAGTAATGCAACCTCAAATATATGTTCCCAGGAGCGAATACTGTGGGTAACCGCGAGACTTTTCGGCCTGTGCCAAGATATAGATCCTCCCGGAGGACGCTCGTAATGGAAGATGGTTCAGCTACGGTATGAGCTTTTTCATATGTCATTTCAAAATGCCGTTTTTTTGTGGTCACCCTACGACCGAGCGGGGACAGTTTGAAAGAGCTTTACAAAATTCTGGCCCGGCATCACGACGATGCAAGTCGCATGGCCTGATAGACCGGTTCATGGCGTGCGGCCTCGACCAGCGTCCGCCGCTGCTCATTTCCGACTTTATTGCGCTGAAGCCGGCGCGGGTTGCGTGGGGTCTGTCTCGACCGTCGGCTCCGGTGATGGAAGCCAGATTCTGTCGGAGAAATAATTTCTCGTTCTCTTTTGAGGTCCCGAGGTCGCATCCAGCGAGAGCGTAAAATTGTAGCGGTCCGGATTGAGCACCTCGCGGCTGAAGGTGATGCTGGCGCCGAAGCCGTCTTCCTTGATGTCCCTCAGATTCTTGATCGCGTCCAACGCCTCATGAAAATCGAGCCATTGCGGCTGGCGCAGCATGACCTCGAAAATCCGCAGGATGCTCGGGTCGAGCTGGCCATTCTGGTCGGTCTTCGGATTGACGATCTTCACGCGCATGTTGTTGATCGTGCCGGCGGCGTCGCCGCGCACAATGACGAAGATGGAACTGGGAAGCTGATCCTTTTCCCGTTTGCCGCTGTGTTCGAAAAAGCATTCGAAGGTGTTGGCGTTGAAGCTCGCTGCCGCCCATTCGCTGGTTTGGATGCCGGCGTTGCGCAGGGCCGCGCACATGGCCGCTCCTGATATGCGCCATGTCCTGAGAAAGGTTGATGCGGTCTGCGCCGTAGCCGGTTCGGTGGCATGCAAGGGAAGCCTGACGGAGGCCGGGGGCGCCGGACGGGGAAGCGCCTTCGGTGGCGGCGGCTTGATCTCATATGAAAAGAGACCGAAGCCGAAATAGCGGTCGATCGTCCTCAAGTGCTTCATGTCGTTGGAAAGAAGCACGGTTCCGATGACGAGCGAAAGGGACATCATCAGCAGCAACCAGAAGATCGCGGGGATCCGCGATTTTCCCACTGGCTGTTTGGCATAGGCGGGCAACGGATTCTCGGGCAAGCTTATCTTCTCCGGATACGCGAGAAGGGTTTCGATCGGGCTGTCTTGATCCAGCAGTATACATCCATCCGTTAAATATCTTCTGGCTTGCTGTTCGGCTTTCTGCCGCGTCGGGGATGTGATCGGCAAGAAGCGGGCGCGGCATGTTTGGCGGAAGCGCCATGGGGTCCTCGACTTTGAGACTCTCCAATGCATCGACCTCTGTGGCAGCAACGAAAATGGCGGATTATCCGCGCGCATGATTGGCAGGCGGGCTACCGCAGCCTCATCTGTTTCTCGACCTCTGCAAGTTTTCTTGCTATTGTTGATGGCATTTTAGAGCCATTCTTTGATGCTGCTTGATTTAGTTTGTCTTCTCGCAAAGGTTAAATTTTTTATTGCAAAACTGCAGGTTATATTCTTAGCCGTCGTCCTATTCTGCCGGATTTTACCCAATTTTCGACGTATTCTTCTATAGGGTCTGCCGTGTCATTGCAGAAGGGGGGAGGGACATGTCCGTCGAACTGGACGCGACCACCTATATCCATGCCAGACCGACAACCGCGCATTCCTACATCCTGCCAGCTGTGTTGGGGGTGCTGGAGGGCCATTTTGCCGGCTCTGCGAAGCGCGATGTCTTCGATCTCGGATGCGGCACCGGCGGGGCGGCCGCAACTCTTGCGGAAAAGGGATATTCCGTCGTCGGCGTCGATCCTTCAAGCGATGGCATCG
Organism: Rhizobium binae; assembly: GCF_017357225.1. Taxonomy (NCBI): domain Bacteria; kingdom Pseudomonadati; phylum Pseudomonadota; class Alphaproteobacteria; order Hyphomicrobiales; family Rhizobiaceae; genus Rhizobium; species Rhizobium binae. Next base: position 3,422,597 of record NZ_CP071604.1, on the reverse strand, counting down.
CCAAGGCTAACGTCAATTACCCCGGGCTGCGGCTGAAGGTCGGTTCGGCCTATGACGAGCTCTCCAGGGACTACGGTACCTTCGACGCTGTGATCAGCCTGGAAGTGGTCGAGCATGTCTATGATCCCAGGGCCTTCACCTCGACGATGTACGATCTGGTCAAGCCTGGCGGCATCGCCGTGGTATCGACGCCCTATCACGGCTATCTGAAGAACCTCGCTTTGGCAGCGCTTGGGAAAATGGATGATCACTTCATGCCGCTGAAGGATCATGGGCACATCAAGTTCTGGTCGAGAAACACGCTCGGCACGCTGCTGCTTGATGCCGGTTTCGGCAGTATTCGTTTTGAATACGTCGGGAGGATACCTGCTTTTGCCAAGTCGATGATCGCCGTGGCCGAAAAGCCTCTTTAGGAAGACAGGGCCGCAGGGGCCGCTTTCGGCAATCCGTTCTCGCTCTGACTTGTTGGATAAGAGAATCCTTATATGAGCGTCATCACACGCGCCTGAGGTAGTCCACAGGTTGTTTGTACTGTGCGTAGCACTGAAAAAAAACCTTATAAGATATTTACTTTTAGTTGCATTCTTGCTCAAATTCTCCATTATACAGCGGCGTGCTGATAGAGCGGGAGACTTATTCACATGAAGGCCAAATCGCCGAATTCCATCGACGTCTATGTTGGCAACCGCGTGAGAGTTCGGCGAAAGACGCTCGGGATGACCCAGCATGGGTTGGCTGAACTTCTGGGCATTACCTTTCAACAGATTCAGAAGTACGAAAAAGGCACGAATCGCATCGGCGCCAGCCGTCTTCAGCGTATTTCCGAAATCCTTCGCGTGCCGGTCGGCTTTTTCTTCGAGAACGGTGGTTCCGGACCGATCGAAGGTGAGACGAGCGAGTTGAACAAATTCCTGTCGTCGAAGGAAGGACTGGCACTCAACAAGGCGTTTATCGCCATCGAGGATGCGAACATCAGGCAAAAACTGGTGGCACTGGCCAAAAGCCTGGCGGTTACGGGCTTGCCCGACATCGACAGCGAGCTACAGGATCCGGTGGCGCACAACTGAGGATGGATTGTGCTTCATCTGCAGACATTTGGCGCTCTGCGGTTGACCGAGACGAATGGCGAGCCAGTTCGCTATCCGATCAAAGGTCTGTTGATGATGGCCCATATCTATGCCGGGGCGAGCCACGAGCTCAGCCGCTATGAACTGGCACAGTTTCTGTGGAGCGACGTCGAGCCGGAATTGGCGCGGCTCAATCTGCGCAAAATGCTGTCTCGCATCCGCGAGATTGACGGCGGCCGCGCCGAAATAGCCTTCGATTTCACCGCCGCGACGGTGCGCCTCGACCCGCAGGTGGTTTCCAGCGATCTGGATGTCTTTCGGGCCGGCGGGGCGCCGCTGGATCGGCTGCACGCGATCGCCGAACTGACCCAGCGCGGTTTCATCGGAAATATCAAGCCGGCGACAAAGCCGATCGATGCATGGATCAGGGCGCAACGGGACGCCCAGGCGCTGCATTTGCGTCAGGCATTGCTGGAGGCGCTGCCCGAGGTGCAGAAGCCCGGCGCGGCCCGCATCATTTCGAGCGCCGCCCTGCAAATCCTCGAGAGGGATCCGAATGACGAGCAGGTGAGGGCGCTGCTGCACCAGCTATCCGGCGGCTCATCGTTAGGCGAGAGATTGGCAACTGGCGACGGCCATCCAAGGGTGGAGGTGAAGCGTTCAGAGTCTGGCAGTGCATCGACCGGCATCGAAAGCATATCGGCGGCGCCGCTGATCCTGCCGCGTCTGGTGTTGCTTCCCCCGACCGCCAAGCATGCCGATGCCGGACTTGCCCTTGCCAACGCCCTGATCGAAGACGTCACCATAGAATTGTGCGCACTTCGGAACATTTCCATCGTCGCGCCGCATACGGCCGGCCAGATCCGCCGCGACTCCGAGAAGGCTGCTGTGGTCGCCAGGCACTCGATCGCCTATCTTCTGGACACGCGATTTTCCGAAGAGGGGCTGTTTGCGCAGCTGATCTATTTTCCCACGGACGAGATTATCTGGGCCAACCGCTTTGCGATGGACCCCGATATACTGCCGCGCCAAAGGCGGGTGATCGCCCAGCAGTTGACCGTGTCGGTGGCCCGTGAGTTGGCTGAGAACGAGGAGGAGCGGTTACGGTTTGAAGCCAATCCCGCAGCCTATCACGCCTATCTCGTCGGCTCGAGCCTGATGAGCAAGCTGACATTGCCGCATATCCGCCGGGCAAGGAAGGCGTTCAAGCAGTCGCTGTCGTATAAGGCGGATTTCTCCGCCTCATTTACCGGGCTGGCAAGAACCTTCACCAGCGAATGGCTCGTCAGGGCGCAGGGAAATAACGAGCTGCTGCATCTGGCGGAGCAGCATGCGCTTCGCGCAATCGAGCGGGATCCGCAATCGGCCGCAGGCCATCGTGAGCTTGGGGTCACCAAACTTTATCTCGGCGATGTCGATGCGAGTGTCGCGGCCCTTCATCTGGCCGAAGAGCTCAGTCCGCATTTTGCCGATGTCATCTACAGCCATGCCGACACGCTCGTACATGCATCCCGCCCCGGGGACGCGCTCGCGAAGATCAGGAAAGCAATTTCGCTCAATCCGATCGCGCCTGACGCCTATCTCTGGTGTGCCGCGGGAGCCAGTTTCTTTCTGGAACAGTATGAGGAGGCCATCGCCTATGTCGAAGCGATGAAAGACAAAGCGCCGGCCCATCGTATCGCCGCGGCCAGTTGCGCAATGATCGGCGATCGGAAACGGGCACTCTTCCATCGGCAACGCGCCGAAAGCATCAACCCGGTGTTCGACGTCGAGAAGTGGCTCGCCATCATTCCGTTCAAGGAGCATTGGCAAAAAGAGCTATATCGGGAGGGTCTGTTGAAGGCCGGATTCTAACAATAGTTGAGGGGCATTTTAATGACGAAAGTTGTCATCATAGGAATACCGGACGAAGCGGGTCTGTGGCTCGCCGATCTCAACGCGGGCACGGTTACGCCGCTCAATCCGACGGGGGATTTGGCGACTGCGAGCAGCCTTCGTAAATCCGGCGGTACATTCGTGAAGGGCGTCGATTTGGCTGTCGCCGTTTCGTCGGCGCAGGTCGCTCTTTCCGGCCACGTCGACGGCTGAGTCGGCATTCTGACGGACCAGTCCATATATTCCGACAGGATCATATCGCCGCGGGAAACCCTTTCCCGCGTCGAGCCCTTGTTGGCCAGATTCGGGGTTACCAGGGTGGCGCGACATACCGGGCTCGACGACATCGGAATTCCCGTCTGGTGCGCGTATACCCCGAATTCGCGATCAATCGTGATTGCTCAGGGGAAAGGCCTGACCGATGTCGATGCCAAAGTGTCCACGGTCATGGAAGCCTTGGAACGGGCCGTTGCCGGCGAGCCTTTCGTCGATCGGTTCCGCGGCAGCGCCTCCGGCCTGCGGGCGATGGGATACAAGGTCGATAGGCTGGACTGCCTGATCGCTGTCCATAAACCCGACCTCGGGCCAGACGAGGAGACGGAATGGGTGGCCGGCATCGATATGCTCACGGGCGGGACGGTATATATCCCCTTTGAAGCGGTGGTGCTCGACCGTACGCGGGATGCCCGATACTGGATGTCATCGGACGGCCTGGCCTCGGGAAACAACCTCGAGGAAGCGATTTTTCACGGTGTACTCGAGCGGATCGAGCGGGACGCCCATGTGCTGTGGCAAGTCAGCGCGGAAGCGGATCGTTATGCCGGCTGCGTCGATCCCCGCGGTTACCAGGACGGCGCCTTGGACGGGTTGATCGACAAGATCGAAGCATCGGGATTGGCGCTCAGGCTCTTCGATATCACCAGCGACATCGCCGTTCCCTGCTTCACCGCCATGCTGGGCCCCTGGGATTGCGTTTCGGATCCGCGGGATCGCCACGGCGGCAGGGACATCCGCCTTGTCGAGGTGACCGGTGGCATAGGGGCTCATCCCTCTCCCGTCCGCGCGGCCATTCGGGCGGTAACGGAAGCCGTGCAATCGCGGCTCACCTATATCAGCGGAGCCAGGGACGATATTTCGCCGGCCATCTTCACAAGATCCTTGCCGCCGCTGATGCGGCGAGCCTTCGAGGCAGTTCCCGGATCGCCGGGCCCAGCGCCGGAATATCGGCCACGGGATCTGGCGCAGATGCTGCAGCACGTGCTGGAGGCCTTGCGAACAAAAGACATCGGTTCGGTCATCGCCGTACGCCTCAGCGAGGACACACTTCCCTTCAGCGTCGTCAAGGTCGTTATTCCCGCGCTCGAAAATCCGGAAGGGGAGCGTGCTCGGCGGTTGGGAACAAGGGCGCTGGCGAGGGCGATCGGCTTTTGAAGATCATTTTCGCAGGTCCCAGTCTTCCCGACGCAGCCGAACTTGCCGGCGAGGCGATACGCGTCCTGCCGCCTGCGATGCAGGGGGATATTTTGGCTGCGGCGGAAAAGGGTGCCAATGTCATCGGCCTGATCGACGGCGGCTTCGAGTATGCCGCGCCGGTCTGGCATAAGGAAATTCTCCGTGCGCTCTCGCTTGGCGTGACCGTTCTGGGGGCGGCCAGCATGGGCGCGCTGCGGGCCGCAGAATGCCATTCCTTCGGTATGGTCGGGGTCGGCCGCATTTTCGAAGACTACCGCTCGGGCCGGCTGGTCGATGATGCCGCCGTCGCGCTCGTGCACGCGCCTAGCGCGCTGGGCAGCAAACCGTTGACGATACCGCTCGTCAATGTCAGCGCCACGCTCGATGCCATGGAGAGGAAGGGATTGCTCCCAGGAGGCGTGCGCCGGGAGCTTGAAAATGCCGCCGGCGCAGTCTTCTTCAAGAGGCGGACGTGGCGGTCGATCGTCGAACAGTGCACCGGCATAGCTGAGCCGGATCGTCCGAAACTATTGACGGCCCTTGTCGGGCATTCCGTCGATCAAAAACGCATCGATGCGCTGGAGTTATTAAAAGCGGTGCGGGCAGCAGCCGATATCCGCGTGAATGCCGATTTGTCCTGGAAATTGCACGAGACAACATTTCCTACACGGCCTGCATGGTGAATCAAAAGCGGCAATCGTCACCGAGAGTTGTGTCACGCCTTTTTCACGGGCTCGGCCACGCCGGCCCGCGTATCATTCCTTCAATTCGTTGGAGAAATGGGCATGGGCGTGACATCGATTGCTAACGTAAATGCAGACCTGGGGGCGGAAGACAGTCTGGACGAACTGGTCGCACTGGCGCGAATGATCGCGTATGCGCGACAGGTCGCTCAGGATGTCAAACTGCCATTCGCGACGAATTGCCTCGATCTTGCTCTCGAGGCGGTGAAGCAGGAAGTCGGGGAGGGACTGACCCGGGATCTGGCTGAATTGAGCTCCCCGGTTCCGCAAGTGAGCGTAAAGAGACATTAGTCCGGCTTTCGGATCTCTCGAGGGACGAGGTCGGCCGCCAACCACCGCGGTCGAAGTTGCGCAAATCGCAGGGGATTGACTGACCGCGGAGCAAGGCTACGGTTTCCTCTTCCGGGTTGAGGGGTGGCCGATGAAATTTAGCTGCGTTGTGCGAGCATGAAAAATTCGTCACGACCTCTTTCTGCGATGGCGGCTTTTCTCGCCCTGATCCCGGCCGCCGGCCATGCCAGCGAAGCGCGGGGAAAATTGATGGCTCTGGCTGCGAAGGGCTGCGTGGAAGTCAGCGGAACGGCCTTGACCGGAATGGCCGGAGGCCCGGCCTATTCGGCAACGGAGTTCAAATGCGGCGCAAAGCTCTTGCTGGTGCTGCAGCGTCAGACCGGCAGGGAGGGAAACCTTCCCGTCTGGAGCACGATCGATCAGCTGACGATTGCCAAGCCCAGCCCCCGCCACGAACTTCTGCAACCATGCTATTGCTCCTCGAGCCGGTTTCCTGATGATGCCGTCTTTGCGATCGGCAGGATGGTGGTGCAACCGGATGGCTCCTATCGATCGGACAACGTGGTCAAAGCTTGGAGGGTCGATATCAAGCACGAAAGACTGGCCGCGATACCCGTCGATGGCGTGCTTTGCGCGCTGGATCCGGCCGATTGACTGGGGGCGGCATGCGCACTCGGTGAAAAGGACCGCCCTTTCTCCGCCTTCGTTCCGAGGCGCTGCGTAGTGCCGAGGTGCGCTCCAAGGCGCTGATGTCTCTACGGCAATGGATGGGCTGCTGGGAGAGGAGCGGCCCCGCAATCGATCTATTCAGAAATCGATTTGATTGTGGCTTGGGAGAAGTCCGGGGTGGGTCCTGGGCTGTCGCTTGTTCGGGCGATCTTCGATACCCGGCGCAATAGATCTTGAAAACGAATGGTAAGCGGTTTCGTTGACGTTGTCTCCGGGCGGGGAGACGGCGGCAGCGCTCGTCTGATGATCGGCCCCAGCCGATCGCTGATTTCAATGGGTCAAATTGCGCTTCTGGGCCAGCAGTAAAATGTAATCGTCGGCAATGTCCGCGATGGCCATTGCGACTTCCGCCGGATCGCACCCCTCGACCTTCGTGTTTGCAATGAACTGATAAACCGCCTTCTCGATCTGCTTCCGGCAGATCATCACGCGTTCATCATAGCCAAATTCCGGAATCTGCGATGCCATATCACCCATCAGGTCAGCTCCTCACTACTTACAGTGAACATGACACAAATTATAAGTTGTGCAAGCAAATGCTTTATCAAAGGTTAATTCAGCGGCGCGGTGCGACCATTTGGACACAGATTTGGTCAGTCAAAAACCATCCCGGTGTGGCGAATCGAGTGAAGTCATTCGCGCCGGTCGATTGACTGTTCACGCCGGGAGTCGCTTGACGAGGGTGGGTGTCTCTGAGCCTGCGGTTCCTTGATCTCGGGCCGCCTGGCGGATTTGAAGTGACCGGTCGAAGGCTTGCCAATGCCGGTCTATTCGCAGCGAGACGACCTGCCATTATCCTTTGGTTTGTCAAGACGTTAAACCTCCGTTCGGCTTCACCATCGTCATTTTCCGAAGTTGAACTGTGTTGCGCACTATCGAGGCCGGTTCATGCCGGGATTGTGGGATTTAGTTCTGGCTGCTCCTTCCCAAGTGTTGCATTGCAGCGCCGTTGCGACGAAGGAAAGGAGGGAAAGAATGTGAGGATGTCTTATGTTTTTTTCGAAAAGAATATAAGGCGGCGTCGTTGGGCGCTGTGCAATAACTTCGGACAATAAATAAGATAAAATTAAAATTTTACCAAAAGGTAAAAATATATATTTCAGACATTGGTTGTATTTAAAAGTTGCTTTTGTGATAACCGAACTGTTATGGTTAATATCGGCAAGATGAGCCTATTTCAATAATAAAGATGAGTTCGTCTATCACTTTATAATAACCGCATTATCTCTATGTGGGCGAATTTGCCATCGGATAATTTCTTCGCCAAACGGAAGCACTTGGCGTTGAGCGCGAGCCCGGTCGTTGCTTGCGGATATTTAAATTAGATTTTTGAGCAAGGCCATTGCAACAGGGAATGTCGCTGTCGGCGCAGCACTTCTTTGTCCGATCCAGCGATGATAACGGTTGCCCGCGACAACCTGTCCCTCGCAAAGTTGAGGACCCGCCGGGGTGGTTGACGGGTCCTCTGGTAGGATTTTTACACAGTGCGTAGCTATTATTGCGCTTAATCTTGATATTGTCACAGCTTATTATCGGAGAATTATAGTTTCCCACAGTTTTGTCGGTCTCACGAAGGCAAATATTTTACGCCATGTTCGATTTGTACTGAATAATTAGTAAATGGTTGCCAATGGCACGGAGGTGCCGGCCTTCAGAACCTATCTCTTCGAGAGCGCAGCGCAATCTGCGTCACAACGGTCAATCTCCGACAAGCGGCGGAACAAGGCCTTGGTTCGGAAACGGGACCATCCGCCAACCAGCGGCGTAACAGGATCTATTTCCTCGAATTTCTTGAAATCTGTCCGCTGCCGCCTGGACGGCCGGGCTTTGGACAACGCCCTGTTTGCGGCTCTGGCGGCTTTTGAAAAGATCAGTTTGGTTATGACGCTGGCAGCAAGCCATGGACTATGACGATAGACGTGTTTGAGCGAGACCGCGGCGCTGCGCCAATCTTTCGAAGCCGCAAATTTTGAGAATGCATAGAGGTGGGCCGAGGCGCGGGCGCAGCTGACGACGAAAGCGGGAAGCTGCGGATTGCGGGCGACGCATCGCTCATAGACAGCCAGAAGCGATTGCGCCATTCGGGATCTGTCGGCAGACATGGCCGCGGCATGAACGCGATAGCCCACCAGGCCGAGTGGCACCGCCTCGATCTTGAAATGCTCGGCTGTGCGGAGTTCGAAGTCGAAGTCTTCGCATCCGCCGATACCCTGATTGGCATAGGTCGGATCGTAGCCGCCGATCTTGTCTATGACGGTCCGGCGGACCATGAAGCCGCTGCCATTGCCGACGAAGCGGAAGACGAGATGGCGAATGAGAATGGATTCCCGGGCGCTGAGCGACGAGCCGGACCGCGTGCAATATCCCTCGGAATCGACGAAACGGTGAAGGGCATAGACCGCACCCCAGGCCTCGGGCAGCGGGTGGAGCGCCGACAGCATTCTTTCGATATACGTCGTATGCCAGAGATCGTCCGCATCCAGGAAGGCGAGATAGCTGGCCTTCGACGCTGCGATCCCGATATTACGCGCCGCGGCGACGCCGTGGTTTTCCGTCGACAGAAGCTGGATCCTCGGGTCGGCGGCGGCGAAGCGGCGGCAGATGGAAGCCGTCTCGTCGGTCGAGCCATCGTCGACGACAATGATCTCCAACGCCTTGTGGGTCTGATCGATGACGGAGCGAAACGTCTGGGCAATATAGTCGCTGGCATTGTAGGCGGGGATCACCACCGCCACCAGAATCTCCGACGTGCTCGACCTCTCCATCGCCGTCACCCGAGTTTGGATGCGAGCGTTGGCGGGCGAAGATCGATCTGGTTCTTCATCAATCTGGCGACCGCAGGGCGATGGCTGACGACGATCAGCGTTCGGCCGGCATCTTCCTTGATTGCCGAAAACACGCGCATTTCGGTGTTTTCATCGAGCGCGCTGGTGGCCTCGTCCAGGAGCAGGATCTGCGGCCGGCCGGCCAGCGCGCGCGCCAGACCGATGCGCTGGCGCTGTCCGCCTGAAAGCCGCACCGCTTCGTCGCCCAGCCATTCGTCGAAGCCTTCCGGCAGATTTTCGATGAATTCGGTCGCGCAGGCGACATCGGCGGCCCACCTGACGTCCTCGTCGGAGATATCGCGACGGAAGCGGATGTTGTCGAAGACCGTGCCCTCCATCAGTTCGACATCCTGGCCCGACACCGACAGCAGGTGCAGCCAGCTCGCGCGGTCGACATCGGCGAGATCCTTGCCGTCGATCGTGATCCGACCTCGCGTCGGCCGGGTGAGATCGAGGATCATGTTCAGGATTGTCGTCTTGCCGGAGCCGCTTGGCCCGGTCAGAGCCGTCGTTTCGCCTGCCTTGATCGAGAAGTTGAGGTTTTGAACGGCCGGCGCGTTCGCCTGTTCATAGGTGAAGGAGACGTCGTGGAAGACGATGGCTTCAGCCAGGCGGGCGACCGGCACGCCTTGCGCGGCCTGCTTGGCGTCGTCCTTTTCGGAAAGCAGAGCCAGCACGTTCTGCAGCGACGCTTCCATCTCGTAAAGGCGCAGGATCTGGGAGTCGAATCCCTTGATATGCGGTTGAAGCCTATAAAGAAGGATGGTCGCCGAAAGTGCTGCCTTGAAATCCACCGGCAGGAATTCCGAGGACAGGATGATCGTCAGGATGATCCCGAACGTCAGGATCTCGCTCAACAGCGAGGTCGCCGCGCCCATCCAGTCCGAGTGGCGCCAGGTCCGGCCAACTTCGCTGGAAAGTGTTGCGAAGAGCTGCTGGTGGCGCTGCTCGAGGCCGAAGCTTTTGACCGCTTTCAATGTCTGCAGCGTGGTCCAGCTCAGCTGCGTCAAGGCTTCGACGGCGGCCAGCGCCGAAGCGCCAAGGCGCCGATAGGCGCCGGCAAAGGACCCCAAGGCGAAGTTGTGGACAAAGCCGAAGACAAGGCCCAGCAAGGCGATCGGCCAGGCCATGACAAGCATGCCGATACCGAAGATGACGATCGTGCCGAAATTGACACCTAGACGCACGAGGCTCGCATGTGCCGAGGATACCGCATAGGCTTCGGTGGCGATCACATTCATCAGATCGCTGCGCTCATAGTGCTGAAAGCGCTGGAACGGGATGGTCAGGATCTTGGCGTAGAGGCGGTCGCGCATGCGATCGCTGATCTTGTGGTTGATCGTGCTTGTGATCAGCGAGTTGACGAATCCGAGAAGGATGCGCAGCAGGATGGAGGCGATGAGGATACCGATCAGCACCGGTTTGGAAAGACTGAGGTCGATGCCGCCGAAAATCGCCGGAAGCCCGGCAACGGTGGAGGGGGAACCCGGGCCCTGCTGCCCGAGAACAAAAACGAGGCTCACCAGAAAGGTGATGCCGACCATCTCCGAAAACCCGGTGAGAATGCCGAGGATGATCATCACCGCCATCTTCAACCGCAGCGCCGGCACGAGCTGCAGAAGATCGCGGTAGCGGGCCGCAATCACCATGTTGAAGGCGCCGGCCGGCCGGGAGGCAGATTTCCGAAACCTATTCATTGTCGGCCATCCGCGATGATGTCGGGCTGAGCACGCTTCCGAGCCGCATGAAACGATCGCTGTAGGGCGTGCCGGCTTGCGGAACGAGGGCACCCGCAAAGCGGGTCTTCGATCGGTCCGAAGACTTTCGCAGGAGCTGTCTGGCAAGCCGCACGCCATAGCGTTTTGCCAGACGAAGGCTCTGCCGCAGGCCATGGACGATCAACTGCGGGCCATATTGCATCGCCATCATCGGCGCCAGCTTTTTGACCTGGGCATAATCGCGGTTTGCAAGGGCTTTGTTGAAATACCAGTGCGTCGTGTTGAACTTGGCGGTCTGGATATCGCGTCTCAGATGCGGGTAGCGCTCGATGAGCGGCGCCATCACCAGGGCATGGGATTTCAGCATCCGATAGGCGTTGCTCGACATGTTCCCCCGGGTGAAGCGATAACCGGTGAGGAAATCGGGAACCAGCGCAAAGGGCAGGCTCTCGGCCAAGGCGAGATAGAGCTTCAGATCCTCGCAGCCCTCGGCGCCGCTGTCGCGCAGGCCGGCGTCGTAGCCGCCGCAGCGCAGAACCTCGGTGCGCGGCATCAGCGGCGTGCTGCCATTGCCGATGAAGTTTTCCCGCAGCAGCGGTTCGAAGACGTTGCCTTCATGCAGCACCGGACGTGAATGGCCGAAAACGACGCCGTTTTCGTCGATGGCCGCATACCAGTTATAGGCGACGCCATGGCCGCCGGGAAATTTTCGCAGCGACTGCAGTTGACGCTCGATCTTCTCGGGATGCCATATGTCGTCGGCGTCGACAGGCGCCACATAGACGCCCCGTGCCTCGCCGATGCCGTGATTGCGGGCACGGGCAACGCCGCCATTGGCTTGCCGGAGGACCCGGACACGGCGGTCGGTGAGGCTATAATCGCTCGCAAGCGCGAAGGTGCCGTCCCGCGATCCGTCATCGACCACAAGGATTTCGAGCTTTTCGTAGGTTTGGTTCGAGACGCTTTGCAACGTTTCGAGAAGCGTCTTTTCGGCGTTGTAGGCCGGGATGACGACGGTGATCAGTGGGGTCGCTGCGGTGCCGACGATTGTCATCCGATAAAGGCTCCGGGCAGGCCCATCAATGCGGGGAAGGCTTCAAGCGGACTGTCGCCGCGGACTTCGAGGCGCGGCAGGCTGAAGGCTTTGTCGGAAAAGGTGGCTGTCGCGGCGCGTGTGGTGAAGCCGGTCGTGTAGCCGGCAAGGGAAAGAATGCCCGGCACTCTGAAGTCGGTGGCGCCGTAGGGCAGTGCGATCGAAACCACGGGGGCGCCTAGCCGGCTTTCCAGGGCATGGCGCGACCGCAGGGCTTCAGCGAGCAAGGCATCGTTTGCCATCGCGCTCGCCGGCGTGTGGGAGGCGAGATGGGAGCCGAAGCTGATGCCCTTCTGCTGCAGTTCCTGAATATCCGGCCACGCCATCAGCGCTGCCGGCTCGCCATAGGCGCAATCCCAGTCCGAGCGGCCGCCGACCTTGTCGGTGACGACGAAGACGTCAGCGCTGAAATCATTCTCGGCCAGGATCGGGAAGGCGTTGGTGCGGAAATCCAGGTAGGCGTCGTCGAAGGTCAACATGACCGGCCGGCCCTGAATCGGCTTGCCGCCCCGCAAGAGATTGGCGAGTGTCGGCGCCGTCACGGCGTAATAGCCGTGCCGGCGCAGGAATTGCATCTGCTTGCGGAACGTCTCCGGCAGCGTGCGGAAACGCCGCAGCGCGGCGGGGCCGTCCTCGGCGATCCGGTGATACATCAGGATAGGGATCGAGGTCGTCACCTCGGTTGCCCATGCCGCCTCCCGCGCGATGCCCGTCGGTCCTGAGATGATGTGCTTTGCCACATCGACGTCCATCGGCGTCCCATGCGTCTCGACCCGCAGGACGGGAGCGGCCACAGTGGCTTTGCGGAAGCGGTGGATGGCGTAAAGCGCGGTATCGATCGTCTCTTCGAGGACAAGCCCCGCCTGTTCGGCCAGAACCCGTCTGATCGTCCCGACCCCGAAAGGATGGCCCCAATCGAAACCTGTTCGGTCGGGCTCGTCGCAACGCAGATGCGCATGCGCGGTGATCAGGCAGCCCCCCGGCTTCAGCGCCGTCGCCATCTTGCGGCAAACACCCGCAAGCATCTCCTCATCCTTCATGTAATAAAGCACTTCGCAGCAGAGGATGAGATCCTGATCGGGTGGGAGCTGTTGTCTGACGAAGTCGAGAACCCGGAATTCGACACTGGAGAGATCGCGGCAACGTGTGGCCGCCCTGTTGATCGCCCGCTGCGAAATATCGGTGGCCGTCACCCGGCTGACCTGGCGCGCCAGCTTCTCGGTGAATATCCCCTCGGCGCAGGCAAGTTCCAGGGCCGTTTCGGTCCCCTGCGGGATCAGGCTCAATGTCTGCGCATATTTGACCTGCTCGTAGATCGAGAGGTAGTTCCACGGGTCCGGCCGTTCGAAAATTTGCTCCCAATAGTCTTCTGCCGACTGAGGCTGGGGAGCCCGCTCTTCCTTCGCCGGCGCCGCGGCGGCTGCATGTCGCACCGGCGGCAGGCCTCCTTCGAGATTGCGCAGGAGAGCGGAGAGCCGGGCGTCATTATCCTGTCGGTCGCCGGGCGCTCCGGCAAGCACGGCATTGCGGCCGGTCCGCACCAGAAGTTTTTCGAGGCGCCCGCGCCGCCGGCCGCTGCGGAGGATGAGGCCGCCGAAGGTTCGGTAGCCGCGCAGCGCCTCCCTTGTCCAGGCAGCGGCATAGGTGAGCGTGCGCGGTTGCTCGAGATGGTCTCCCGCCTGCATCTCCTGCATGATCAGCCGGATTTGCGCCCGGATCGAGAGGTCACCCCAGAGTGGCCCTACGAAGGTGCCGATATGCTCGTCGCCGGAAAAGCCGTGCATGATCAGCGTATCGGCCTGCTCGGCCCGGGCGATCCTGGAAAGGGCGCCGAGCTCGACGCTCACCACCTGGATCGCGCCGAGGGTGAAGGATCGCCGAAGGTTGCCGGCGGAGAGCTGCCAGGCGGCGGCTTCGAGGATCTTGCGGCCGGTGCCGGGCAGGGAATGACGCTCGATCAGCTGGACGAGTGGATGGATAGTCGGCCACCACTGCTCGGGCGCATCGATGAGATCGTCGGCCCGGTCGCGCAGGAGGCCGGTCTGCAGGCCGTGCAGTATCACGTCGGCAAAAAAGCTCTCATAGCCTGCTGCATCCGGCATGTCGGGCAGCAGGGCGGCAAGGGCTTGTATATCCAGGTTCGGATCGTGCTTAGCGGCGACGACCCAGACGAGCATGCGCAATCGGCTGACGGCGGGTGTGATCCAGCCGGTTTCCGGCCCCTCGGCCGGCAAGCCGTGCTGCCGGCGCAGCGCCTCGGCTTTCGTTGTCACGCAAATGGCGTCACGCACCAGTTTCGTCGGATCGCCGGAAAGCGAGCCCGACTTCACGCGATAGAAAGCCAGGCAGGCGTCGACACGGCGAAATTCTGCGCCTGCAAAGGCCATGCGCAGCCAGAGATCCCATTCCTCGCAAGTCTGCAGGCTCTCATCCATGCCGCCGACCTGCTCGAAAAGGCTTTTGGGAAAAACCACCGTGTGAATGGCGAGCGCGCAAAAGGACGAGAATTCGCGCCTGGCGGCATCGCCGGCAAGCACCGGCGCCTGCTCCACCGGCATCAGCCGGCCGTCCGGGGCGACCCGGCGGTAGGAGCAATAAGCGATGGTGGGCGGTGATCTATCCTCGGCCACTGGCAGCATGGTTTCGATGAAGGTCGGGTGCAGCCAGTCGTCGGCATCGAGCATGCAGAGCAGGCGGGCTGCGGCCAGGCGGGCGGCATGGTTTCTGGCCGCCGCAGCACCGGCATTGGTCTGGCGGGCGGCGACAATGCGGCTGTCGGCTGCGGCAATCGCCTCAAGCCGCTCCCAGGTTCGGTCGCTCGAACCGTCGTCGACCACCACTGCCTGCCAGTTCGATTTCGTCTGCCGCTGCAGGCTGGCAATCGCTTCGGCAAGCGTGTCCTCTGCATCGTAGGCAGGAATGAGGAAGGAAATTTCGGGCGCCACAGCTGTCACCATGCGCGCATCTTCCAGCGACGCAGAACGTAGAGTGCGCCGTTGACGCTGCCGAGCATCTCCTGTTTCAGGAAGAAATCGTGCGAAGTGGCGCCCTTGCGCAGGCGTTTACGCAACCGGCCGGCAAAATATTTCGGGAAGGAGATGAGGATGCGCCGAAGGTTGCCGCCGTTGCCAGTGTTCTGATACTGCACCAGCAGCGCGGCGATATGGCCGCTCATATATTGCTGGATCTGCCTGGCCAGCCCCTGCATATCCTTGCGATGAAAGTGCCAGGAAACCGCGGTCGGCTCGTAGCGGCAGACGTGGCCGTGATGCAGGAGCCGGTTCCAATATTCAGAGTCGCCCGAGCAGCCGGCCGCACCCATGTCGAGGCGGACGTCGAACAGGCCGATTTCGTCGAATACCTTGCGGCGGAAGGCCTGGCTTGCGCCGGCGCCGATTGTCCAGACCGGCGCGCCGTAGCGCCTGTGGCTGTCGTAGAAATCCCGACCGAAATCCTGCCTGATGTAACCGCGGCCGAAACCCCAGTGCTTTTCGAAGATGAATTGCGCCGGCGTTGCGAGCTCACCGGGCAGGATCAGCCCCGTGACGCAGCCGATCTCCGGCCGGTCAAACGCCTTCATCAGGTCCTCCAGCCATCGCTCGTGGAGAACGACGTCGTCATCGGTAAAGGCGACGAATTCGGTTTTCGCCGCGCGAATGGCGGCATTGCGGGCAAAATCCAGCCCGACCCGATCTTCTCGGACATAGGTGGCGCCCGCGTCTTCGACGACCCGGCGGGTCGCATCGCCTGAAGACGCATTGTCGACCACGATGATCTCGACCGGCTTCAGCGATTGCTCGGGGATCGAGGCGAGGCACCGGCGCAGCTCTTCCGGCCGATCCTTGGTGCAGATCAGAATGCTGACGTCGCGATTTTGAAGAGGCGCCTGGGCGATCTGGCGTGCATGCGCAAGCGTATCCGGTCGCACGACACGTCCGGCAAGCTCGGCGGCGGCCTCGGGCCTGTCGACATAGGCCTGTCCAACGGGGAGGCCGTCGGCGAGAAAGACCACGAGCCCGGCCGAGATCGGCGCGGCGCCGGCGTCCTGATGCGATGCGAGATCGAGATACAGTATCGGTACGGGAAAATTGACAGTCGCCAGATCGGACGGAATGATTTCCTGCATCGCTACTCTCTCAACGCACCACGAGCACAGGCCGGCATAAAGCGCGGAATGCGGGAAGGGCCATAAACGCCGGCGGTTATCAGGCCGCCCCCACCTTTATCTTTTCTCTGAACCAGTCGAGCGTCATCGCCACGCCCTGTTCGTAGCTGACCTTGCACGACCACTCGGGCATGACGGCGTAGGCTCTCGTCAGGTCCGGCCGCCTGTTGGTGGGATCCTGCGGCGGCGATGGCTCGAAGACGATCGGCACGCCGCCGATCAGCTTCGAAACGTATTTCGCGACTTCGAGAACGGTGATCTCTCGGTCGTTGCCGATGTTCAGGGGCCCCTTGTAGTCGGTCTCGTTGATCCAGAAATAACGCGCAAAACCGTCGACGATGTCGTCGACATAGCCCCAGCTGCGCGACTGCTTGCCATCGCCGAACACGGTGATCGGGCGGCCCGAAAGCGCCTGGGTGACGAAGTTGGAGACGGCGCGGCCGTCATCGGGCCGGGTGCGGGGACCGTAGATATTGAAGGGGCGGATAACCTTGACGTTCAGCCCCTTGGTGCGCTGCATCTCGAACAGCAGCGCTTCCGTGCATCTCTTGCTCTCGTCATAGGAGGAGCGCGGCCCGGTACAGTCGACCTGGCCCTTGTAGGTTTCCGGCTGCGGCGATACCAGAGGGTCTCCGTAGATTTCCGAGGAGGAGGTGTAACCGAAGCGCCCGCCCTTCTTCAGCAGGTCGAGAAGCCGGAAGGCGCCAAGCAGGTTCGCCGAAATCGTCCGCTTCGGTTCCTTCATGTACCAGGGCGGTGATGCCGGGGAGGCGAGATGATAGATCTCGTCGAATTTTTCCGACGTCTGCAGGGTCTCGACGTCCGATTTCACGAAGTGAAAGCGGGGATCCCTGATGTGCGAAATATTCTCGAAAAGTCCTGTCCAGAGATTGTCAACAACGACGAGCTTGTGAACGTCATTCCTAAGCAAAAGCCGGTCGCATAGATGCGAACCGATGAATCCTGCTCCGCCAGATATCAATACGCTTTTCACTGGATTGCGCCTCTTGACTTGAAGAACGGTGATTATTCATTAGCATCACCTGTAAGGACTGGCAATTACCTCGAAGAATTTCAAAAAATACTCACTTATTAATATTAATTGTTAATTCGTATTACCCTGAGTGGTATGGACCCTATCGGGGACAAGGCAGCTGCCGCGCCCCTCGATTTTCGCAGCGTATTTCGCAAGATTGTGGCCCTGTTGCCTCGCAGCATATTTCTCACCGCGAAATTCTCTATCACACGGGCCTAGCTGCGCATCGGGCTAAGGTCCGACTCTCGGCAGGACAGCGCATCGGCTCGGTTGGATGCAGGAGCCGGCAGACGGCCCGCAGGTCCGTGGCGCTCTATCGATCAATCGGCCGCAAGCGCTGTCAATACCCGATAGGCCGCGGCAACCCGATCCTCGTTGGGGTAGTTTTTGTTGGCCAGGATGACGATGCCGACGCGCTTGATGGGAATGAAGGCGACATAGGCGCCGAAGCCGTTGGTCGAGCCGGTCTTGTTGATCCAGACATCGCCACGCGGCGTCATCGGCGGCTGCAGCGCCGCGACCGGGGAGGTCTTCAGCATCGCCACCGAATTGCCGTCAAGCAGGCTCTGCAGTGGGACGGGATAGGCATATTGCTCCCAGATCAGGTCCTGGGTCATCGCCCCTACGCTGAAATAACCGGTGTGGGTCTTGTCGATCGCGTGCTGCAGTTTTCCGTCGAGCTTCGCCATGCCCATATTGGCGTCGACGAAGCGGATCATGTCGCCGGCGGTAGACCTTACGCCATAAGCCTCGGCGGAAAGCAGGGCCGGCGTCAGCCTTGCCGGCTCGCCGCTGCGCTTATAGCCCTGGGCGTAATCGCCCCGTCGCGCCTTCGGCACGTTGATGAAGGTGCTGCTCAATCCGAGCCCGGGAAACAGCCTGCCTTCCATCAGATCCGCGAAATCGCCGCGCATAGCTTTCGCCGTGATGAAGCCGAGCATGCCGATGCTCGGATTGGCATAGCTGCGGTGGGTTCCCGCCGCGTAGGAAGGGCGCCAGGCGGCAAGATAATCCATCAGTTGGCCTTCGTTTTTGAGGTTATCGGGCACCTGTAGCGGAAAACCGCCGGCCGTATGGGTGCCGAGACCGATCAGCGCGACATCACCGAACGGCCTTCCCTTCACCGCGGGAAGATGTTTGGCCACCAGGTCGGACAAAGAGAGGTCTCCCGTCGCTTCGGCGTAGGAGGCCAGCGTCGCGGTGAAGGTCTTGCTGATCGAGCCCAGTTCGAAGAGCGTGGTCGCCGCCACCGGTCTGCCCGTCTCCTTGGATTCGACGCCATAGGTGAAGATGTGATCGCGGCCGCCGACGGTGATGCCGACGGCCACCCCCGGAATGGCGTATTTTTCCATGATCGGCTTGATCGCCGCATCCGCGATCGCTCGTACTTCCGCCTCGCCGGCGGCAAAACTGTTTGCTGAAGTGTATGCCGAGAGCAAAGCAGCCGACAAAATTTTTATGCCAAGGTTTTTCAAAGTCATCCTCCAGATCGCCAGGGAGCCGCATGAGCTCAAAATGCAGCCGAATAGGCGTTTAGCGGCGTTGTTTTCCAACGGCAAATGATGATATCTCGCAGCAGCTGCAAGAATTTCTAGGGCTTAAGAAACGCGCGATGGTTCGCCCCTTCCTCCCGCTGAACGGCCTGCGGGCCTTCGAGGCCTCGGCACGACATCTGAGCTTTACCCGCGCCGCAATCGAGCTCTGCGTCACCCAGGCGGCCGTCAGCCAACAGGTCAAGGCGCTGGAAAAGCGGCTGGGCGTCGCGCTATTCCAGCGTCTGCCGCGCGGGCTGAAAATCACCGCGGAAGGCGAGGCGCTGCTGCCGACGGTAAGCGCCTCCTTCGACCAGATGGCGACAACGCTCGATCGGATCGAGGCCGGCCAGGTGCGCGAATTGCTGTTCCTCGGCGTCGTCGGCACCTTCGCGGTCGGCTGGCTCTTGCCGCGCCTTGCGGATTTCCAGCGCCGGCACCCCTTCATCGACGTCCGGGTTTCCACCAATAACAACCGCGTCGATCCCGCCGCCGAGGGACTCGACTTTGCCATCCGCTTCGGCAGCGGCTCCTGGCACGGCACCGAGGCGCAGCGCCTGTTCGAGGCGCCGCTCTCGGCCCTCTGCATTTCCGAACTGGCCGAGGATTTGCGGTCGCCTGCCGATCTCGCCGGCGCCACGCTGCTGCGCAGCTACCGCGCGGATGAATGGAGCACCTGGTTTGCCGCCGTCGGCGTAGCGCCGGCGGCGCAGGTCAATGCCGGCATCGTCTTCGATTCCTCCATCGCCATGATGGAGGCCGCCCTGCAGGGACTCGGCGTCGCGATGGCGCCGCCTTCGATGTTCTCCAGGCTGCTCTCGTCAGGTGCGATCGTTCAGCCCTTTGCCGCCACCATATCACTCGGAAGCTACTGGCTGACACGCCTGCAGTCACGGCCGGTCACCCCGGCCATGCGCGCCTTTTCCGATTGGGTCTTTGCGCAAGCGTGATGTCCGGCGGCCCGCGGAGCGGGCGCGCCGGGCCGCATCATTTTTGAATGCAGGTATCCACCGTATCCTTGGTGCACTCGTCAAGCCCAGTGAAGACAGGATCGTCTACCTTCTTTCCCGCGATCAGGTCCATCATCACGGTCGGCGCCTTGTAGCCCATTTCGAACGGCCGCTGGCCGACCAGCGCGGTCACCAGACCTTCCTTGGCGATCGCCACTTCGTCACCGATCGTATCGGCGGCGCCGATGACGAAATCGTTCTTGGCGATCTTGTCGGCCATCGGCTTGAACAGGTCGCGATAGGGCTGTGGGGCGCCGAACAGCGGCCAGCCGCCCATGATGCCGAAGGCGTCGAGATCGGGGTTGGCGGCGAGGATATCGGTCATCGCCTGCACGCCCTTGGCGCCATCGTCATTGGTAAAGACCGGGCAGCCGGCCACCTCCGTCCAACCGCCTTCGCCCTTCAGGGCATCGAGCCCCTTCTTGCCGCTCAGCGTATCGCGCATGCCCTGAGCTCGGCGCAGAATATTGTCGGCGCCGGGATTGCCTTCGATGGTGCAGATCTTGCCGCCCTTCGGCTTGGCCTTCTTGATATATTCACCGATCTTGGCGCCCATCAGATAGTTATCGGTGCCGAGATAGGTCTTGCGCAGGGCGGAATCCTCGGCAGCGAGGTCGGCGTCGAGCGTCATGACGGGAACGCTCGGATTGGCCGTCTTCAGCGTCTGGGCGATCAGCTTGGCATTAGAGGGCGAGATGGCGATCGCCGCCGTATCGGCCTTGCCGAGCATATCCTGGACGATCTGCGCCTCGCCGGCTTCATCGGAGGTCGATGCCGGGCCGGTGTAGAAGCATTCATATTCGGCGGATGCGTTTTCCTTGTTCCACTTCTGGCAACCCTGGTTGATCGCCTCGAAGAACGGGTTGTCGAGGCCCTTGACGACAATGACGAGCTGCTTCTTGGCGGCCATGGCCTCGCCGGCCGTAAGCGCCAGCGCTGCCGCAGCTGCAAGCAATAATGCCTTCCTCATAGCTTCCTCCCTTTGAATGCGGGCACGATTGCCCGCCGCGTAATCAACCGGGATACCAGACGATACGAGGCTCCTCCCCTGAACGCCGATATTCCCAGGCTGAATCGATGAGCTTTTCCAAATCGTAGACGGGGCGCCAGTCCAGCAGGTATTTCGCCTTGCTGTTGTCCATCCAGTTGGAGTGAAACTGGCTCGCGATGTCGATGGAGGCGAGCCCGCGCGTGCGGGTGAGATAGGCGGCGACTTCCCCATAGTCGACGGGTCGATCCATCGAGATGTTAAAAAGCTCGCCTTTGGCGCGCGGATTGTCGATTGCCGCAAGGATTGCCGCGACCAGATCTTCGACATGCACGAAATTGCGCTTCAGCGGCCGCCCGTCGGCATCGCGCAGCAGCGGCACCGTGCCGTCCTGCGCGTAATGTTCGGCATCGGCCGCCGGCACCAGTGTTTTCCAGTCCGGCCCGCCGAAGACATCGTCGCCGAAGGACAGCGTATATTTGAAATCGTCCTTCTCCATGATCCAGGGAGCCCGCAGGCAGCAGGTGTTGATGCCGTACTGGATGGCGAACTGCTCGAGCATCACCTCTTCCAGCACCTTGGAGAGCGCGTAGCAGCCGGGATAAGCGCGATGCGGCGTCTTTTCCGTCACCGGCCCGTCATGGCGATAGAAGAAATGCCCGATGCCGGCGTCGCCGCCGATCAGGATGAACTGCTTTGCCGTCGGGCTGGCGCGAAACGCCTCGAGCAGCCAGAACAAGCCCTTGACGGTGATATCCATCACATCGGCCGGGGTTTCCTTGCAGGTGGCGAGGTGCACGACATGGGTGGCGCCGTCCATGGCCGCGGCCACGACGTCGCTGTCGGCGATCGAGCCCTTCACCACACTGATGCGGTCGGTTTCGTCGAGCACACGATTATGACAAAGCGCGCGAATGCGTGCTTTGGAAAATTGCGGCTCGTCAAGCAGCCCAGTAATGAAGCGCCGCCCGACCTTGCCCGTAGCCCCGGTGACAAGGATCAGCATACCTCTCTCCCCAGTAACAGCTAATATCCGCGCGTTTCCGGCGTCAATCTGTATTTATCGTACAAAATAGTTTTTTGTGATGAGGGGTCGTTTTAGCGGACATTTGATTGACGATTCCTGGTGCTTTTGCATTAATGAACATAATCGCTTTTCCGGGAGGAGATCGGCAAAGCGAGATCGCAGGCGTCTAACTGGCGGCCGGGTATCAGCAGCCGGCGGCGAAGGCATGCCTGCGGGTTCCGGGGAGGGTAGTCGGCTGGTCGCGGTTCTCGAACTCACCAACATCTCGAAACATTTCGGCGCCATCCAGGCGGTGAATGACGTGTCGTTCGCGCTCGAAGCCGGCCAGGTGGTCGGCCTGATGGGCGATAACGGCGCGGGAAAAAGTACGCTGGTCAAGATGATCGCCGGCAATTTCCGCCCGAGCGAAGGCACGATGCGGCTGGAGGGCAAGGAGATCGTCATGCACCGCCCGGTCGAGGCGCGCCAGCATGGTATCGAGATCGTCCACCAGGATCTGGCGCTCTGCGACAATCTGACGGCGGCGGCCAACGTCTTCCTTGGCCGCGAGCTCAGGCGCGGCATCGGCCCCTTTAAGATCCTCGATTACAAGACGATGTACCGCCGCGCCGGCGAGATCTTCAAGGAGCTGAAATCGGAAACCCGCCCGCGCGATCTCGTCAAGCAGATGTCGGGCGGCCAGCGCCAGGCGGTGGCGATCGCCCGCACGATGCTGTCGGAGGCAAAGATCGTCCTGATGGACGAGCCGACTGCGGCCATATCGGTCCGCCAGGTCGCCGAAGTCCTCAACCTGATCCGCGAGCTGCGCGACCGCGGCATTGCGGTCGTCCTCATCAGCCATCGCATGCCCGACGTCTTCACCGTCGCCGACCGCGTCATCGTCATGCGCCGCGGCCGGAAGGTCGCCGACAAAGCGATCGCGGCGAGTTCGCCGGAGGAAGTGACGGGTCTTATCACTGGCGCCATCGAACAGGTCTGATCGGCGCAGCTTGGTTCACGGGCAGAAAAGAAGGTCAACGATGGCAGCCACCCTCGACCAGACGATTGCACAGAGAGAGCGAAGCCGACTGTCGGAGTTCGTCGGCAGCCAGACCTTCTGGGTGCTGATCGCCGTCATTCTCGCCTGCCTCTTCCTCTCCGTCGCCACCGATTCTTTCGCGACGGCTAAGAACCTCTACAATATCACCCGCAACGTCACCTTCGTCGCCATCATCGCGCTCGGCATGACGCTCGTCATCATCACCGGCGGCATCGATCTGTCGGTCGGCTCGGTGCTTTGCCTCTGTAGTATGGTACTCGCGGTCACCATGCATGCCGGCTACGGCATCGAAATCGGCATAGCGGCGGCGATCGGCACGGCCCTTCTGGTCGGCGCCTTCAACGGCGTGTTGATCGCCTATCTCGATTTTCCGCCTTTCGTGGTGACGCTCGGCATGCTGTCGGTGGCCCGCAGCCTTGCCATGGTCGCCTCCAACAACACTGTCGTCTTCCAGTTCGGCCCCGATCACGACAAGCTCTTGGCGCTCGGCGGCGGTGCCTGGTTTCTCGGCATCGCCAACCCGGTTCTCTACATGGTCATCCTGGCGCTCTTGACCGGCTTCGTGCTGCGCTGGACGCGCTTCGGCCGCTATATTTTCGCGATCGGCGGCAATGAGCATGCCGCCACGCTCACCGGCGTTCCCGTGCGCAGCATCAAGGTCGCCGTCTACATGATCTCGGCGCTCTCGGCCGGCATTGCCGGCATTGTCCAGACCGGCTGGCTCGGCGCCGTCACCACCAATATCGGCGCCGGCATGGAGCTCCAGGTCATTGCCGCCGCTGTCATCGGCGGCGCCAATTTGGCCGGCGGCGTCGGAACGGCCTTCGGCGCCCTGGTCGGCGCAGCGCTGATCGAAGTGATCCGCAACAGCCTCGGGCTGCTCGGCATCAACGCCTTCTGGCAGGGCACCTTTATCGGTGGCGCGATCGTGCTGGCGGTGCTGTTCGACCGGATACGAAATTTGAGGCAGAGCGAGTAGGCGACGGCGCGCCCCCGATCAGACGGTTGCGTTACAGAAGCGAAGCCGGCCGTCGGCGAGCGCGGCGCCTGCCTACGCTGCCGGCGGGCGATACCGGATCGACTTCGCCTTCTCCAAGGCTCGGATGGTGTCCTCGACGTCGAGGAGAACGGTGGTCTCAACAGAGCTGAGCGCGCCTCCCGCACCGATCGCAAGCGCGACAGCCGCCATCGATACATTGTCCGGCGCCTCCCACAAATTCCACCCGTCATACTCGCCGAAGGCGTACCAGAACCCGTGGAGCTTCCCGCCCACGGATTCAATGTAGCTCCGTGCCGCCTCCCGGCGATCCTCGGGGTTTTCGATCATGCGCGCCCAGGTCTCGGGCGTGTAGCTGAAGCGCGTGAGATACATGGCCATGGTTTGCCTCCTCCGCCAGATCGATCCAGTAAACGCTCAAGCCGAAAGGAATGCCAGTCATTCGATGGGCTTATTGGCTTGCCTTTCGAATGATCAGCCAAGCGCTATGGGCGGCAACCGAGACAAGGCTTGATAATCCCCGCCAGGGCCAGAACTGTGAAGAGCAGCATGAAAGAGGTTGCCAGCACGGAAAAGGCATAGCGATCAGCAACTTCGCTTTCGGCGTCGCCAACTGGCGATCATCCCCCCCACGTGCGGACCAATATATTTTCGAGCCGACATCCTGACTGAAATCATAACCGTTTTTGCGGTAGAAAATGATCGACCGGATGCACCAATACCAGCTGTAGGCGCAAACGCCGCCTGCCACGCCGAATATGATCCACAGTTCAACCCACTCGTCGGTAACCATTGGTATTCCCCGAACATCAGCCTCGGCCTGCTCGGCATCAACGCCTGCTGGCAGTGGACGTTTATCGGCGGAGCGATGGTGCTGGCGGTGCTGTTCGATCGGATACGAAATTTGAGGCAGAGCGGGCGGCGGCGATGCCATCGATCACATCCTGCATTGTTCTCTGCGGGCATGTCACGGAGATGTCGGGCGCAAGCTGGCATATCGCGGCCGGGTGGACTGCAGCATATCCAGTCGCAGCTTTCGTTGATCAAACTCTGACCATGCCCTCAGGGGCGCCCATCCTCATAGCCTTCCAACTCTGGGCACCCTCTGATGTTGGCGAAGCCGATCACGCGCCGGTCGCCCGATTGATCCAGACCTCTGAGCACGATGACATTGTCATCCTGCTGTATTATCTCGCTACGATAGATGCCGGCCCGAAGCGCCAGGTTTTTTGCCTGGCTTACGTTGCATTGCCCGAGCCGTGGAGTGACGTGCCAGTATCTCGTGCCTTGGCCATCCGACTGCCATCCGCCAGAGCCGGCGAATCCCGACACGCTGGACAGCAGTATTGCACACGACAATATCACGCTGCCTGGAACCAGTTTCATGTAACCTCCGTCAGCTGTCGACGTTTCAGGGCTCGTCGCCGCTCTGCTTGCCCCGGTAGCAATGGATAACCGGGTTTTCCCCTGGCGTCGCGACAGTAGATCACTCGGGCTAACACGGTGCTAACGCGGTGGCGCCACTTGGTCTCCTCCGGGGGCAACAAAAGGTTGCCAGCACGGAAAAAGGCACGGCAATCATAAAGTTGGCTCCCCGGCGTCGCCAGCAGGCGATCATTCTCTCCGCCGTTCGAAACCCAGCAGCAGCGGCGCCGGCCCATTAAGCCAGGTAATGGAGATCAACCGGAGATAGCTATGTTGCGTCGTATAGTCACAACAATTTATGGCCTATCGAATGTTGCGCCGTTTCGTTTCACTCCGAACAAAACTGGCCGCCCGCCGCCATCTCCCTCGAAAGCTTACTGCCTACCGGCTGGGGAGAGGGAGACATTCGAACGTTTTGTCACGGGCGCACAGCATCAACCGGACGAATGCGGTCAACCCTCCGGGGGCGATGTAAACCGGCTGGCATCGAACGGACCTCTAGCTGAGAACGGGGCGACATCCTCGCTCGACGTCGCGACATCAGCCTGACGATGCACGGTGCGGGGCGAGACTCGCGGCGTGCTCAATACTATCGGCTCGCCGGGAGAATGCAGCGCCCATTTCATCAGCGCCGCCTCGGACGTCGATCCGAGGAAGTTTGCTTCTTCCCAGGAAGCGGTCATGGGCAGGGAGGCGATCATGGCAGCGCCCGGCTTGGAGGCCTCGTTTGCCGCGATGCGGGGGTGGAAGCGGGTGTGATCCGGCAATGCTGAGGTTTGTCTCTCCGGAAGTCTGACAATCGGGCCGATCGAGGCAGTCTTGAGTTGGTCGTCCGCGCTCGCGTCATGCGCAAGGGCGGGTGGTCGCATCGCCGGTATTGGAATCGGCAAGGATGAAACATCCGGAGCGGCGCCTTTGTCATCCCGCTCGCCCGCGCCGGACTGCAGCGACGCAAGCGCACTCAATGCCCGGCTTTTCGGCGTCGGCAGAAGCGCCGTCACAAGCTTGCCGTTGGTGGCGTCGCCGCCCGGCGTGGTCGATGCTCCTGCGTCTTCGTCGTCGCCAGCGGTGCTGGCGATCTCGATCGAGGTGGAGCTGACGCGCTTCCTGTAGTTCGCAACCGCCTGATCATATCCCGGCAGCGGCCGACCATCGGCCGGAAGATGCATCGTCTTTCCATTCGGGAATATCCGGGCGAGCTCCTGCCGTGACATGCGGGGCCAGGCCCTGACATTGCCGGCGTCGAGATGCACGAAGGGCGAACCGGAGGTCGGATAATATCCGACACCGCCGACCTGCATCTGCATGGCAAGTGCGCGCAGCGTCGCAAGCTTCACGCCGGGCACGTAGAAATCCATCGCCTTGCCCAGCATGTGCTGGCTCTTCTTGGCGACACCCGTGCTGCGCGAACGGTTGCGGAGCATGTTGTTGGTCGCAGGCGAGCGATAGGCGGAAACGACATGGATGTAATCTTTGCCGCCGCTGCGTTTGTACACCTCCCAGACCAGGTCGAGCAGCCGGGGATCCATCCGGGTCGGCTCGTTCCGTCGCCAGTCGCGCAGGAACCGATTGATCTGGGCAAGGCCTTTGGGATCGAACTTTCCATCCCGTTTGTAGGTGATCGTGGCCTTCTCACCCGTGTGGGTAAAGAACAGCTTCAGGGCCCGATCTTCCGCCGAGGCTAACGATGCAGAGCCGACAAGCGCCGGAAGCGCAAACAGAGCCGGCAGAATGGTCTGCGTTGCGAAGCATTTTGCACGCGACAGGAGCGCGGCAATTCCGCCCGAGGCTCCGCCGGACAATGCTTGCACTGAATACTTCAACACCAACAACCCGTCCTACACCAAACATCTGACGACGGCGGGAAACTCCCCATCCATCAGGCTCATTAAAGCCAGCTTATGGTCAACAAATTGCTAACGGGCGGATGCGGAAAGTCGGTGATTTGGGATGCGGGTCATCTGGGGCGTAATGACGGCCTGTGCTTCGAGCTGAGGAGAGAGCCGCGCGTCTTGTGGAAGGCTGCGCGCAGTTGGCGCTGGCGACCGGCTTCGCGGCGCCTGGTTTCGTAGCGGATCGTCATTCGGCAAAGGCCCATGGCTTTATACGACCGCCGTTCGCTCATCTGGTGGTGATCCATCAGATGCGCGACAGCTTTCCGCTTTGCTGCGGGAGTAACCACTTCTTTTCCAGGATCTTTCAAAGCCGCTGGGTCGAGCATCGCATCTTCCCGCAACGCCATCTGGAAAACCTTCGCCGCCGCTACCATCTCCTTTAAGATCACCAATTTAGGGAGGTTGCGATGTCCGGACCTGCCGTGCACGCTGTCGAAAATCTGTCACTTGAGATACTGGCACCGACCCGTTCCGGTCGCGGCACCATCGTCTGCGACTGTTGCCGCCGGGCAAGAAGCGTGAGCGACTTCGACGAAGACGGGTGTGGCATCTGTTGTGGGTGCCTAGAGTCAGACGCGCTCCTCGTTGAGCTGGACGAGAGCATAAAGCGCAAACGGTCAGCGAGCTCCTGACCAGGCCTTTCAGGCAGAGGAAGCGTGTTTTGCAACAGTCGCCGTTGGTATCCGCCGAGCGAGCACAGCCCATGGCCGACATCCGGCGCAACTTGCCGAACGCAATGCTGGCTCCATGTTTCCTCACGCGCTACGCAGGTAGCTGCCAGAGCGCGCCCAATGCCAGCACACCTCTGGTCACACGCAAGAGCCCACGATAAGGCCACGCGCATTGTTGCATAATTGATAATAAAGTAAAAACTATTATCACAATTGTTGGTTTTTGGATCCCGCCGCACTATCCATCCGTCAGACGAACACAGCGTCGCCTGAAGTTGTTAATGACGAAATCGCAGCACGCGGGATGACCCAGAACCTTTCTTCCATAACACTCAGGGGCGCACTTCTTTCCGCAGGCGCCGCCGTCGCAGCCATGCGATCTCACCATTTCTCAAGCTCGCAGCCGAGGCTGCATCAGCATCCAGCTCAACCGAAGGAACCAAGACAATGGCATATGTAACCACCAAGGACGGCGTCGAAATCTTCTACAAGGACTGGGGTCCGAAGGACGGTCAGCCGATTGTCTTCCACCACGGCTGGCCACTGTCGTCGGACGACTGGGACGCACAGATGCTGTTCTTCCTGTCGAAAGGATATCGCGTCGTTGCCCATGATCGCCGTGGACATGGCCGTTCCGCCCAGGTCTCCGATGGTCATGACATGGATCACTACGCCGCGGACGCCTTTGCCGTCGTCGAAGCGCTCGACCTTAAGAATGCCGTCCACATCGGACACTCGACGGGTGGTGGCGAGGTCGCCCGCTATGTCGCCAAGCACGGCCAGCCGAGCGGTCGCGTTGCCAAGGCGGTTCTCGTTTCCGCCGTTCCTCCGCTGATGCTCAAGACCGAAGCGAATCCCGAAGGCCTGCCGATGGAAGTCTTCGATGGTTTCCGTTCGGCGCTCACCGCCAACCGCGCACAGTTCTTCCGCGACGTTCCGGCCGGTCCCTTCTACGGCTTCAACCGCGACGGCGCGGCGGTTCAGGAAGGCGTGATCCAGAACTGGTGGCGTCAAGGCATGATGGGCGGTGCCAAGGCCCATTACGACGGCATCAAGGCCTTCTCCGAAACCGACCAGACGGAAGACCTGAAGGCGATCACGGTTCCGACGCTTGTCCTGCACGGTGAAGACGACCAGATCGTTCCGATCGCGGACTCGGCGTTGAAGTCGGCCAAGCTTCTGAAGAACGGCTCGCTGAAGACCTATGCTGATTTCTCGCACGGCATGCTCACAGTCAATGCCGACGTGCTGAACGCCGATCTTCTGGCCTTCGTGAAGGCCTGATCGGTCCGGCGGCGGATGCGGCCTCCCACGCATCCGTCGCCTCCATGAACCACGAGTGCTTCCTCGGCACGCCATCATTCAATGGAAGGAACCTATCATCGCGAACAGCAACCCGTCCAAGAAAGCAGAGAATCATGGCGTCGCTTGGGAGCGCGCCTTCGGACACGTTCAGGCCGTGCAGGTCAAGGACACGATCTATGTCTCGGGCCAGTTGAGCCACGATGACAACGGCAATCTTGTCGCCCCGGCGGAACTCGATGAGGATAAGCGGCGTGCGGACTTCTCGCAGATGGAGAGCCAGATCCGCCAGACATACGTCAACGCAAAGACTCTGCTCGCTAGATATGGTGCGACCCTCGACGATGTCGTTGAAGAGACACTGTACGTGCTTGATGTTCCCAGCGCGTTTGCGGCCGGGTACAAGGTCCGCAAGGAAATGTACGGCACAGATGTGCCTCAGTGCGCCAGCAATCTAATATCGGGGTTTCGGCGCTGGCTTTCCCCCGCGGATCGTCGAAATCACGTTCCGGGCAATCATCAACCGTTCCGCTGATTGATCAGGCGGCAGCTATTCCATGAACCGCCGTCGATGATGGGCCTCCGGCGGCAAACTCGTTGAACGGGTCACACGATGCCAAAGACACCGGCCGCCAAGGCCCCCGCACCTGCTACCATGGAACTCACCCCCGACCTGGTCGTCACGACCATCAGAATTGTCGAGGACGAGGGGCCGGAGCCCAATTGGAATCCGATCTCGCCCAAGCAGCTCGACGACCTCGTCAGCAGAATTGAGGAAGAGGCTGGTGACGAGGAGATATGGGTGTTCGCGTACGGATCCTTGATGTGGAACCCGGGTTTCGAGGTGGCCGCCAGCGAAGAGGCGGTCGCTCACGGCTGGCACCGTGCGTTCTCGTTGAGGATTGAGCGGCTCAGGGCCACCTCCGACGCGCCCGGTCTCATGCTCGCGCTTCGGCCAGGAGGAAGCTGTTCGGGGCTTGTCCTCAAGCTTCCGTGCACCACCAAGAGGGAGAGTCTGCGTACTCTTCTGGCGCGAGAGATTCGGTATGCCGAAGTGTGCGACATGGTTCGTTGGGTTGCGGTCAAGACACCGACGGGTGTGCGGCGGGCGCTCACGTTCTGGGCGAGCGGCAGGCAGTCTCCGCTCACGGAGAAGATCCCCCTCGAAGAGGCGGCAGGGTTGATCGCCCAGGCATGTGGACCCGCCGGATCTTGCGCGGAATACCTGCATCGGACGGTTTCAGATCTGGCGGATCGCAAAATCTATGATCGAAACCTGTGGCGGCTGCAGCAACTGGTTGCGGCTAGACTTCGTGCACTCCATCAGCTTGATCGAATCTGAATTGGGTGTGCCAGATCATGGTGACGGGCATTTTCGTGCCTCAGTCCAGCATGACCATCTTTGCCGCGACCTGATCCTCGAAGAACTTGGAGAATGACGCAATCCTTGGCGGGAGTGCTTGGTAGGGCGGGTAGAACAGCGTCAGCCACAGGTCCGGCGGCGCCCATCCCTTGAAGACGTGGACGAGGCGACCGCTGCTGATGTGATCGGCGATGTTGAATCCTGGAAGCAGCGCGACACCGGCACCGTCGGCGGCCATGTCCGCCAGAACCTCTCCGCTGTTTGCGCTGAAGGCTCGACCTGCGGAAATCGTAATGCTTGACCCACCGTCCGACAGCACCCAGTTCTCACGTCGGCTTTCGCCGCTGTACGCGAGGCAGTCATCGGGCTTCAGTTCGTTCGGGTGCTGCATGTGGGAGAATCTACTTCCGGGAGCGGCGACCAGAATGCGCGGCACCACGCGAATCTTTCTCCAGATCGTGAACTTGTCCGAAGGCTGTGACGAGATGCGGATCGCCAGATCGTAGTCGTCGTCGACGATGTTCACCAATCCATCAGACAGCGAGATCTCGAAGCTCATCTTCGGATAGCGTTGCTTGAACCCAGACAGGATCGGCGGCAGCACCGTCTTGCCGAACCATGTCGGCGCACTGATACGCAGCCGACCCTCGTCCGCCTTATGTGAGTTCATCACTTCGCGCCGAGCGTCCTCCAGAGTCTTGACCGCGGGCTGGATCTGCGCGGCAAAGATCGCGCCATCGGTCGTCAAAGAAACCTGCCTCGTGGTGCGCACAAAGAGCTGTACGCCGAGTTCTGCCTCGAGCGCGGCGATGGCACGCGTTACGGCTGCGGGTGTCATGTCCAGTTCGCGGGCTACCTGGGCGAAGTTCCGCTTCTCGGCGGCAAGCAGGAAAGTTCGAAGGGCTTTATAATCGTTCATTTCATTGTTTCAAATTTTGCAATTCAATCACAATGAATATTGCAATTCCGCGCTGTGATCAACGGACCTACATTCATATCAACACTTGAACACCAGCTGATTGAAAGGCACAGACATGATCAAGGACATCAAGGGACTTCACCACGTGACTTCGATGGCATCCGACGCGCGGCAGAACAATCGCTTCTTCACCGACACGCTGGGCCTGCGCCGCGTCAAGCAGACTGTCAACTTCGACGATCCGAGCGTCTACCACCTGTACTACGGCAACGAGAATGGTTCCGCAGGCACGGTGATGACCTACTTCCCATTCCCGAACATGATGCTTGGTCGTCCGGGCGTGGGTGAGGTCGGTGAGACGCAGTTCTCTGTTCCAAAGGGCTCGCTGAAGTTCTGGCAGGATCGCTTCGCGGCTCACGGTGTCGACGGTCTGGAAACGGATACTGTCTTCGGTGCCAACCGTCTTCGCTTCATGGGCCCGGATGGCGACGGTCTTGCGCTGATCGAGTCCGCCGACGACAACCGCGCGCCATGGCTGGCGGATGGAATCCCCGACGATGCGGCCATCCGCGGTTTCGCCGGCGCTCGCTTCAGCCTGCATGATACGGCTGCGACGGAAGAGCTGCTCGGCTTCATGGGGTACCAGCGCGCCGAAAAGGAGGGCAACTTGACTCGCTTCATCATTCCAAACGGAAACGGAGCTGACACGATTGATCTTGCATCCCTGCCGAAAACGCCATTTGCGCGTCAGGGGGCAGGGTCGGTTCACCACATCGCTTTTGCCGTCGATAACCGCGAGAAGCAGCTCGATGTGCGCAAAGCGCTGATGGACACGGGCTATCAAGTCACACCCGTCATCGACCGCGACTACTTCTGGGCCATCTACTTCCGCACGCCGGGCGGTATCCTGTTCGAGGTTGCCACCAACGAGCCTGGCTTCAACCGTGACGAGGACACGGCTCACCTTGGGGAAGCACTCAAGCTACCGGGCCGATATGAAGCTTTCCGCGATCAGATCCAGGCAAATCTCGAGCCATTGGCTGCCTGACAATACCACTGATGGAATTTCGAATTTTGGACGCCGCATCTGCCCGGCGGCGCCCTGGTTTTTGCAGGGAAGATCTTCAAACATTCGACTTGATGCCCTTTGCCACTGGTCGATAACTGAACCCCAGGCATTCGCACACATTCGCTGGAGAGATGACAATGGATCAATTGGGAGCGATCAGAGCCTTTGTTCGCGTCGTCGAGGCCGGATCCTTTGCAAAGGCTGCAGACACGATGCGTGCGCCTCGGTCGACCGTGAGTAAGCTTGTTCAGGATCTCGAGGCAAGCTTGAGCCTCAAACTGCTCGAACGCACGACACGTTCAGTCTCCGTGACACCTGAGGGAGTCGCTTATTACGAGCGCGCCATTCGTCTGATCGCCGATTTCGACGAGATGAACAATGAGGCGACCCGTGGGCGCCTCGCCACCAGGGGAAAACTTCGGGTTGACGTAGGAGGGACCTTCGCGAATGCGATTCTGATCCCTCGGTTGCCAGAGTTTTACGCGCTCTTTCCAGAGATCGAGTTGCATCTTGGTGTAACAGAACGTCAGGCCGACATCGTCGAAGAGGGCATAGACTGCGTCATTCGTGCCGGCGATCTGCCCAGCGCATCTCTTGTTGCGAGGAAGTTATGCAGCGTTGAGATAGTGACCTGCGCAACCCCGGGGTACCTCGAAAAACACGGCGTGCCAGCTTCGCCATCGGATCTGCAGCGTGATCATATTTTCGTGCAGTACTTTGATGCACGTAGTCTGAAAGCTGCACCCGTCCGACTGATTAAAGGCGATGAGAAAATAGAGATCTACAGCCCCATCAAGCTCTCCACCAGTGATGCGACGGCGCATTTGCATGGAGTATTAGCAGGACTGGGTATCGGGCAGACATTTGAATTCTTGGCACGGCCCCATATCGCTCGTGGCGCCCTGGTCCCAATCATGAACGACTGGGCGCCACCACGTCATCCTGTTCACATAGTAAGGCCAGCGGGCCGGTTTCCGAGCCTTAAATATCAGGTCTTTGCAGATTGGGTTGCGGGCGTGTTTTCTAACTACGACCATGATGCCGGCGCACCCTAGCGGCTTTGTCCATATCCATGGATGGTTACTCCACTACGACGGGCTTCTCCCATCTCTCCTTTGAGGATATTTGCCCCGGCTGATTTGATCCATCGTCGGATATCGAGCGCGGAGTGGGCGATGGCCCTTTATGGGAGTGTGCCGTGAAGTGTAATTATTGCGATGAATGCAAGTCATTCGCAATTAATATTGCAATTTTGCACAAGCGCAAATCACACTACGTTCCCTTTCAGCAACCGAGGCAACGAGTGAATGAAAGCATCGGTTTCGACCTACTCGGGCCCTTATGAGCCGTGTTCCAGGACATGGTGTCCGTCCGACAGGCCCTGCCCAGTTTATTAACCCGCCGCATTCGCGGTCCAAACAACCGAAGAGGAAAATCTCATGTCCAAGCTCGAAGTTCTCACTCCCGCCAACAGCCAGCTCATCTTCATTGATCAGCAGCCGCAGATGGCCTTTGGTGTCCAATCGATCGACCGCCAGACGCTGAAGAACAATGTCGTCGGCCTCGCCAAGGCCGCCAAGATCTTCAATATTCCGACCACGATCACTACGGTCGAGACGCAATCCTTCTCTGGCAACACCTATCCGGAACTGCTCGCCGTATTCCCGGAGAACGACATTCTCGAGCGCACCTCGATGAACTCCTGGGACGACCAGAACGTCCGTGACGCGCTGGCGAAGAACGCCGCCGAAGGCCGCAAGAAGATCGTCGTCTCCGGTCTCTGGACCGAGGTCTGCAACACCACCTTCGCACTCTCGGCCCTGCATGATGTTCCAGATTATGAGATCTACATGGTTGCGGATGCTTCCGGCGGCACGTCCTCCGACGCACACAAATACGCGATGGACCGGATGGTGCAGGCAGGCGTGATCCCGGTCACCTGGCAGCAGGTCCTGCTCGAGTGGCAGCGCGACTGGGCTCGCAGGGAAACCTACGATGCTGTCATCACCCTCGTGAAGGAGCATTCCGGCGCATACGGCATGGGCGTCGACTACGCCTACACGATGGTTCACGGCGCAGAGGAACGCGTCAAGCACGGCAAGCGCATCGGCCCGAACCCCGCCAAGTAAGGGCCTGATCAGGCCGCTCCGATAACCCCGTCGGAGTGGCCTTTCTCTAACCGTGGAGGGCATCCCGTGAAAATCTATCTTCTTTCTCTCGGTGCAGGTCTGCTTGTGGGCATCGTCTACAGCCTCCTGAACGTCCGCTCGCCGGCTCCGCCTGTCATCGCCCTGGTCGGCCTTCTCGGCATTCTCGTCGGTGAACAGATCATCCCTTTCGCAAAGACCTTGTGGAGCAGGGAGCCAGCAGCCGTTTCATGGCTTCATCAGATCAAGCCGCACATGTTCGGCCACCTGCCTAAGGGCGGCGATCTTATCGACCTCGCCCATCAGGCGGAGGCGAAAGCGGAGGAGCGGAGCTGATGGCGACTCGTCGATCCTTTCTTGGGGGCGCGTCGAGCCTGGCGTTCTCGAACCTCTTCTCCCCGGCGAAAGCCGCCGATCCCAACCACACCGGAGTAGACACCATGCATGCCGACCTGATCCTCCACAACGGCCGCGTGACGACCCTCGACCGGACCAATCCGAACGCCACGGCGATCGCCATCAAGGATGGCCTTTTTCTCGAAGTCGGATCCGACAGTGAGATTATGGCGCTGGCTGGTGCCAACACGAAGATCGTCGACCTCAGGGGCAAGCGCGTCCTGCCGGGTCTGATCGACAACCACACCCACGTTGTGCGCGGCGGCCTGAACTACAACATGGAACTGCGCTGGGACGGCGTTCGGTCGCTCGCCGATGCGATGGACATGCTGAAGCGCCAGGTGGCGATTACGCCCGCGCCGCAATGGGTGCGCGTCGTCGGGGGGTTCACTGAACATCAGTTCGCCGAAAAGCGCCTGCCGACGATCGAGGAGATCAATGCGATCGCTCCCGATACCCCGGTCTTCCTGTTACATCTCTACGACCGGGCACTCCTGAATGGTGCGGCCCTGCGCGCCGTCGGCTACACCCGCGATACGCCGAACCCTCCCGGCGGCGAAATCACTCGCGATGCCAACGGCAACCCGACTGGCATGCTGCTCGCGAAGCCGAATGCCGGCATTCTGTACTCGACGCTCGCCAAGGGGCCGAAGCTTCCTCTGGACTACCAGGTCAACTCGACCCGCCACTTCATGCGCGAACTGAACCGCCTTGGCGTGACAGGCGTGATCGACGCGGGTGGCGGGTTCCAGAACTATCCTGACGACTACGAGGTCATCCAGAAGCTCTCCGATGAGAACCAGATGACGGTGCGTCTCGCCTACAACCTCTTCACCCAGAAGCCCAGGGAAGAGAAACAGGACTTCCTGAACTGGACGCAGTCGGTCAAATACAAGCAGGGTAACGACTACTTCCGCCACAACGGTGCCGGTGAGATGCTCGTCTTCTCGGCTGCCGACTTTGAGGATTTCCGCCAGCCCCGTCCGGAAATGGCTCCGGAAATGGAAGGCGAGTTGGAAGAGGTCGTCCGCGTACTGGCAGAAAACCGCTGGCCCTGGCGTCTCCACGCCACCTATGACGAGACCATCTCCCGCGCCCTCGATGTATTCGAGAAGGTCGACAAGGATATTCCGCTCGAAGGACTCAACTGGTTCTTCGACCATGCCGAAACCATCTCGGATCGCTCGATCGACCGCATCGCCGCACTCGGCGGCGGCATCGCCACGCAGCACCGCATGGCCTATCAGGGCGAATATTTCGTCGAGCGATACGGTCACGGCGTGGCCGAGGCCACGCCGCCGATCAAACGCATGCTCGACAAGGGTGTGAATGTCTCCGCAGGCACCGATGCAACGCGCGTCGCCTCCTACAATCCGTGGGTCTCGCTGTCGTGGATGGTCACCGGCAAGACTGTCGGCGGAATGCAACTCTATCCGCGAGCCAACTGCCTCGATCGCGAGACGGCGCTGCGCATGTGGACCGAAAAGGTCACATGGTTCTCGAACGAAGAGGGCAAGAAGGGTCATATCGAGAAGGGCCAGTTTGCCGACCTCGTGGTGCCGGACAAGGACTTCTTCTCCTGCGCCGAGGGCGAGATTTCGTTCCTCACCTCGGAACTGACCATGGTCGGCGGCAAGATCGTCTATGGCGCAGGCGACTTCAAGACGCTCGACGAGAACGACATCCCGCCCGCGATGCCCGACTGGTCTCCCGTACGCAAGTTCGGCGGTTACGCAGCCTGGGGCGAACCGAAAGGCGCAGGGGCTCGCTCATTGCGCCGCACGGCGATCTCCACATGCGGATGTGCCAGCGATTGCGGCGTGCATGGCCATGACCATGCCGGAGCTTGGACATCCAAGCTTCCGATCGCCGACCTCAAAGGATTCTTCGGCGCTCTCGGCTGCTCCTGCTGGGCGGTCTAAACTCAGCTTTGCGCTCGGGCGGCCAGCCGCCGCCCGAGCGACCTGGCGGATAATTTCAAGAACCGCAATTAAATCGAAACAATTGCTGCAATTGTTGGTAAGACGGTAGCTAGCCAATATCGCTCCATCAAACGCAGCCGCTCGATCAGATCGGCGAACATGCAGGAGCAGATATGAGCCACCAATCCCATGTGTCGAATCCAGTCCGGAGCAGTCTGGCACGCATCGTTGCTTCTCCGGTCACGCGAACTGTGTCGCTGCTTGCGCTCTGCGCCGCCTACATCCAGGGCCCGCTCGCCAAGATCTTCGATTTCAACAGCGCACTGGCCGAAATGGACCACTTCGGTCTCCAACCAGCCGCCTTCTTCGCCGTTGCCGTCATCGCGTTCGAACTTGCGGCTTCAGCCATGGTGGTCTCGGGCTTCCTGCGTTGGGCAGGCGCCCTGGCGCTGGCGGGCTTCACACTTCTCGCGACCTTCATCGCTCTCCGCTTCTGGGAAATGGCCCCGGGCATGGATCGCATGATGGCGACCAACGCCTTCTTCGAGCACCTGGGCCTCGCAGGCGCATTCGTCTTCGTTGCAGCATTTGAGACCTCACCAAGGGAGTAGGCAAATGAGCGCCGCAAAATCATCCGGGGGAACCTTCACGCCCCTCGCACAGCCAGTCTTCGCTGTTCTGTGGACCGCCACCGTCCTTGGCAACACCGGAAGTTTCATGCGCGACGTCGCCAGTTCCTGGCTGATGACGGATCTGTCCGCATCGCCCGCCGCAGTCGCCATGGTTCAGGCGGCCGGAACCCTGCCGATTTTCCTGCTTGCCATCCCGGCAGGCGTTCTCACCGACATCCTCGATCGCCGCAAGTTCCTGATCGCTGTCCAGGTGCTACTGGCCTCCGTCAGCATTTCGCTGATGCTCCTCTCGCAGACGGGCATGCTCTCGGTCAGCGCTCTGATCGGGTTGACCTTCCTCGGCGGTATTGGGGCAGCGCTAATGGGGCCGACCTGGCAGGCGATCGTTCCGGAATTGGTGAAGCGCGAGGACGTAAAGAGCGCGGTGGCGCTGAACTCGCTCGGTATCAACATCGCTCGCTCCATCGGCCCTGCTGCGGGCGGCCTGCTTCTCGCAGCCTTTGGCGCGGGGATCACCTATGGCGCGGACGTTGCCAGCTACCTCGTGGTGATCGCAGCCCTCGTCTGGTGGCCGCGCCCCCAGAACGCCAATGACGCTCTCCAAGAGAACTTTTTTGGCGCCTTTCGAGCCGGACTTCGCTACACCCGCTCGAGCACGCCACTGCACGTCGTCCTGCTGCGCGCCGCGATCTTCTTCGCCTTCGCCAGCGCCGTCTGGGCTCTTCTTCCGCTCCTTGCCCGCCAACTGCTCGGTGGTGATGCCAGCTTCTACGGTATCCTGCTCGGTGCGGTCGGCGCAGGCGCGATCGGTGGAGCCTTGGTGATGCCGAAGCTGCGCCAACGCTTGAGTTCCGACGGCCTGCTTCTCGGCGCGGCGGTGATCACCGCCGCCGTCATGGGAGCCCTTGCTCTCGCTCCACCGAAGTGGGTCGCCATCGTGGTCCTTCTCTTCCTCGGTGGTGCATGGATCACCGCCCTGACAACGCTCAACGGCACGGCGCAGTCCGTCCTTCCCAACTGGGTGCGCGGTCGTGGTCTTGCCGTCTACCTGACCGTCTTCAACGGTGCGATGACTGCCGGAAGTCTTGGCTGGGGTGCGATCGGCGAGGCTGTCGGCATCAAGTCCACCTTGATCATCGGGGCCATCGGCCTGCTCATCGCCGGATTCATCATGCATCGCGTGAAGCTTCCGGCCGGCGATGCCGACCTGGTGCCGTCGAACCACTGGCCCGAGCCTCTCGTCGCCGAACCCGTTGCTCATGACCGTGGCCCGGTTCTCATCCTGATCGAATACACGATAGAGAAGCAGCACCGGAGCGCATTCCTGCACGCCCTCGACCATCTTTCCCAGGAGCGCCGCCGCGATGGTGCCTACGGATGGGGTGTCACCGAGGACTCGGCCGCCCCGGAGAAGATCGTAGAGTGGTTCATGGTCGAATCCTGGGCTGAACATCTTCGCCAGCACAAGCGGGTCTCCAATGCCGATGCCGACCTGCAGGGTAAGGTGCTGGCCTACCATGTTGGTCC
The DNA here is from genome assembly GCF_017357225.1 of Rhizobium binae. Lineage (NCBI taxonomy): Bacteria > Pseudomonadati > Pseudomonadota > Alphaproteobacteria > Hyphomicrobiales > Rhizobiaceae > Rhizobium > Rhizobium binae. The sequence continues at coordinate 3,383,742 of NZ_CP071604.1, read as the reverse complement.
CGAGAAACCTGTCGTCCGTCACTTCCTGACGATCAATCGGCCTGGAGCCGCATAACGAAGACTCTGGCGCGGCGGCGGCTTCGGCCGCCCAGTCCACTATGCCGGCACGCGCAATGAAGTCGAAATCGGTATGCACTGTTATCAGGCAGGGTGCACATTGATGGCAAGCAGGTGCGCGCTGATGCCAAGCGTTACAAAAAATGGCGCACCCGACAGGATTCGAACCTGTGACCTTTGGAATCGGAATCCAACACTCTATCCAGCTGAGCTACGGGTGCACGCCTGAGGCGGTTTGAATCGCCTGTCCGATGGGTGGTTCTTAGCCTAGCTTGCGGCCGGCTTCAATCGTGAAATTCTCAGAAATACCGATGCTTGCGGTTTACGGGGTATTTTTCCGTCGAGCTGTGGAGTGCGCCACAAAAAACTCCGCCGGCCTTGCGGGCGGCGGAGCGGGTGTTGTTCTCGATGACCTTGCAGCACTCAAATCTGCATGGCGCCGGGGCCGGGGATGGCCTTGGGCGGTACCTTGCCGAGGATGATCATGCCGAGCACCTCGTCCTTGGTCACATCCTCGGTGCGGGCGTGGCCCACCACCTGGCCGTTCTTCATCACCGAAACGCGGTCGGCGAGGTCGAAGACGTCGTGGATGTCGTGGCTGATGAGAAAGATGCCGATGCCTTCCTTCTTCAACTGCTTGATCAGCTCGCCCACCTGCGCAGTCTCCTGCGGGCCGAGGGCTGCCGTCGGCTCGTCCATGATCAGGATACGGGCGTTGAAGAGGATGGCGCGGGCGATCGCCACCGATTGCCGCTGGCCGCCCGACAGCGCCTTCACCGGCTCCTTGAAGCGCTTGAAGTTGGGGTTGAGCCGCCCCATCACTTCGCGCGCCGAGGCTTCCATCGCCACGTCGTCGAGCGTGCCCCAGCGGGTCTTCAGCTCGCGTCCCAGATAGAGGTTGGCGGCGGCGTCGACATTGTCGGCGACGGCAAGGGTCTGGTAGATCGTCTCGATCCCGTATTTCTTGGCGTCGCGCGGGTTGCGGATGTCGGCCGGCTCGCCATTGATCAGGATCTCGCCGGAGTCGCGCTTGTAGGCGCCGGAGAGGATCTTGATCAGCGTCGACTTGCCGGCGCCGTTGTGGCCGAGAAGGGCGACGACCTCGCCGGGGTAGAGATCCACCGAGGCGTTGTCCACGGCGTGGATGCCGCCGAAGGAGATCGAGATGTTTTTCAGTTCCACGAGGGGAGTGCGGTGATCAGTCATGTTTGAGGCTCCTCTCACTTGGCACGGGCGCGATAGACGGTGTCGAGCCAGACCGCGACGACGAGGACGGTGCCGACGACGACGCTCTGCAGCGGCGTGTCGACGTGGGCGAGAACCATGCCCGATTGCAGCGACTGCATGACGAGCGCGCCGAGCATGGCCCCGGCGATAGTGCCGGTGCCACCCGCCAGCGACGTCCCGCCGATGACGGCGGCGGCGATGGTGTAGAGCTCATCGAGCGTGCCCTGCGAGTTGGTCGCGGCGTTGAGGCGGGCCGTGGAAATCGCCGCCGCGATAGCGGCAAGCACGCCCATCAGCGCGAAGATGCGCACCGTCACCCAGCGGGTCTTGATGCCGGCGAGCTCGGCGGCCTCCGGGTTGCCGCCGATCGCGAAGACATAGCGGCCGAAGCGCAGGCGGGTGGCGATGAAGGTCATGATGATGCCGACGACGATGGCGATCAGCACCGGCACGGCGATGCCGTAGGGAATATCCAGGCCGGTTTCCGGCCAGGGGATATTGTTGGTCTCGGCATATTTCTTGGCGATGTTGATCGGCCAGTAATAGCTGTTGGCGATCGAGACGGCTCCGAGGATCAGCACGCAGCTGAGCGTCGCGAGAAAATATTCCGCCCAGATCGGCCGGCGCGGAAAGCCGAAGCGGCGGCGCTGATGGCGCGAGCCGATGATGCTGGCGATGACGAAGAGGCAGGCGGCGATGCCGACGACCCAGCTCCAGGTGGCGCCGATCGAGCCCTCGGCGCCGCCGCCCATGATGCGGAAGGTCTGGTCCATCGGGGCAACCGTCTGGCCGCTGGTGACGAGCCAGGTCGCGCCGCGCCAGACCAGCAGGCCGCCGAGGGTAACAATGAAGGAGGGAACGTTGAGGAAGGCGATGATCATGCCCTGGAAGGTGCCGATCAGCCCGCCGGCAACGATGCCGATCAGCAGCGTGATCACCCAGGTGAAGGGGCTGTCGAAGCCGATATATTCCGGCAGGATTTTCGCCTGCGTCACGCCCATGATCATGCCGCAGAGGCCGAGCACGGAACCGACCGAAAGATCGATGTTGCGGGTGACGATGATCAGCACCATGCCCGTCGTCATGATCGCGATATCGGTCGTCTGGACCGACAGGTTCCAGAGATTGCGCGGGGTCAGGAACAGGCCGCCGGTGATGATGTGGAAACCGATCCAGATGATGACGAGCGCGCCGATCATGCCGAGCAGGCGCGTGTCGATCTCGGTGGCGCGGAAGAAGCGGGTCACCGCATTGGCTTCCGCCGTTCGCGGCCCGCTTGATGTTGTGGATTTTACCATTTCGGCCATGGGTTTGCCGTTCCCCCATTCTTGTTTCGACGGATGCGCGGGCGTGCGAAAGGCTGCCTTCGGCGTCATCAATCTGTTCTTCAACTGACCATCGCGGTGCTTCCGGAAACCGGTCGCGTGGCGTCGCGACACCCTTCCGGCAGGGAATAAGTCCGCGCTGGTGCGGCGAGGCGGAGGAACTGCATCATTGGAGTTCTCGTCCGCATCCGGCGCCGCAGCGGTCTTTCCGCTGCGGCGCCGGCAGTTCAGTGCAGGAGCTGCTTACTTGCAGGCGGCGACGGTGCCGGCCTTGACGCCCTGGCAGGCTTCAGCCTTGGAAATCCAGCCGGCGTCGATGACGACGTTCAGATTGTCCTTGGTGATCGCCAGCGGCTTCAGGAAGACAGACTGCATTTCCACACCCTTCGGGCCGCCCTTGAATGCCTGTGCGCCGTCGATCTTGCTCATGTCCTTGCCGCCGGCGAGGTCGAGAGCGATTTCAGCGGCGCGCTTGCCGAGTTCGCGGCTGTCCTTCCAGACGGAAACCGTCTGCGTGCCGAGCGCGATGCGGTTCAGCGCCGCCTTGTCGCCGTCCTGGCCGGAAACCGGAACGGAGCCGGCGAGGCCCTGGGCGTCGAGCGCTGCGATTGCGCCGCCGGCCGTGCCGTCGTTGGAGGCGACGACGGCGTCAACCTTGTTGTTGTTGGCGGTCAGGAACTGCTCCATGTTGCGCTGAGCATTTTCCGGCAGCCAGCCGTCGGTGTAGGCTTCGCCGACATTCTTGATCTTGCCGGCGTCGATCGCAGCCTTCAGCACTTCCTGCTGGCCCGAGAACAGGAAGTCGGCGTTCGGGTCGGAGGACGAGCCCTTGATGAAGACGTAGTTGCCTTCCGGCTTCGCCTTGAAGACGCCCTCGGCCTGCAGGCGGCCGACTTCCTTGTTGTCGAAGGTGATGTAGAAGGCAGCCGGGTTTTCGATCAGGCGGTCATAGCCGACGACCGGGATACCTTCGGCAGCGGCCTTTTCGATCGCCGGGCCGATGGCGTCGGAGTCCTGGGCGAGGATAATCAGCGCGTTGGCGCCCTGCGAGATCAGCGATTCGACGTCGGTCAGCTGCTTGGCGGCCGAGGACTGCGCGTCAGCGGAAATATACTTGGCGCCCTTGGCTTCCAGAGCCTTCTTGATGGCGGCTTCGTCGGTCTTCCAGCGTTCTTCCTGGAAGTTCGACCAGGAAACGCCGACAACGAGATCGGCAGCCATGGCAGCAGTATGCACGGAAACGAGGATGGCGGCGCCTGCCATCAATTTCAAAATAGACTTCATCATGTCCTCCCGAGTGAGTTGCGACCGGCCCAGCCCATGCTTCCTCCGGCCACGGCGATACGCCTGTCGAGGAAATTCGGATTATTTTCTCGACAGTCGAGAAATTTGATGTCAGAGATTTTTTCAACTGTCAACACTGCGAAGTCTGCTTATTTTCCTTGCGGAACGACGGCCGGCGATGCAGTGGAAGCGAGGGCGGAACAAGCATTGGGAAGAGGGCGGCATTCATGCTGACCAAGTCGAGCACGGAGCTGGTCCGGCAGAGAAACAGCGTGCTCGTGCTGTCCGTGCTACGCCGCCACGGCGCGCTCGCCCATACCGAAATTTCCGATTTCACCGGCCTTTCCTCGGCCACCATCTCGGCGATCACAGCCGATCTGGAACGCGCCCAGATCATCGAAAAGTCCGAGCAGCAGGCGGCCAGCGGCCGCGGCCGGCCGCGTGTGCTTCTGCGCCAGCGGCGAGATTGCGGATATCTCATCGTCGTCATCATCTCATCCGATGCGGTGCAATACTCGCTGGTGGATTATGCCGGCAAGCTGATCGACCGCTTCAGCGAGGAGCGCTCGCATGATCCCTCGGGCGCGGCCCACTTCATCGAAGGCGTGCGCGCCGGCCTGTCGCGCATTCTCGATCGCTCCCGCATTTCCCAGGAAAAAGTGCTGCTGATCTCGATCAGCAGCAAGGGCCTGGTCGCTTCCACCGAGCCGGTTCTGCTCTGGTCACCGATCTTCGGCAGCGACCAGATCGATTTCGAATCGGCGCTGAGACCCGACTGGCAAGCCAAGGTCATCCTCGACAACGAGACCCTGCTGGTCGCCGCAGCACTCGGCGCGCGCGAGGAGATCGTCAAGGGCGCCAACTTCCGCTCGCTCGCGGCCCTCTCGCTCGGCCACAGCATCGGCCTCGGCATCGTCCGGCGGGGAGGGCAGACGGGGCAGGAGGTTTCGGCGCCGAATTTCGGGCATATGCTGCACATGGCAGGTGGCGGCCTCTGTCGCTGCGGCACGCGCGGCTGCATCGAAGCCTATGCCGGTTTCTACGCCATCCTGCGCAGCGCCTTCGAAGTGCCGCTCGATACGATTCCCGCCAAATTCGTCCCCGTCGCCGAATTGGACAAGATCGCCGCCAAGGCCCGCCAGGGCCACCGAACCTCCGCCTTCGCCTTTCGCCAGGCGGGCCTGGCGCTCGGTAACGGCCTGTCGCGCGTGCTCAGCCTCACCGAACGCATGCCCATCGCCATCACCGGCCCCGGCACCCGCTATTACGACCTGCTGCGCCAGGGCATCGAAGAGGGCCTCGGCCAGTCGCATATCGTGCGCATGGAAGGCATGCCCGAAATCCGCATCGTCCCCGAAGAACCCATCCTCGTCTTCGAAGGCCATCTCAACCGGGCGCTCTCGGTCATCGACCAGGATATCATGGTCTCGGGCGTTCAGAGTGGCGAGTAGCGCCAAAACACCTCCCCAACCCCTCGCCACAAGGGGAGGGGCTACCGTGTCGCACTCGCCGCATTTTGAATCCAGCGATGCTGTGTGAAGCTGCGTCAGGCCGAAGCGCTGCCGCGGATAAGGCCCTCTCTCCTTGTGGGGCGGGGTCGTTCAAAGGTCCGAACCACTGCACAACTGCCCGCCTCGACTGGCCGCGGCCCTGGCTCCCAGCTCAAGGCCTCGAATGACGGAGGTCGGCGGTGTCTTGCCGCCAAACGAGCCGTCGATGTTGCGGACTGTGGGCGGCGCTTTCGGCACCGGCATAGCACCGCCTTTTGACCGGGAATCGGGACGCCTTAGCCTCGCCGACGGCAACTTTGGCGCAAACGCAACCCTCACTCTCCGTCACTCCAGGCCTTGAGCCTGGAATCCACGGCCACCCTCCGTCCTGCATGGCCTTGATCCGAGAATCCACACCGCATCCTCCAGCGACCATGGGCAGTTCAAATCTTCTCTCGCTTCCTCATTCCTGGGCTCGCCGCAGGAATCTGAGCGCCAAGTCCTTCGGCGCGGGAGACTCCCTCGAGGGCGAATAGGTTCAATTCATCGCGCGGACGCGCGGGGGCTGTGGATTACAGGCTCAAGGCCTGGAATGACGGAGGTTGGGGCGTGTTGCCGCCAAACGAGCTGTTGGCGTTTCGAGCGGGCGGTACCCGGTGCACGGTATGGCTCTCGCCGCCTTTACCAGGCCCAAACGCAAACGGCCGGGCGTGTGCCCGGCCATCTCATCGTGGCGGCCGCTCGGGATAGGGCCGTCAGCCAACCTTGATCCGCTTGCCTTCCTTGACCGACTGCACCGCCGCGTCGGCGAGCGCCAGCGCAGCGAGACCATCGGCGCCCGACGGTGAGATCTTCGAGCCCTTTTCGATCGCGGCGATGAAGGCGGCGATCTCGTTGGCGTAGGCTTCGGTGTAGCGGGTCATGAAAAAATCATGCAGCGGCGGGCGGGTGTAGCCGTCGCCGTTGGCCACCTCGATCGAAACCGGGCGCTGGTTTTCGGCTGCCGCCATGCCCTTTGCGCCATGCACTTCGATGCGCTGGTCGTAGCCATAGGTGGCGCGGCGGGAGTTGGAGATGACGGCCTGCTTGCCGGAGGCAGTCTGCAGGATCACCGAGACGCTATCATAATCGCCGGCTTCGCCGATCGCCTTGTCGACAAGCACGGCGGCGGTCGCCAGCACCGAGACCGGCTCTTCGCCGAGCAGGAAGCGGGCCATGTCGAAATCGTGGATGGTCATGTCGCGGAAGATGCCGCCCGAGCGCTTGATGTAATCGACCGGCGGGGCGCCGGGATCGCGCGAGGTGATTGTCACCATCTCGACATCGCCGATCTTGCCGTCATCGATGACCTTGCGAACCGCCATGAAATGTGGATCGAATCGGCGGTTGAAGCCGACCATCAGCTTGGCACCGGTGTCTTCCACCACCTTGATGCAGGCCTTGACGCGGGCGACGTCGAGATCGATCGGCTTTTCGCAGAAAATCGCCTTGCCGGCGCGGGCGAAACGCTCGATCAGGTCGGCATGGGTGTCCGTCGGCGTGCAGATGACGACGGCGTCGATATCCTTGGCGGCCTCGATCGCCTCGATGGTGCGGACTTCGCAGCCATAGGCCGAGGCGATCGCTTCAGCTGGCTGCGGAAAGGCGTCCGCGACCGCAACCAGCTTCGCATTGGCGTCGCCGCTGACGGCCTTGGCGTGAACCTTGCCGATGCGGCCGGCGCCGAGAAGACCGAATCTCACTGTCATTTCAACCTCCCTTGAATTCGGAACAAATAAACCGAATTACCAAAAAACTGGAATTTTCATTCCATCTTCTCTGCGTCGCGTCAAGCCCGCGGCTCTTTCACATTTGCAAGATTCAAACTAAAGACAAGCGCGACACAGGCCATGGGCTGTGCGACGCATGCCGGGGGCATGCGTGACATAACCGACCGCGGGGCACAGATGCAACTGATCGATCCGAACCATCCGGCATACCGGCGCCTCTGGGTGCGGATTGCCATCGTTGCCGTCTGCTTCGGCTGGGCCACGATCGAGATCATCGGCGGCGATCCCTTCTGGGCGGTGCTTTCGGCCGCCGCGGGCGCTTATGCATTCTATATGCTGTTCTGGACCTTCAATCCCCAGCCTGAGGCCGTAGCGCCGGCGGTCGCACCCGACGCCGACGACGAGGAAGAGCCAGCAGCGCCGACCTCGGAAAAGCCGTCGAAGGACGTGCAGGCGGAGTAATCAGCGCAATCGCCGCAGCGCTTCGTCGATCAGGAGATTGGCGAGCATCATCCGCTTCGTCGCATTGTCGCGGAAGGGCAGGGCGACGCCGTCGGGGTGGTTGGCGCGGGCAAACGCGCGGCGCTTCTCGCCGAGCGTCAGCGGCGTATCGGCAGCCGAGATCGCCAGTTCGCCGGCAACCTCTTGCGGGGTCGTGCGGGTGAGGTGATCCGGCATCACAGGCTCGGGTGGAAGCAGAGGCCGCGGTTTTTCCACGGGTCCCTCTGCGGCATCGAGGTCCAGATTGTCGAAATAGGCTTCGCCGATCCGCTGCGAGGCGACCGAGACACCCTCCATGACATCGAAGGCAAAGCCGGTGCCGAGACCCGCCACTCGGTGGGCGGCCGGCACTTCGGCGTCATCTTCTGCCGTCTGGTCCTCCGCCTTCAGGCGCTCGAGCACTGATTGAAATACCGATTGTCCGAACAGCATCCCGTTTCCCTGGAGAGCATTCCGGCTTCTGCGATCGGCCAACGTGCTCTATTTTTTCACGCAATTTCCGGGCGCAAAAAACCGCTGCGCAGTTTGCCGGAATTGCTCCGGCCCCATTAGGACCTGGCAAGATGGCGCCGGGCTTGCGGGCCTATCCCGCCTGCTTCAGGCTTTCCTCCAGGATCATGTCATAAAGCAGCCTTGCGCTCGGCGGCAGCGCCCGTTCGCTGGCCGTGATCAGGCTGTAGGGCTTGACGTTGATCTCGAAATCGATCGGTAGGACGCGCACGTCGGAGGCCTTGGCGCCTTGGCTGGCAAGGAAATGGGCGACGTCGATCGCGACGGGGGCGATCGCATCGGTCTCGCAGACGATGGCGCAGGTCAGCAGCAGCGAGGAGGTGTTGACGATATTTTCCGGCAGCGCTACGCCGCGCGACAGGAAAATGTCCTCGATCGTCCGGCGCAAGAGCGTACCCGGCGGCTGAAACACCCAGTCGTAATCCCTGACGTCGGCAAGGCTGCTCACCTTCTGCTTTAGCAGCGGATGGCTCTTGCGCACAATCAGGCAGGCCCGTTCGATGCCGATCTCGGTCACCTCGAACAGGCGCGGGTTGAGGTCGTCGGGAATGCGGCCGATGATGAAGTCGTGGCGGGCGGCGAGCAGTTCGCGGGCGAGCACGTTGCTGGTCTCCACCTGGATATTGATCTCGATGCCGGGATAGGCTTTGCGCACCTTGTTGATCGCCGGCACCACGAGGCTCATGGCCGGCGCCGTCACTGCACCGATGAAGACCGAGCCGCCCTTGCCGCTCTTCAATTCACCGATCTCGCGGCTCGCTTCGCGCAGCTCCAGAAGGATTTTGCGCGCGCGTCTCGCAAGCGCCGCGCCGAAGGTCGTCAGCACCACGCCGCGGGCCACCCGCTCGTAGAGCTGTGTCTTGGTGATTGATTCCATTTCGGACAGCATGCGCGATGCGGCGGGCTGCGAGATGTTGAGGACTTCCGCAGCCGCGGAAATCTGTCCGCTATCTTCGATTGCGACGATCATTCGGAGGTGATTCAGCTTAAGTCCTGCCCGTAAAAGGCTGTCATCGCCGAAACTGTCGCTGTGGATATCAACGTGATCCATCGAAATTGGCTCTGAAACGATCGTCATGGTTGCAGCCTCCCCGCTGCGCTCCATTAAAAGTAATACTTTTTAACGATATACCAAAATTGTTATGCACTTTACCACTTATTCTATTTGACAGTTATAGGAATCCATACCAGTTTGCCGCCGTGTGCTGGTTGGCACTCAACACGTGTGAGATCGTGGAGGAGACCTACTTCGTTTCTCACCATCTGAAGTAACTATCCAATACGGAACCTGCCACAGTTTCGGGGCGGGCGGTTTTCCGTCCGCTGCTCTATTAACAAGGGAGAGAGAAATGAAATCCATTATCTCATTGATGGCTGCGGCTGCCTTCGGCGTCGCTTCGTTCGTTGCACCGGCAATGGCCGCGGATAAGGGCACCGTCGGCATTGCTATGCCGACCAAGGCTTCGGCCCGCTGGATCGACGACGGCAACAACATCGTCAAGCAGCTCCAGGCTGCCGGTTACGGCACGGACCTGCAGTATGGCGACGACGACATTCCGAACCAGCTTTCGCAGATCGAAAACATGGTTACGAAGGGCGTCAAGGTTCTCGTCATCGCTTCGATCGACGGCACCACGCTTTCCGACGTTCTCCAGAAGGCTCACGATGCCGGCATCAAGGTTATCGCTTATGACCGTCTGATCCGCGATTCGGGCAACGTCGACTACTACGCCACCTTCGACAACTTCCAGGTCGGCGTTCTCCAGGCAAATTCCATCGTTGACGGCCTCGGCCTCAAGGATGGCAAGGGCCCGTTCAACATCGAACTCTTCGGCGGTTCGCCGGACGACAACAACGCCTTCTTCTTCTATGATGGCGCAATGTCCGTCCTGCAGCCCTACATCGACTCGGGCAAGCTCGTCGTGAAGTCCGGCCAGACCGGCATGGACAAGGTCGGCACCCTGCGTTGGGATCCGGCGACGGCGCAGGCCCGCATGGACAACCTGCTCTCGGCAAACTACACCGACGCCAAGGTCGACGCCGTCCTGTCTCCCTATGACGGCCTCTCGATCGGCATCATCTCCTCGCTGAAGGGCGTTGGTTACGGTACGGCTGCCCAGCCGCTCCCGATCGTCACCGGTCAGGACGCTGAGATCCCGTCGGTCAAGTCGATCATCGCTGGCGAACAGCACTCGACGATCTTCAAGGACACCCGCGAACTCGCCAAGGTGACGGTTGCCATGGTCGATGCCGTCATGTCCGGCAAGGAGCCTGAGGTCAACGACACCAAGACCTACGACAACGGCGTCAAGGTCGTTCCGTCCTATCTGCTGAAGCCGGTTGCCGTCGACAAGACCAACTATAAGCAGATCCTCGTCGACAGCGGTTACTACACCGAAGACAAGCTGAAGTAAGTTAAGCTGGAGGCCGGAGCCTGCGCTTGCGGGTTCCGGCCTTCGATTTTATGATTACCCATCCATCGACGGGCTGGGGACGCTGGAACTTTGACTATGGACAATACCATCCTCGAAATGCGGAGCATCACCAAGACGTTCCCGGGCGTCAAGGCGCTGGAGAACGTGAACCTGAAGGTTCGCAAGGGTGAAATTCACGCATTGGTAGGCGAAAACGGGGCCGGCAAGTCGACCCTGATGAAAGTGCTATCGGGTGTTTACCCCACCGGAAGCTATGACGGCGACATCGTCTATGAAGGCGAGACGCGTCACTTCAAGGCGCTGAGGGACTCCGAAGAAATCGGCATCGTCATCATCCACCAGGAACTGGCGCTCGTGCCGTTGCTGTCGATCGGCGAAAATATCTTCCTCGGTAACGAGAATGCCAAGAGCGGCGTCATCAGCTGGGACGAGACCTTCAACCGCACGAAGCAGCTGCTCAAGAAAGTCGGCCTGTCCGAATCTCCGAACACGCTGGTGACCGACATCGGTGTCGGCAAGCAGCAACTCGTCGAGATCGCCAAGGCGCTGTCGAAGAGCGTCAAGCTGCTCATCCTCGATGAGCCGACGGCTTCGCTCAACGAAAGCGATTCCGATGCGCTGCTCACCCTGCTGATGGAATTCCGCAAGCAGGGCATCACCTCCATCATCATTTCCCACAAGCTGAACGAGATCCGCAAGGTCGCCGACCAGATCACGGTCCTGCGCGACGGCATGACCGTCAAGACGCTCGACTGTCACGCCGACGAGATCAGCGAAGACATCATCATCCGCAACATGGTCGGTCGCGATCTCGAAGACCGCTATCCCCCGCGTTCGGTGCCGATCGGCGAAACCATTCTCGAAGTGAAGAACTGGAACGCCTATCACCAGCAGCACCGCGACCGTCAGGTCCTGCACAATATCAACGTTACCGTTCGCAAGGGCGAAGTTGTCGGTATCGCCGGGCTGATGGGGGCAGGGCGCACCGAATTCGCCATGAGCCTGTTCGGCAAGTCCTATGGCCACAAGGTCTCCGGCGAGGCGCTGATGCACGGCAGGCCGGTCGACGTCAGCACCGTGCGCAAGGCGATCGACGCCGGTCTCGCCTACGTCACCGAAGACCGCAAGCAACTCGGCCTGGTGCTCAACGACACGATCCTGCACAACACGACGCTCGTCAATCTGAAGGCGGTGTCGAATGCCTCGGTGATCGACAGCGTCAAGGAATCGCGGGTTGCCACCGATTATCGGTCGAAGCTGCGTATCCGTTCCTCGAGCATCTTCCAGGAGACGGTCAATCTCTCCGGCGGCAACCAGCAGAAGGTGGTGCTGTCGAAGTGGCTGTTCTCCGGCCCCGATGTCCTGATCCTGGACGAGCCGACGCGCGGCATCGATGTCGGCGCAAAATACGAAATCTATACTATCATCAACCAGCTTGCCGCCGATGGGAAAGGCGTTCTGATGATCTCGTCGGAAATGCCGGAACTGCTTGGCACTTGTGACCGCATCTACGTGATGAACGAGGGACGCATCGTCGCTGAATTGCCGAAGGGAGAAGCAAGCCAGGAAACCATCATGCGCGCTATCATGCGCTCAGGGGAGAAGAAACAATGACGCCGATCAATCAACCCATCGCTGAGCAGGGGCGTGTCGTCTCGATCGGAGACTATATCCGCGGCAACATCCGCGAATACGGCATGTTCATCGCACTCATCGCGATCATGGTGTTCTTCCAGTTCTCGACCGGTGGCGTTCTCTTCAGGCCGCTCAATCTGACCAACATCATTCTGCAGAACTCCTTCATCGTCATCATGGCGCTCGGCATGCTGCTGGTCATCGTCGCCGGCCATATCGACCTTTCCGTCGGCTCGGTCGTCGGCTTCATCGGCGCCATCGCCGGCGTGATGACGGTGCAGTGGCACACCAATTATGTCCTGGCGGGTGTCGTGTGTCTTGCTCTCGGCGCGGTCGTTGGCGGCGTTCAGGGCTATTTCGTCGCCTATCACAAGATTCCGTCCTTCATCGTCACGCTCGCCGGCATGCTGGTTTTCCGCGGCCTGACGCTGTTCGTGATGACGGCATCGGGCACCGGGACCAGCATCGGTCCGTTCCCGCCGGAGTTCCAGCTGATCAGCATCGGCTTCCTGCCCAACCTCATCGATATGGGCGGCATCAATTCGACCTCGATCATCCTGACCGTCGTCGGCGCCGTCACTCTCTTCTACCTGGCCTGGCGCAAGCGCCTGTCGAACGAAAAGCATGGCAATGACGTCGAACCGATGGGCTTCTTCCTTGCCCAGAACATCATAGTCTCGCTTGCCATCCTGGGGCTCGGCTACCAGCTGTCGATCTATCGCGGCTTCCCGAACGTGCTTGTCGTCATGCTCGTCCTCGTCGCTGCCTATGCCTTCATTACCCGCCGTACCACAATCGGCCGGCGCATCTACGCCATGGGCGGCAACGAGAAGGCGACGAAGCTTTCCGGTATCAATACCGAGCGGCTGACCTTCCTGACATTCGCCAATATGGGCCTGCTTGCGGGTCTGGCTGGCCTCATCGTGGCTCTGCGCCTCAACTCGGCGACGGCCAAGGGTGGTTTCGGTCTCGAGCTAGACGTCATCGCCGCCTGCTTCATCGGCGGGGCGTCGGCGCAAGGCGGCGTCGGCAAGGTGACGGGTGCGGTGATCGGCGCGCTTATCATGGGCATCATGAACAACGGCATGTCGATCCACGGTCTCGGCACCGACTCGCAGCAGATGGTCAAGGGTGCGGTGCTTCTCGCCGCCGTGTTCTTCGACGTCTACAACAAGAACAAGGGCTGAGCGCCTAAGCGCAGCCCAGGCATTCGCAGTCATATGAATGGTGGATTCCGGCTCCCGTGGGAGCCGGACAGGCGGAGCTTTTTCTGTCTTCGCCGGAACGAGAAGGATCGAAGTCGTGCTTATTTCCCAGATCAAGGGTGCCAACGGAGAGATCATCGTCGCCGTGCGCGAGCAGGGCGGCGCGGCAAGGTCGGTCAAGAATGCCGGCAGCGTCTATGCGCTGGCGATGGAAGCCGCTGACGGCGGCAAGTCGCTTGCCGCTATTATCGAGGCCCATGGTTACGGCGACGCCGTTGACCTTGAGAAGGCTTATGCGGAAGGCGGTTTCCTGCCGCCGATTACTCATCCCGATGCCGCCCACGTGCATCTGACCGGCACCGGTCTCACCCATCTCGGCTCCGCCGCTACCCGCGATAGCATGCATAAAAAGACCAGCGAGGCGGCCGAGGAAACGCTGACCGACTCGATGAAGATGTTCAAGATGGGACTTGAGAACGGCAAGCCGAAAGCTGGCGAAAAGGGCGTGCAGCCCGAGTGGTTCTACAAGGGCAACGGCTATGGCGCGGCTGCCCCCGGCGCGCCGCTCGTCTCGCCCTCCTTCGCGCTTGACGGCGGCGAAGAGCCCGAGATGGCCGGCATTTACGTCATCGCCAAGGACGGAACGCCGTTCCGCATCGGCTTTGCGCTGTCGAACGAGTTTTCCGATCACGTCACCGAGCGTATGAATTATCTTTATCTCGCCCATTCGAAGCTGCGCCCTGCAAGCTTCGGCCCTGAGATCCGCGTCGGCGCGGCACCGGAGGATATTCGCGGCATCTCGCGCATCAAACGCGGCGACAAGGTGATCTTCGAGAAGCCCTTCCTGTCGGGCGAGGCGAACATGTCGCACACCTTCGCCAATCTGGAATATCACCATTTCAAATACGGCCTGTTCCGTGTTCCGGGCGATGTGCATGTCCATATGTTCGGCACGGCGACCCTGTCCTTTGCCGAGGGCGTCAAGACCGAAGAGGGTGACGTCTTCGAGATCGAAGTCGCCGAATTCGGCCTGCCACTCCGGAATCCGCTGAAGGTGGCCGCCGAAGAAGAGATCGCCGTCAGGCAGCTCTGATTTCAAGACCTGGCCGCACTCGGCGGCCGGATCGTTGCTCGTAAACGGTAAAGGAGGCTTGTTCAGCCCATGACCATTTATCAAAACCTGATCGCCGGCGAATGGGTCGGCACGAACGCGACGAAGAACATCAATCCGTCGGACACGAACGAAGTCGTCGGCCTCTATGCCGATGGCAGCGCCGAAGACACCAAGAACGCCATCGCCGCCGCCAAGGCCGCCTTTCCGGCTTGGTCACGCTCGGGCATCTGGGAACGCCACGTCATCCTGAAGAAGACCGGCGACGAGATCATGGCGCGCAAGGACGAGCTCGGCGCGCTGCTTGCCCGCGAAGAAGGCAAGACCCTGCCGGAAGCGACTGGCGAGGTTATCCGTGCTTCGCAGATCTTCGAATTCTTCGCAGGCGAAGCCCTGCGGCTGGCCGGCGAGGTCATCCCGTCGGTGCGCCCGAACATCGGCGTTGAGATCACCCGCGAGGCGCTCGGCGTCATCGGCATCATCACGCCGTGGAATTTCCCGATCGCCATTCCCGCCTGGAAGATCGCGCCGGCGCTCTGCTACGGCAACACCGTCGTTTTCAAGCCGGCCGAACTGGTGCCGGCCTGCTCCTGGGCGATCGTCGACATCCTCAACAGGGCAGGGCTGCCGAAGGGCGTGCTCAACCTCGTCATGGGCAAGGGCTCGGTCGTCGGTCAGGCAATGCTCGAAAGCCCCGACGTTGCCGGCATCACCTTTACCGGCTCCACCGGCACGGGCCGCCGTGTCGCCGCTGCCTCGATCGAGCATAACCGCAAGTTCCAGTTGGAGATGGGCGGCAAGAACCCGATGGTCGTGCTCGACGACGCCGATCTTTCAGTCGCCGTCGAAGCCGCCGCCAATTCCGGCTTCTTCTCCACCGGCCAGCGCTGCACTGCGTCCTCGCGTCTGATCGTCACCGAAGGCATTCACGACAAGTTCGTCGCCGCATTGACCGAGAAGCTGAAGACGCTAGTCGTCGACAACGCGCTGAAGGCCGGCACCCATATCGGCCCGGTCGTCGACGAACGGCAGCTGAAGACCGACACCGACTATATCGAGATCGGCAAAAACGAAGGTGCCAAGCTCGCCTTCGGCGGCGAGGTGATTTCCCGCGAGACGCCCGGCTTCTACCTGCAGCCGACGCTGTTTACCGAAGCGACCAACCAGATGCGGATTTCGCGCGAAGAGATCTTCGGACCCGTCGTCTCGGTCATCAGGGTCAAGGACTACGACGAGGCGCTGGCGACCGCCAACGACACGCCGTTCGGGCTTTCGGCCGGCATCGCCACGACCAGCCTGAAACATGCGACGCATTTCAAGCGCAATGCCGAGGCCGGCATGGTCATGGTCAATCTGCCGACGGCAGGCGTGGACTTCCATGTGCCGTTCGGCGGCCGCAAGGGTTCGTCCTACGGTCCGCGTGAGCAGGGCAAGTATGCGAGCGAATTCTTTACCGTGGTCAAGACGGCCTACACGCTGGCTTAAGACATATCCGATGACCCGGGCCGTACGAGGCGGCCCGGCAATTCACCCTGAAGGACAGAGAAAATGAAAAAGAAAGCGGAATGGCCGCGCAGGCTGAGGTCGCAGGAATGGTACGGCGGCACGAGCCGCGACGTGATCTATCACCGCGGCTGGCTTAAGAACCAGGGGTACCCGCACGACCTGTTCGACGGCCGGCCGGTGATTGGGATCCTCAACACCTGGTCGGACATGACTCCCTGCAACGGTCATCTCCGGGAGCTCGCCGAGAAGGTGAAGGCGGGTGTCTGGGAGGCCGGCGGCTTCCCGCTCGAGGTGCCGGTGTTCTCTGCCTCAGAAAACACCTTCCGCCCGACCGCGATGATGTACCGCAACCTCGCCGCTCTCGCGGTCGAAGAGGCGATCCGCGGCCAGCCGATGGACGGCTGCGTGCTGCTGGTCGGCTGCGACAAGACCACGCCGTCGCTTCTCATGGGTGCCGCTTCCTGCGATCTGCCGTCGATCGTCGTCACGGGCGGGCCGATGCTGAACGGCTATTTCCGCGGTGAACGCGTCGGCTCCGGCACCCATCTGTGGAAGTTCTCCGAAATGGTGAAGGCGGGCGAGATGACGCAGGCCGAGTTCCTCGAGGCGGAAGCATCGATGAGCCGCTCGTCGGGAACCTGCAACACGATGGGCACCGCTTCCACCATGGCGTCGATGGCCGAGGCGATCGGCATGGCACTGTCCGGCAATGCCGCCATCCCGGGCGTCGATTCGCGCCGCAAGGTCATGGCGCAGCTCACCGGCCGCCGCATCGTGCAAATGGTCAAGGACGATCTGAAGCCGTCCGACATCATGACGAAGCAGGCATTCGAGAACGCCATCCGCACCAACGCGGCGATCGGCGGATCGACCAACGCCGTCATCCATCTGCTTGCGATCGCCGGCCGCGTCGGCATCGATCTTTCGCTCGACGATTGGGACCGTTGCGGCCGCGACGTTCCGACGATCGTCAACCTGATGCCGTCGGGCAAGTACCTGATGGAAGAGTTCTTCTATGCCGGCGGCCTGCCTGTCGTGCTGAAGCGCCTCGGAGAGGCGGGTCTCCTTCACAAGGACGCGCTGACGGTCTCGGGCGAAACGGTCTGGGACGAGGTCAAGGATGTCGTCAACTGGAACGAAGATGTCATCCTGCCCGCTGAGAAGGCACTGACCTCGTCGGGCGGCATCGTGGTGCTGCGCGGCAATCTCGCGCCGAAGGGCGCCGTTTTGAAGCCCTCGGCCGCCTCGCCGCATCTCTTGGTGCACAAGGGCAGGGCAGTCGTGTTCGAGGACATCGACGACTACAAGGCCAAGATCAACGACGACAATCTCGACATCGACGAAAATTGCGTCATGGTCATGAAGAACTGCGGCCCGAAGGGCTATCCCGGCATGGCCGAAGTCGGTAATATGGGGCTGCCGCCCAAGGTGCTGAAGAAGGGTATCCTCGACATGGTGCGCATTTCCGACGCCCGCATGTCAGGCACGGCCTATGGCACGGTCGTGCTGCACACGTCGCCGGAAGCTGCGGTCGGCGGGCCTCTGGCAGTCGTTAAAAACGGCGACATGATCGAACTCGATGTGCCGAACCGTCGCCTGCATCTCGACATATCAGACGAGGAACTGGCGCGGCGGCTTGCCGAATGGCAGCCGAACCACGATCTGCCCAAATCAGGCTACGCCTTCCTGCATCAGCAGCATGTCGAAGGGGCCGATACCGGCGCCGACCTCGACTTCCTCAAGGGATGTCGCGGAAACGCTGTCGGCAAGGACAGCCACTAGGCACTGCGTGTCCGCCTGGACATCGATGAAAAGGCGGGGCTCTGCTCCGCCTTTCTGCTGGAATGAGACGGCTTCAGGTCGAAGCGCTGAACCCGCGATTGCGTTCAGCTCTGGCTCTGGCTTTGCATTTGCCCGCCATTCTCGACTTTGACAGTCACGGACAGCGTTTCGCCCGGCGTACCGATGCGCATGCCTGAAATCGGCGCGGCGTCGCGATAGCAAAGACCGGAGGCGACCCTGACGTAGCGGGCATCCGGGCAGATCTCGTTAGCAGGATCAAAGCCGACCCAGCCGAGACCGCGAATATGGGCTTCGGCCCAGGCATGGGTCGCCGCCTGTTCGATCTTTTCCTCCATCATCAGATAGCCGGAGACGTAACGGGCCGGTACCTGCAGGGCGCGGGCAGCAGACACGAAGATGTGCGCGTGGTCCTGGCAGACGCCGCTTTTCTTCTCCAGCGCCTGTTCGGCCGTCGTCGCGGCGTTGCTGGTGCCGGGCTTATAGTCGACCGTCTCATGGATTGCCGCCATCAGCGCGTGCATGCGGGCCAGTTCGTTGTCGCCACCGATGCCCTTGATCAGTTCCTTGACCAGCTTGCCGCTTTTGGTCAGCGGCGTTTCGCGCAGGAAGAGCCAGAGCGGGCAGAAGCCGGTATGCGGGCCGGTGACGCCGCTATTGTCCGCCGTCTCGACCTCGCCTTCGGCCAGAATGCGCGTCACGTGCTGCTCGCCTTCCAGCGAGACAAGGTTGACGTGGTTACCATACTGGTCGTCATATTCCACTTCGGGGGTCGCGCCCTCGACGTTCAGCGACCAGCCAAGCACTTTCTGGACGACTGATGTCGGCGGCGTCAGTCTGAGGCGCTGCAGCGAGAATTGCGCCGGTTCGTCATAGCGGTATTCGGT
>NZ_CP071604.1:0-62500 GCF_017357225.1 Rhizobium binae | reverse complement strand
ACGAGAGACTTCGTCGCCAGCAGCGCCGCCGCCCTCGTCAGTGAGTGGGCTTATAGAACCAACCCCTTTTCCAAGTCAACAGCCATACCAAAAGTTTTTTGACATTTTTGTAACAAGTTGAAAATGAACCGCTTTTATTGCTTGTTTCGGAAAACGAGCAAATCTTCCGCCCGATGGGGCGGTTTTGAGATTCGTTTTCGCCGAATCCCCAAGGAAGGACTTCGGCAAGGAATATAAGAGCCTATATAGGGAGCCTGACGCGAGATTCCAGAGCGCTTGCCTATGGCGCGGCACGCTCGCTAATTTGGCGGTGATGACGATCCAGCGGAGTGAAGAATGCTTGTCCTCGATGAACAACAGACGCGCGCGGCCTTGCCCTGGCCGGAACTGATCGCGGCGATCGCCGACATGTTCGGCAGCAACTGCGTCATGCCGGTGCGCCATCACCATGAGATGGAAGTGCCGAACGAGGAGAGCGCGACATTGCTTCTGATGCCGGCTTGGGTTCCCGGGCGCTATGCCGGGGTGAAGACGGTCTCCGTCTTTCCCGGCAATATGCGGCGCGGTCTGCCGGCGATCTTCGGAACTTATCTTCTTTCCTCCGGCGCCACCGGTGAGATGCTGGCCGCAATCGACGGTGGTGAGCTGACGGCACGACGTACGGCTGCAGCTTCGGCGCTGGCAGCCCATTATCTTGCCCGCGCAGACGCCGAGGAGATGCTTGTCTGCGGAACCGGCCGGCTGTCGCTGAATCTGATGCTCGCGCATGGCGCGATCCGGCCGATCAAGAGATACCGGGTCTGGGGTCGCAATGCAAAGGCTGCGGAAAAGATCGCCGCCGAGGCTCGCGCGCTCGGCCTGGATGCCGAGGCGGTGGCCAATGCGGAAGCCGCGGCGCGAAAGGCCGATATCGTCTCCTGCGCCACGCTTTCCAGCGAGCCGCTGATCTCAGGCGAATGGCTGAAACCCGGTGCCCATCTCGATCTTGTCGGCGCCTTCAAGCCGAGCATGCGCGAAAGCGATGACGAGGCGATCCGCCGCGCCAGCGTCTTTGTCGATACCCGTGCCGGCGCCATCAGCGAGGCTGGCGATATCGTCCAGCCGCTGAAAAGCGGTGTGCTGAGGGAAAGCGACATAAGAGCAGAGCTTGCCGAACTCGTCAGCGGCGCCCATGGCGGACGAAGCGACGAGACCGAAATCACGCTGTTCAAATCCGTCGGCGCGGCGCTGGAAGATCTCGCCGGCGCGATTCTTGCCTATGAAACGGTGACGGGCCGAAAGTGACCATCAGTCCTTCATTGCCGGACCTTCCGGTTTCACATGTCCTGCCGGCTATCGACGTGGCGTTGGCCGAGCAGAAGCGCGCGGTTCTTTCAGCACCGCCCGGCGCCGGCAAAACGACATTGGTGCCGCTTTACCTGCTCGAGCAAGCCTGGCGCGGCGACGGCAGGATCATCCTGCTGGAGCCGCGGCGGCTGGCGGCGCGAGCGGCGGCAAGCCGGATGGCGTCGTTGATCGGTCAACAGGTTGGCGGCACGGTCGGCTACCGTATGCGCCTCGACAACAGAATCTCGGCGGCGACGCGGATCGAGGTGGTGACGGAAGGGGTTTTTGCCCGGATGGTCCTCGATGATCCCGAACTCTCCGGGGTCTCGGTTGTGATCTTCGACGAATTCCACGAGCGTTCGCTCGATGCCGATTTCGGGCTGGCGCTGGCGCTCGATGTCCAGTCCGCGCTGCGCGAGGATCTGCGCATCCTTGTGATGTCGGCGACGCTCGACATCGAACGTGTGGCCGCCCTGCTTGACAATCCGCCTGTCATCGAAAGCCTGGGACGCAGCTTTCCCATCGATCTCCGTTATCAGGATCGGCCGGGCGGGGAACGCATCGAAGATGCCGTGACGCGGGCGATTGTGGACGCGCATGCCAGCGAAACCGGCTCGATCCTTGCTTTCCTCCCCGGCCAGGCAGAAATCATGCGGACCGCAGAGCGGCTGCAGGGACGATTCGGCCCCGAAACACTGATTGCGCCGCTTTACGGTAACCTCGGCCAGAAGGAGCAGGACGCCGCGATCCGGCCCGCAGCCGGCGGTATGCGCAAGATCGTGCTTGCGACATCGATTGCCGAAACCTCGATCACCATCGACGGTGTGAGGATCGTCATCGACAGCGGGTTGCAGCGCCTGCCGGTGTTCGAGGCATCGACCGGAATCACCCGTCTCGAGACGGTGCGCGTATCGCGGGCTTCGGCCGATCAAAGAGCGGGCCGCGCCGGGCGAACGGAACCGGGCATTGCTGTCAGGCTGTGGCACCCGGGACAGATGGCGGCGCTGCCGGCCTTCACGCCGCCGCAGATCCTTTCCAGCGACCTTTCCGGTCTGGTGCTCGATCTCGCGCATTGGGGCGTTCAGGATCCGGCATCGCTCGCCTTTGTCGATCAGCCGCCGGAAACCACGCTTAAGGAAGCGCGGATGCTGCTTGGCCAGCTCGGCGCGCTCGACAAGGACGGAATGCTGACCGCGCGCGGCAAGGTGATGCGCGATCTCGCCCTGCCGCCACGGCTTGCCGCGATGGTCGTGTCGGCGGGCGAATCGGGGCATGCCCGGGATGCGGCATCGATCGCCGTGCTGCTGACCGAACAGGGGCTCGGCGGCACCAGCCTCGATATCGAGGAGCGGCTGCGGCGCTTCAAGGCCGAGCGCGGCGAAAGGGCGGAGGCCTCGCGGCGGCTGGCAGGACGGCTGGCGAGCGGCCTCGACAGGGTTGAAGCAGCGGCGCCGGCTCTGGCGGGGCAGCTGCTGCTGCATGCCTTCCCTGACAGAATAGCGCTTCAGCGCGGCGGACGCGGACGATTCGTGATGGCCAATGGGCGGGGAGCGGAGCTGCCGGAAACCGAACGGCTGGCCGGCAGTCGGATGCTCGTCATCGCCGATCTCACCGGCCGGGCGGCGCAGGGGCGTGTTTTGGCGGCCGCCGAGGTGACGCGCGGCGATATCGAAGCCGAACTGCCCGGCGAAATCAGAATCGACGACCAGATATTCTTCGATCGGCAGAGCCGGCAGGTACGGGCGCGGCGCGCCACCCGGCTCGGCGCGATCATCTTCGATGAGACGCCGCTGCCGCGCCCTTCCGGGGCAGCCGTCACCCAGGCGCTGATGGAAGGCGTGCGCGAACTCGGGCTCGATCAGCTTGCTTTCTCGAAGGAAGCCATTCAGCTTCGCGAACGGATCGGCTTCCTTCACAGGACGATCGGCGATCCCTGGCCCGATGTCGGCGACGCCGCGCTGCTTTCCCGACTGGACGAATGGTTCGCGCCGTTTCAGAGCGACGCCCGCGGCCTCTCGGACATATCGGCGGGCGGGCTCTCCAGCGGGCTGATGTCGCTGGTTCCGCACGATTTGCAGCGTGATCTTAGCCGGCTTGCCCCGACGCATTTCGAGGCGCCGACCGGCCAACGGCATCCTATTCAATACGAGGGCGAGGAGCCGGTGCTGACGATCCGCGTGCAGGAGCTGTTCGGGCTCAAGCAGCATCCGGCGATTGCCGGAGGCCGCCTGCCGCTGCTGCTCGAACTGACGTCGCCGGCGCACCGGCCGATCCAGACGACACGCGATCTGCCGGGCTTCTGGTCGGGCTCATGGAAGGACGTGCGTGCCGAGATGCGGGGGCGCTACCCACGCCATCCCTGGCCGGAGCGGCCGGAAGAGGCATTCCCGACGACACGGGCAAAGCCGCGTGGTACATGAGGGCGACGACGCAAGGAACCGCTCAGAATGATCGACAAGGCAGAAAGCCATGCGATGGAGGACCGGCATAGCAGCCGCAGGCTGCGCCTGCAGACGCTGGTGCGGCTGCGCTGGCTTGCTGTCGGCGGGCAGGCGCTGACGGTCTTCATCGTTGCCTTCTGGCTGAAATTTCCCTTGCCGCTGATCGCCAGCTCTTCGCTGATTGCTGCTCTTGCCTGGGTGAATTTCTATCTGACGATCCGCTATCCGCCCACCCATCGCCTGGAACCGCCGGCTGCCTTTGCGCTGCTCGGTTTCGATCTTTTGCAGCTCTGCGCGCTGCTCTTCATAACCGGCGGTCTTGCCAATCCCTTCGCAGCCCTCGTCTGCGTCCCTGTTATCATCTCCTTTGCCTCGCAGCCAATCCGCTACAGCACGGCGCTGATCGGCATTGCGATGGTCTGCATCACGGTGCTTGCCTTTTCGCCGTTTCCGCTGCCCTGGTTCGACGGGGTCGAGATCAATGTCCACAATGTCATGCAGTTCGGCGTCTGGTGCTCGATCGCCTCGACAATGGCGTTTGCCGCTTTCTACGCCTATCGCGTTTCGATGGAAGCGAGCCAGCTTGCCGATGCGCTGGCCGCGACCGAACTGGTGCTGCAGCGGGAAAAACACCTTTCGCAGCTCGACGGGCTGGCGGCCGCCGCCGCTCACGAACTCGGCACGCCGCTTGCGACGATCAGCGTCGTCGCCAAGGAAATGGAGCGCGAGCTCAAGGACGATGATCGCTTCCGCGAGGATGTCATGCTGCTGCGGAGCCAGAGTGAACGCTGCCGCGACATTCTGCGGCGGCTGACGACGCTGTCTTCGGAAGACGAGGCGCATATGCGCAGGCTGCCGCTTTCCTCGATGATCGAGGAGATCGTTGCGCCGCACCGGGAATTCGGCATCGCGCTCGAGCTGATCGAAAAAAGCCCGCGCAAGAGCGAGCCGGTCACCGATCGCAATGCCGGGATCATGTACGGGCTCGGCAACCTCATAGAAAATGCCGTCGACTATGCCAGGGAGAAAGTGACGATCACCGTCGAACACGATCAGGACAAAGTGCAGATCGTCATCGAGGACGACGGCAACGGTTATTCGCCTGAAATCCTCACGCGGATCGGCGAGCCCTATGTGACCAAAAGGCAGAAGGAAGACACGGCGGGGGGTCTCGGACTCGGGCTTTTCATCGCCAAGACGCTGCTGGAGCGCTCGGGTGCATCGCTGGTTTTCGAAAACCGCGAGCCGGAGAGAGCCGGCGCGCGCATCCGGATCGAATGGCCGCGGATGCTGATCGACGCAAATTCGACAAAATGACTTTGTCGGCATAAGTAGAAATGAAAGACGGTTGACCAAGATCGGGCGTTCAGCGCCGGGACCCGAGACGATGACAGAACAGAATCCAGATAATTTCACCGCGTCGGATGAAGACCACATCGGGCCCGACGCCAGCTTGCTGATCGTCGACGACGACGGGCCGTTCCTGCGCCGTCTTGCCCGAGCCATGGAAACGCGCGGCTTTCAGGTGGAAACGGCTGAGTCCGTGGCCGAAGGCGTCGCGAAATCGAAAGGCAGGCCGCCGAAATATGCCGTGGTCGACCTGCGGCTCGGCGATGGCAATGGGCTCGACGTCATAGAGGCGATCCGCCAGCGGCGCGACGACACGCGAATCATCGTGCTTACCGGCTATGGCAATATCGCAACGGCGGTGACGGCCGTAAAACTCGGAGCGGTCGACTATCTGGCAAAGCCTGCGGACGCCGACGACATCTTTTCGGCGCTGACGCAGCGTCCGGGCGAAAAGGCCGAGCTCCCCGAAAATCCGATGTCTGCCGACCGCGTGCGCTGGGAACACATTCAGCGGGTCTATGAAATGTGCGAGCGCAATGTTTCGGAAACGGCCCGCCGACTCAACATGCACCGGCGGACGCTGCAGCGCATTCTCGCCAAACGCGCGCCGAAATAAGAAGGCATTCCTCAGACATCGTCGACGGTGAAGGGTTTTCCGTTCGCCCACTCGGCCATCATCAGCCTTTGTGCGGCGGCACGCGAGAAATTGAGTGTGACGGATTTACGGGTGGCGGGCGCCATACGATGTTCCGGCGCCTCGCGAATCATATGGGCGCCATAGCCGTCCGAGAGGAAAAGCCCGCATTCCTCGGGAAAGATGTCGAGCGGTACGTCCTGGTGTGTGGCAAAGAACAGGCGGTCGCAATGCATCCTGTATTCCGGCCATTTGCGATCGACCCGGAAATCTTCGATCGACGTCTTGATCTCGATGATCCAGACCTCGCCCTTTTCCGAAAGCGTGATGAGATCGGCACGACGGCCGCTCGCCAGCGGCAGTTCGGGCAGCACGGCGTGACGCATTTCATGCAGCAATATCTGCGTGCCCCTCCGCACCATCATGGCCCTGTCCGATTGCCGGCCATCGATTAACGGATTGTTATTGTAAACGCTCAAAATCGTCATGGATAACCATCGCGGGGCTAAGCGGGTTGTTGCAAAAAAGCCATGCGCTTTTAATTTGCGCGGCAGACCAATTCCCTGCGCCGCAGCAGTCTTGCAAAGCGCAAGTTAATCGAAAATAAACCATAATCAACAATGGTCGAAAGACCGTTCTCCCTGCCGCAAAACTTCAAGAGTCATCTATGCGCTTCCGCAATGCATTCCCTGTATTTGGCCTGCTGACAACGCTCGCTCTGGCCGGTTGCTCCACGAGCTCCGACAGCGCCTCCGTTGACGACAAGGGCGCTGGCCCGACGGTCCAGACGGCCCAGATCTTCAATGACGCCTATGGCGTGACGAAGGATGCCGGATACTCCCTGCCGGCGATCCCGATCGACAGGGTCAAGCCGCAGTTCCGTCGCCAGGTCGTCAGCTACCAGACCACCGAGCGTCCCGGCACGATCATCGTCAACACGCGCGAGCGCTTCCTCTATTACATCCTCGCCAACGGCAAGGCGATGCGTTACGGCATCGGCGTCGGCAAGCAGGGCTTTGCATGGGCCGGCACTGCCTACGTCGCCTGGAAGCAGGAATGGCCGACCTGGCACCCGCCGAAGGAAATGGCTGAACGCCGTCCTGACGTTGCCAAATATGTCGAAGACGGCATGGGACCCGGTCTCACCAATCCGCTCGGTGCGCGCGCCATGTATCTGTTCAATGAGGACGGCAAGGACACGCTGTTCCGCCTGCACGGCACGCCGGAATGGGCGTCGATCGGCACTGCCGCCTCCTCGGGCTGCATTCGCCTGATGAACCAGGACGTCATCGACCTCTACGGCCGCGTCCGTCCCGGCAAAGGCACTTCCAAGGTCATTGTCATCCAGTAAGCTACAGACCGAATTCGGTATAAAAATGGCCGCCGGACTGTCGTTCCGGCGGCCTTTTCATATTCTCCGTCACGCGGTCTGTTTCGCCTTCAGCTCGAGGCGGCGGCGGTGAAGCACCGGCTCGGTGTAGCCATTCGGCTGCTCCCTGCCCTTCAACACCAGATCGAGTGCGGCCTGGAAAGCGATCGACCCATCGAAATTACCGGCCATAGGTCGATAGGCCGGGTCCTGCTCGTTCTGCCGGTCGACGACGGCGGCCATGCGCTTCATCGTTTCGACGATCTGAGCTTCGCTAACCACCTTGTGATGCAGCCAGTTCGCCATGTGCTGCGCCGAAATGCGCAATGTGGCGCGATCCTCCATCAGGCCGATATTGTTGATGTCGGGCACCTTCGAGCAGCCGACGCCCTGATCGACCCAGCGCACGACGTAGCCGAGAATGCCCTGGGCATTGTTGTCGAGTTCGCGCTGGATTTCCTCCTGAGACCAGTTCGGCCGCACCGCAACCGGCACCGAGAGAATGTCGGACAGTTTGGCACGGGCGCGGTCCTTAAGTCCCTGCTGAACCTTGGCGACATTGACGCGGTGATAATGGGTGGCGTGCAGGGTCGCGGCCGTCGGCGACGGGACCCAGGCGGTGTTGGCCCCGGCTTTGGGATGGGCGATCTTCTGCTCCAGCATCGCCGCCATCAGATCCGGCATCGCCCACATGCCCTTGCCGATCTGGGCATGACCGGCGAGGCCGCATTCGAGGCCGATGTCCACGTTCCAGTTCTCATAGGCCGATATCCAGGCGGCTTGGCGCATGTCACCCTTGCGAATCATCGGCCCGGCTTCCATCGAGGTGTGAATCTCGTCACCGGTGCGATCCAGGAAGCCGGTATTGATGAAGACGACACGTTCGCGGGCGGCGCGGATGCATTCCTTGAGATTGATCGTCGTGCGGCGCTCCTCGTCCATGATGCCCATCTTGATGGTGTTCAGCGCCAGCCCAAGCGCATCTTCGACCCGCGAGAAGACCTCGACGGCGAAGGCGACCTCTTCCGGCCCATGCATTTTCGGCTTGACCACATACATAGAGCCGGTGCGGGAATTCTTCTTCCGGCCAGCCGGGCCGATATCGTAAAGTGCGATCAGGCCGGTGATGACGGCATCCATGATGCCCTCGGGCACTTCGTTGCCGTCGCGGTCGAGAATGGCAGGATTGGTCATGAGGTGGCCGACATTGCGCACCAGCATCAGCGAGCGGCGATGCAGCTCGAAGGCGGTCCCATCCGGACCTGTATAGTCCTGATCCGGGTTGAGCTTGCGGATGAAGCTCGCGCCGCCCTTTGCGACCTCTTCCTGCAGGTCGCCCTTCATCAGCCCGAGCCAGTTGCGATAGACGACGACCTTGTCCTCGGCGTCGACGGCGGCAATCGAATCCTCGCAGTCCATGATCGCGGTGATCGCCGATTCCAGCCAGACATCGGAAATATGGGCCGGATCGGTCTTGCCGATCGCCGTTGCCGCATCGATGACGATCTCGATGTGGATGCCGTTGTTCTTCAGGAGAATATGCGTCGGAGTGACGGCATCGCCGCGATAGCCGGCAAAATGGCCGCCATCCCGCAGCATTGCCTGCTCGCCATCGGTCGATCGGATGATGAGCGCTCCATCCCTGACGGCAAAGCTTCCCACATCCTTCCAGCGGCTGTCCTGCAGCGGCACCGATGTATCGAGGAAATCGCGCACCCAGGCAATGACCTTCTCGCCGCGCTTCGGGTTGTATCCCCTGCCCTTTTCGGCGCCGTCGCTCTCGGGAATGGCGTCCGTGCCATAGAGCGCATCATAGAGTGAACCCCAGCGGGCATTGGCGGCGTTGAGGGCATAACGCGCGTTCATGACGGGAACGACGAGCTGCGGACCGGCGATCGAGGCGATCTCGGGATCGACATTCTGGGTCGAAACCTGGAAATCCGACCCCTCCGGCAGCAGATAGCCGATTGCGCGCAGAAAGGACTGGTAGTCATCCATATCGGCCGGAGCGCCGTGCTGGCGATACCAGTCGTCTATCTTGAGCTGCAACTCGTCCCGCTTCTTCAACAGCACCCGATTTCTGGGGGCGAAATCATGGACGATCGCCGAAAAATCGGCAAAGAACTTGTCTGCATTGATCGCCAGACCCGGCAGAACTTCCTGGACAAGGAAATCATGAAGGACGGCTTCGATGGCAAGACCGTTCTTATCAATGCGGCTCATGCGACATTCTCCCTGGCAACGACTTTGAATGCTGCCACTTTGCCCGGCTTTCATTCATAGTCAATTCCGCAATAATTCGAAAGATTTATGCCGCACGGGAAATTATGCGCGGCGTAACGCGCATTGGCAGCCCGTTCTGCGGCTGCGTCGTCAGCTTCTGCACCGGCCAGGGGTTGGTCTCCTCGGTGGAATAGAAGCGATAGCGATGCATCAGCACAGCAAGGGCAATCACCGCCTCCTGAAGCGCAAAGGTTGCGCCGATGCAGACGCGCGGACCGGCGCCGAAAGGCAGAAACTGGAAGCGGCCAATAGAGCCGCGATTTTCGGGCAGGAAGCGCTCCGGCATATAGGCACGCGGCTTCTCCCAATAGGATTCGTGGCGATGCAGCGTCCACGGCATGATGAGCACCGTGACGCCAGCCTCGATCTCGACCCGCTCGCCATTGGCGTTTGTCCAGCAATCTTCCGATATCGCGGCGCGATTGATGGACGGCGCCGGCGGATAGAGGCGTAAGGTCTCCTCGAAGGCGGCGCGCGTCTGCGGCATCAAATCCAGCCATTGCACGGGTTCGGCCCCGGTGGCGAGCACCGCGTCGATCTCCGTCTCGATCGCCTCGCGGATATGCGGGCTGTTCGAGACGCAATACAGCGTCCAGGCCAGCGCCCGTGCGGTGGTCTCATGACCCGCGCCGATAAAGGTCAAAATATTGTCTTCGATCTCTTCCTTCGTCAGCCCATCAGGGCCGGCCTGTTCCAGAAGCAGGGTCAGGAAATCGTCGGGCGCGGCGGCGCGATCGGCCTTCATCTTGGCCAGGCGCATATCCATCGTATCACGCACGATGGCGCGGAATTTCTCCAGCACTCTTTGACCGCCGATGCGTGTCACACGTGGAACCCAGGACGGAGCGCGCATCAGATCCATCGGATCGATGCGACCCATGCGATGCAGCAGGGCATTGACGTCATCAGCGAAACTGCCGCTCGAGGTGACGATCTCTCCTGAAAATAACGTGTCGGCGAGAATCGCGAAGGTCAGCTCGGTCATGTCCGTGCTGATATCGAAAATCGCTCCCGCCGTCGGCGCGCTCTCATATTTGCGGGCATAGTCTTCCGACTGGCGCAACATCTGCCCGGCAAAACCCTGGGCATGGCGAGGCGTGAAAACAGGAGCGACCGCCTTTCGCGACCGTTTCCAGACCTGGCCTTCGGCCGTCAGCAAGCCGTCCCGCAGGATCGGCCGCAGCACCAGCTGGCGTATATCGGACATGCGATAATTATTGGCGTTGTCGACCAGCACATGCTTGATCAGGCCGGGATCGTTGACGATGAGCGTGTGCTGACCGAAGAAGCTCGTCTTGATCCAGGGGAGCGTATAGGACGGCGCGCCCCAAAGTTCGAGCGGATTGCGCAGGATGATGCGGATGATATCCAGCCGGCTCGGCGGCACGGTACGCGGTAGCGGTGCCGGCGGAACAAAGGGATCAGGACGCATGTCCATCGGAAAAGCCTTTCGGGGAAGATCAACGCTTCCCGTCAGGCCTGAAGCTAGAGCAGGCCCTTGAGTTCGTCCAGCTTGTCGTTGATCAGCCAGCCGTAATAATTCTCTTCGGGCCAAATGGTCGCACCGGCAGAGCGGTTTTTCGCAGCGAGTGCTGCGGCGCGCTGGCGCGAATTGCCGACATTATAAAGCGTCGCCGTCAGGCCGGGATTGCCCGAAATATCCATGCCGGCAATCTCCTTATAGTCGTCGATCGACCTGCGGATGGAAGCGGCGACGAAGGCGAGCGAAATATCGGGGTTCATGATTGCCTTGTAGACGGCGCCGGCATCCTTCTCGTTGAGCTTCGGATAGCCGGAGACGCGGGCAACAAGATCGGAAAGCATCAGCGCCGTCAGTGGGTTGACCTGGCCGAGGCCGAAGGTCTGGCCGGCATAAAAGGGCTGGAAGAAGACCGCGCTGAAGCGGTTATTCGGGAAGCTCTCGCCGCCGACCGTCTTGCCGCGGAAATCGCTTTCCCAGACATCCTCCCGGCAGGACCAGAGCGTGTAGGAATCACTTTTGCCCTTGCACTGAGCAAATTGCGGCCGCGCCACGAAATCATCGACGCTTTCGCCGTCATAGGCGAAGCGGAAGCTTTCTCCGGCATAGGAGGCGGCCTTGACGTAATAGGCCTGCAGCCGGTCGTAGGCATCGACATTGTAGGTATGCTCGCCGACGATGGCGCCGACGACATGTATGGGATTGATGCCGTAAGCGCCGGCGACCTTGCGGATCTTGCCCATCAGCTCGCGATCGGTCGCCAGTAGCTCATGGACCTTCTCGAATTTCAGATCGAAGCTGCTCTTGGTGCCCTTGGTGCGGCGGACGGACGCGCCCGGAATATCGGGCTGTTCGGCATGGCGGTTGCCCGCCGGCACCGTCTGCATTGCGAAGGCCGGCGCCGAATTCACCAGGGCAGCGGCAATCAAAAGGCTTGTCAAAAGGCGTCGCACGTTCCGCTACCCCGTCGTTCATCGTCCTGCTCGCGATGCGGCTGACTGGACCAGAATCTTGGCCGAATAAAGCCGGAGCGCAAACAAAACGGGCCTTCACTAGAAAGTAAAAGGCCCGCTGTCGAGAGTGGAGTTCGTCACAAAGCGGCAATCACGCCGGTCGAGAGCCGAAGCGGCGCGCCGACATCACAGAATGAAGCGCGAAAGATCGGTATTCTGCGCGAGATCGCCGACATGTTCGCGCACATAGGCGGCATCGATGGTGATGGCCGTGCCGCCGCGATCCGGGGCGTTGTAGGAAATATCGTCCAGGACCCGCTCCATCACCGTCTGCAGGCGGCGTGCGCCGATATTCTCGACCGAGGAATTCAAATGCACCGCGACATCGGCCAGCGCGTCGATCGCGTCTTCGGTGAAATCGAGGCTCAGGCTCTCGGTTTCCATCAGCGCGCGATACTGGCGGATGAGGCTCGCTTCCGTCTCGGTCAGGATCCGGCGGAAATCCTCTTTGTTCAGCGGCCGCAATTCGACACGGATCGGCAGGCGACCCTGCAGCTCGGGGAGAAGATCCGACGGCTTGGAGACATGGAAGGCGCCGGAGGCGATGAACAGTATATGGTCGGTCTTCACAGGCCCGTATTTGGTCGAGACAGTCGTGCCTTCAACAAGCGGAAGCAGGTCGCGCTGCACGCCTTCGCGCGAAACACCGGCGCCCATGCCGCCGTCGCGGGCGGCGATCTTGTCGATTTCGTCGAGGAAGACGATACCGTCATTCTCGGTGGAACGAACGGCCTCGCGCTGGATCACCTCATTGTCAATCAGCTTGTCGGACTCATCGCGGATCAGGTCGGTGTAAGAGGCCTTGACCGTGGTGCGGACTTTCCTGGTGCGCCCGCCCATCGCCTTGCCGAACATTTCCGACAGATTGAGAACACCGATATTGGCGCCCGGCATGCCGGGGATCTCGAAGCCGCCCATGCCGGAGCCGGTGTCGGCCACTTCGATGTCGATTTCCTTGTCGTCGAGCTCGCCGTCCCTCAGCTTCTTGCGGAAGTTTTCGCGGGTGGCGGGCGAAGCGGTGGTGCCGACCAGCGCATCGAGGACACGCTCCTCGGCGCTCACATGCGCCTTGGCCTGGACCTCGGCCCGCTTCTTTTCGCGCACCAGGCCGATGCCGACCTCGACCAGGTCACGGATGATCTGCTCGACATCGCGGCCGACATAGCCGACCTCGGTGAATTTGGTCGCCTCCACCTTGATGAAGGGCGCGCCGGCGAGTTTTGCCAGGCGGCGGGAAATCTCGGTCTTACCGACGCCGGTCGGGCCGATCATCAGGATGTTCTTCGGCATGACTTCGTCGCGCAGGCTCGGGTCGAGCTGCTGCCGGCGCCAGCGGTTGCGCAGCGCAATAGCGACGGCGCGCTTGGCCTCATGCTGGCCGATGATGTAGCGGTCGAGCTCGGAAACGATCTCGCGGGGGGAAAAAGTCGTCATTGCGTATCATTCTCCTGGCGGTCCGGGGCCATCAGCGGCGCCCGGCCGGAATTCGTCGTTGTTTCGCCAAGTCCCTGAAAGTCTGTCTTGTCCAGGCGTAGCGGGCGGACGGCTTGGAATTCAGCCTTCGACATCCAGCGATTCCACCACAATATTGTGGTTCGTATAAACGCAGATGTCGGCGGCAATTTCGAGCGCGCGCCGCGCGATCTCCTCTGCCGATTTGTCGGTATCCATTAGCGCGCGGGCAGCCGCGAAAGCAAAGTTGCCGCCCGAACCGATCGCCGTCGTGCCGTGTTCAGGCTCCAGGACATCGCCGTTGCCGGTGATCGCGAGCGTGGTCGACTTGTCGGCGACGAGCATCATGGCCTCGAGATTACGCAGGTATTTGTCGGTGCGCCAGTCCTTGGCGAGCTCGACGGCGGCCCGCATCAGCTGACCGGGATATTGCTCCAGCTTCTTTTCAAGCCTCTCGAGCAGCGTGAAGGCATCGGCGGTGGCGCCGGCAAAACCGGCGATCACTTCGCCCTTGCCGATGCGGCGCACCTTGCGGGCATTGCCCTTCATGACGGTCTGGCCGAGGCTCACCTGGCCATCGCCCGCCATCACCACCTTGCCGCCTTTTCGAACAGTAATGATCGTTGTCATAAAACACCTGTCTGCCCATGACGCGGGCTCTTGCCTCGACCGCACATCGGCCTTGTTGAGCCCTATGTAAGCAGGCCGGAGCCGATTGCAAATGGGCCGGCTTTTCTCTTGCCCGGCTTCTGGATATTTGCCGATGCGCCTGATAAGGAACGGCCTTATTCTGATGGAGGGCCAAATGGCCGAGACCGCAGCAAGCCGCACGGGGAGCGTTTCCCGCAAGACCAACGAGACCTCGATTTCCGTTTCCGTCAATCTCGACGGCACCGGCAAATCGAAGATTTCGACCGGCGTCGGCTTCTTCGACCATATGCTCGACCAGCTTTCGCGGCATTCCCTCATCGACATGGAAATCGACGCCAAGGGCGACCTGCATATCGACGACCATCATACGGTCGAGGATACCGGCATTGCGATCGGCCAGGCGATCTCCAAGGCGCTCGGCGACCGGCGCGGCATCACCCGCTATGCCTCGATCGACCTTGCCATGGACGAGACGATGACCAAGGCCGCGATCGACCTTTCCGGCCGGCCGTTCCTCGTCTGGAACGTCGCCTTCAGCGCGCCGAAGATCGGCACCTTCGACACCGAACTCGTCCGCGAGTTCTTCCAGGCGCTCGCCCAGAATGCCGGCATCACCTTGCATATTCTCAACCACTATGGTGCCAACAACCACCATATTGCCGAGACATGCTTCAAGGCCGTCGCCCGCGCATTGCGCACGGCGACAGAGATCGATCCGAGACAGGCGGGCCGTGTTCCCTCGACCAAGGGCACGCTCGTCTGAGCCTCTCAAGGGAGCGGCGACGATGACATCCAGCTATATATTCTTGACGCCGCCCGGCAGCGCAGGCACTCGCCTTGACGAGACGCGGGTGATCCGCGACGGCTTCACATGGCTCGGTTTGCTGTTTCCATGGGTCTGGCTGCTGGTCCATCGGCTGTGGCCATACGCGGCGGCGGCCTTTCTGATGCAGGCAATCGGCGGCGTGCTTATGGACGAACCGGGTCTCTGGCCGGCGGGAGCGGCGATCACGCTGGGCGTGAACCTGCTGGTCGGTCTCGAGGGCCAGAACCTTCGCATTCGCAGCCTCGCCGGCAAGGGCTGGAACGAAGACGCGCTCATTGCGGCCGATACGATCGGCATTGCCGAAGACGTCTACTTCTCCGACAAGGCGGTCCAGCCCCATACTGACGCCGCGGTCCCGGGCTGGGAGAACAAGACCCGACCGAACGGCCCGCATGGCCAGGCGACATCGCTTGGTCTCTTTGGTTTTGATGGAGGACGCTGACGATGCGCGTCGCAATTATCGACTATGGTTCCGGCAATCTGCGCTCGGCCACCAAGGCTTTTGAGCGGGCCGCGCGCGAGGCCGGCATCGACGCGCAGATCGATCTCACCGACAAGGCTGAGGATGTTGCCGCCGCCGATCGCATCGTGCTCCCGGGTGTCGGCGCCTACGCCGATTGCCGGCGCGGCCTCGATTCCGTGCCCGGCATGACCGAGGTCCTGATCGAGGCTGTCGAAAAGAAGGCGCGGCCGTTCCTCGGCATCTGCGTCGGCATGCAGCTCATGTCCTCGCGCGGCCTTGAGAAGACGGTGACGCACGGCTTCGGCTGGATCCCCGGTGACGTGATTGAGATGACGCCAAACGATCCGGCGCTGAAAATTCCGCAGATCGGCTGGAACACGCTGGATCTGAAACGCGAACATCCGCTCTTCGACGGCATTCCAACGGGAGCGCAAGGGCTGCACGCCTATTTCGTCCACTCCTACCATCTCGCCGCCGAAAATGCCGACGACGTCATCGCGACGGTCGATTATGGCGGACCGATGACGGCGCTCGTCGGGCGCGACAACATGGTGGGCGCTCAGTTTCACCCGGAAAAGAGCCAGAAGCTCGGCCTCGCCCTGATCGCCAATTTCCTGCGCTGGAACCCGTAATACCGCCGCCTTATTTTTCCTTTATGGAAACGCGGGAACAGGAGTGCGCTCGATGCCGGCTTCGCGGAAATCAGGCAAGGTGTTCTATAGGCTGAGACCCTCCAGAGAAGGGCTGCCGCCCTTCTCGGACCTCCGGCTTCCCGATGGAACGATCATCCGCCGTGTCGATGAGGCCATTCACCGGAGGGCGCTTTCCAATGCGGCCAGGGCGTTGACAGAAAGGCTGGACCGATGATCCACGAATTCCTTGCCGGCAACGAAAATTCGCAGCTGCGCGCCAACGGCATCAACGCCGGCGACATCGCCGAGGCCGTGTTGGAGTTTTATATCGAAGGCGAGGACGATCTGATCGGCCTGCTTGCCTATGCCCTTTATGAGCGGCAGAAGCGCGATTTCGTGCTCAGCTACCGCAAGCGCAATGCCGGCCGTTCACCCAACGAGGCCGAGCTTGCCGCCGTCTCCGGCAATTATCTCTCGACCGACCTGCGCAATACACTGCGCGACCGCGCCTCGCATATCCTTGCAAGTTATGCCGAAACCTATGTGGAGGCGATGGAGCCGGAGATCCGGCTCGCCGCCGTCAACAGCCAGGCGCTTCGGGAGGTGCGCGACATCCAGAAATCGATGAAGCGGCGCCTCGGCTTCTGGCGCCAGGTGCGCGCCGGCTTGACCGTCACGCTGCTGCTTCTTCTGCTTTTCGGCGCGGCCACCATTGCCGCTGTCTTTTTCCGCTCGGATATCGTAGATGCGTGGAATGCGCTGATGGTATCGACCACTTTACGGACGTGAGACGACATGATCCTTTTTCCCGCGATCGATCTGAAGGGCGGCCAATGCGTCCGCCTGAAGCTCGGCGACATGCAGCAGGCGACGGTCTACAACACCGATCCGGCCGCCCAGGCGAAATCCTTCGAAGACCAGGGTTTCGAATGGCTGCATGTGGTCGATCTCGACGGTGCCTTTGCGGGACATTCGGCCAATGGCGACGCCGTAGAGGCGATCCTCAAGGCGACGAAGAATCCGGTGCAGCTCGGCGGCGGCATCCGCACGCTCGATCATATCGAGGCGTGGCTCGCGCGCGGGCTGCGGCGCGTCATTCTCGGCACGGTAGCGGTCAGAAATCCTGATCTGGTCATCGAGGCCTGCCGGAAATTTCCCGGCCACGTCGCCGTCGGCATCGACGCCAAGGGCGGCAAGGTGGCCGTCGAAGGCTGGGCGGAGGCTTCCGAACTCGGCGTCATCGAGCTCGCCCGGAAATTCGAGGGCGCCGGCGTCGCCGCGATCATCTATACCGATATCGACCGTGACGGCATCCTTGCGGGCATTAACTGGGCTTCGACGCTGGAGCTTGCCGCTGCCGTCTCCATTCCTGTCATCGCCTCCGGCGGTCTTGCCTCACTCGACGACGTCAGACGCATGCTGGAACCGGATGCAGGCAAGCTCGAAGGCGCGATTTCGGGCCGTGCACTCTATGACGGCCGTATCGATCCCAGGGAAGCGCTGGCACTGATCAAGGCCAGCAGGGCCAAGGAGACTGCGTAATGACCCTCAAGGCCCGTGTCATCCCCTGTCTCGACGTCAAGGACGGCCGCGTCGTCAAAGGCGTCAACTTCCTCGATCTCGTCGATGCCGGCGACCCGGTCGAAGCAGCGAAGGCCTATGATGCCGCCGGCGCCGACGAACTCTGCTTCCTCGACATCACCGCTTCTTCGGACAACCGCGAAACGATCTTCGATGTCGTGTCGCGCACGGCCGACCAGTGCTTCATGCCGCTGACGGTCGGCGGCGGCGTGCGCGCGATCGCCGATATCCGCAAGCTGCTGCTGTGCGGCGCCGACAAGGTCTCGATCAACTCGGCTGCGGTCAGCAATCCCGACTTCGTCGCCGAGGCGGCCGACAAGTTCGGCGACCAGTGCATCGTCGTCTCTATCGACGCCAAGCGCAGGCTCACGCAGGCGGTCGGCGGCGACAACCTCAGCGCCTGGGAAATCTATACGCATGGCGGCCGCAACGCGACCGGCATCGACGCCGTCGAATTCGCCCAGAAGATGGTGGCGCGCGGCGCGGGAGAACTCCTGGTCACGTCGATGGATCGCGACGGCACCAAGGTCGGCTATGACCTGGAACTGACCCGGGCGATCGCCAACGCGGTGCGCGTGCCGGTCATCGCCTCCGGCGGCGTCGGCGACCTCGACGACCTCGTCGCTGGGGTGAAGGAAGGTCATGCCAATGCGGTGCTCGCCGCCTCGATCTTCCACTTCGGCACCTATTCCGTCAGCGAGGCGAAACACTATATGTCGAAGTGCGGCATCGCTATGCGTCTCGACTGAAGCTTGAAAGCGGACATATGAGCGGATTTTCCCTTTCCGACCTCGAAAGGATCGTTGAAGAGCGATCGAAGGCCTCACCGGAGCAGTCCTGGACGGCGAAACTCGTGGCCGGCGGCCAGCCGAAAGCGGCAAAGAAGCTTGGCGAGGAGGCGATCGAAGCCGTGATGGCAGCGGCGACCGGGGACCGTGACAATCTGACCTATGAAGCCGCCGACGTGCTCTATCACCTATTGGTCGTATTGAAGATTGCTGAAATACCGTTAGAGAATGTCATGGCCGAACTCGAGCGCAGAACCGCGCAGTCCGGTCTCAAGGAAAAGGCCAATCGGCAGAATTCATGAGTATCGCGACTGAGATCATCGGGGTGCCGGAAACATTGGATCACTTCCAGTCCGAATCCTATTCGCCCTACCACTTCTTCTCTTCCGAACAATGGGCGAAATTCCGCGCCGACACGCCGCTGACGCTGACCAGCGACGAGGTCAAGCGGCTGCGTTCTATGGGCGACCCAATCGATCTCGACGAGGTGAGGCGCATCTATCTGTCGCTCTCGCGGCTGCTGTCGGCGCATGTCGAATCCTCGCAAATGCTGTTCGAACAGCGCAACCGCTTCCTGAGCCTCTCCGACGTGACCAAAACGCCCTTCGTTATCGGCATCGCCGGCTCGGTCGCAGTGGGAAAATCGACCACCGCCCGTATCCTCAAGGAACTGCTCGGGCGCTGGCCCTCCAGCCCGAAGGTCGATCTCGTCACCACCGATGGCTTCCTGCATCCGAACGCCGTGCTGCAGCGGGAAAAGCTGATGCAGCGCAAGGGTTTTCCGGAAAGCTACGACACGGCCGCCATCCTGCGCTTCCTCTCGGCGATCAAAGCCGGCCGACCGGACGTGCAGGCGCCCTGCTATTCGCACCTCGTCTATGACGTGCTGCCGGACGAGTACAAGATCGTCGACCGGCCCGACATCCTGATCTTCGAAGGCATTAACGTGCTGCAGTCGCGCGACCTGCCGGCCGACGGCAAGATCGTGCCGATGGTGTCCGACTTCTTCGACTTCTCGATCTATATCGATGCGGCGGAAGACCAGATACATAACTGGTACGTGACGCGCTTCATGCGGCTGCGGGAGACCGCCTTCCGCGATCCGAACTCTTACTTCCATCGCTATGCCTCGATCAGTGATGCGGAAGCTCTCGAGATCGCCGCGGATCTGTGGACGAATATCAACTTGAAAAACCTGCGCCAGAACATCCTGCCGACGCGGCCGCGCGCCGATCTCATCCTGAAAAAGGGCAAGGATCACCTGATCGAGCAGGTTGCGCTGCGAAAATTGTAGCGACCGATTGTTCCGGCTATCCGTTCAGGGATTGACCCGGCGCAGCGTCAGATTGATGCGGCCGCCATTCTTCAGCAGCGTCGATGTTGCCGGATGAATGCGGTCGACACCGTGGAAACACAGCCTGCCCTCGCCGCCCAGCACGACCAGATCGCCGCTCGACAGTTTGAAAGATAGCGTGCGATCATTGCGATTCAGACCGCCGACGCGAAAGAGGCAGCTGTTGCCAAGCGAGATCGAGACGACGGGAGCCTGCATATTCCGCTCGTCCTTGTCCTGGTGCAGACCCATGCGGGCCTCGTCGGAATAGAAGTTGACGAGACAGGCCTCCGGCGGCTGCTGATAACCGGCAACGTCGTTCCATATCTCGAGCAGTTGCTGAGGCATGACTGGCCAGTGCCTGCCGGTGACAGGATGCGTCGGCTGATAGCGATAGCCGCGTTCCTTGTCCGTCACCCAGCCGAGCGGCCCGCAATTGGTCATGCGCACCGACATCGGTTTGCCGGTGCCTGGCATAACGGGCACGAAGAGCGGCGCCTCGGCGACCACGGCACGGATCACCTCGACCAGCGCTTCCTGACGCGACCGATCGAGATATTCAGGCAGATGGCGGACACCGTTCGACAGCTCGGGCATGTCAGTCGCCGCCGCCGGGGCGGCCGCGCATTTTCTTCACTTCCGACCGGCCGGATTTTTCCTTCAGACGGCGCTCGACCGAACCCTTGGTCGGCTTGGTCTTCTTGCGCGGCGGCGGCGGCGGCTTGGCGGCCTCCAGAATCAGCTCCTTCAGCCGTTCGCGCGCGTCCTCACGGTTGCGATCCTGGCTGCGAAAGCGGCTTGCCTCGATCATCAGCACGCCATCCTTCGACAGCCGCCGTCCGGCTAGCCTGATCGCATTGGCCTTGACGCGGTCATTGAGGGAGGGCGAATTCGCGAGGTTGAAAAACAGCTGGACCGCCGTCGAAACCTTGTTGACGTTCTGGCCGCCGGGACCGCTTGCCAGAACGAACTGTTCCGTCAGCTCCCATCCCGAGATGGTGATCCTGTCATCGATATAGAGCGCGTCGCTGGCCATGCGGCGTTCTATCTCATATCGACAGCGCGTTGAAAATATCAGCCGGCATCGGAAAAACCCGGCAGTCCTGCGATGCCGGGTTTTCACGTGAGTCAAAGACTTTGTTTTCAGACGGGCTGAGCTTATTCGGCTGCCACCTTGACGCCGGGAGCCGCGTCGCGGACGCCGCCGTCAACGTGATTCTCGAACTTGGCGAAGTTGGCGATGAACATCGAGACCAGCTTTTCGGCCTGCGCGTCATAGGCTGCCTTGTCAGCCCAAGTCGAGCGCGGATCGAGAATGCCGCCGTCGACGCCATCGACGGAAACCGGCACGGCGAAGCCAAAATTCGCATCCGTGCGGAATTCGACCTGGCCGAGTTTGCCGCTGAGGGCAGCGGCGAGGAGCGCCCGCGTCGCCTTGATCGGCATGCGCTTGCCGGTGCCGTAGGCGCCGCCGGTCCAGCCTGTATTGACAAGCCAGCATTCGACGCCGTGGCGGCCGATCAGATCCTTCAGCAGGTTGCCGTATTCGGCCGGATGCCGCGGCATGAAGGGCGCGCCGAAGCAGGTCGAGAAGGTCGCTTCCGGCTCGACGACGCCCTTTTCGGTGCCGGCCACCTTGGCCGTGTAACCGGAGAGGAAGTGATACATCGCCTGATCGGGCGTCAGCCTGGCGATCGGTGGCATGACGCCGAAGGCATCGGCGGTCAGCATGATGATCGTCTTCGGATGCCCGGCCCGGCCCGTCGCCGAGGCGTTCGGGATGAAGTTCATCGGATAGGCGCAGCGAGTGTTTTCGGTCAGCGATCCGTCGTCGAAATCCGGCTGGCGGCGGTCGTTCAGCACGACGTTTTCGAGCACGGTGCCGAAACGCTGGGTCGTCGCGTAGATTTCCGGCTCGGCCTCGGCCGAAAGGCGGATGGTCTTGGCGTAGCAGCCGCCTTCGAAATTGAAGATGCCGTTTTCGCTCCAGCCGTGCTCGTCGTCGCCGATCAGCGTGCGCGCCGGATCGGCCGAAAGCGTCGTCTTGCCGGTGCCGGAAAGGCCGAAGAAGACCGCCGCATCGCCATCAGGGCCAACATTGGCCGAGCAGTGCATCGGCATCACGCCCTTGGCCGGCAGCAGGTAGTTGAGCACGGTGAAGACGGATTTCTTCATTTCGCCGGCATAGGAGGTGCCGCCGATGAGGACGAGGCCGTTGGTGAGATCGCAGGCGATCACAGTCTCCGACCGGCAGCCGTGGCGGGCCGGATCGGCCTTGAAGCTCGGCAGGTCGATGATCGTCAGCTTCGGCACGAAGGTGGCCAGCGCCGCGGTCTCCGGGCGGATCAGGAGATTGCGGATGAACAGCGAATGCCAGGCGAATTCGGTGATGACGCGGGTCGGCAGGGCATGGCCCTCTTCGGCACCGCCGACAAGGTCCTGGACGAAAAGATCCTTTCCGGCGGCATGCGCCAGCATGTCGTCGCGCAGCAGGGCGAAATGCTCCGGCGAGAGCGGCTTGTTGTTGTCCCACCAGATTTCGCCATCGGTATTGGCGTCGCGAACGACGAACTTGTCGCGTGGCGAGCGGCCCGTATGTTGACCGGTGAGAGCCCTGAGCGCCCCCTGAGCGGTCAGTTCGGCTTCGCCCCGGCGGATCGCTTCCTCATACAGCGCTGCAGCGGAAAAGTTATAGCGAACGCTGGCTGCGCCGCCCAATCCAACCGTTGCCAGCTCCGTTGCCGGGTTACGAACTCCGAACATTTCCATGGCTACTTCCCTTCGCTCAGGCGCGTTGCCGTTAAAACTGATCGCGAAAATAAGGGCAGAAATTTTAAAACACAAGGGATTAAAATCCAGAAAGATTAGTAATATCAAACAATTAATCGATTTAAATTTCGGCCGTACGTTTTAAATCGTTTGAAGAAGTCCCGTTGCAACTATTCGACGCGCTACCTGAGATTGTCGGGGAATTTTACGACAATCCTCCCCTTTATCTTTGCCACAATTTGTTCCACCTTTATCCTCCATAAGCGCATCCGGTCACTGAGACCGCCTGGGGACGATGAAAATCCGGGAGATTGCGCACTGATGACGGAGACCAACACCATGCCGACAATCGCGCTCGTTGACGACGACCGCAACATCCTCACCTCGGTGTCGATCGCACTGGAGGCCGAAGGATATAAGGTCGAGACCTATACGGACGGTGCTTCGGCGCTCGACGGACTGCTGGCGCGACCGCCGCAGCTGGCGATCTTCGATATCAAGATGCCGCGCATGGACGGCATGGAGCTTTTGCGCCGCCTGCGCCAGAAGTCGGATATTCCCGTCATCTTCCTCACCTCCAAGGATGAGGAGATCGACGAGCTGTTCGGCCTGAAGATGGGCGCCGACGATTTCATCACCAAGCCCTTCTCGCAGCGCCTGCTGGTGGAGCGGGTGCGCGCCGTGCTGCGTCGCGCTTCGAGCCGCGAAGCCGCGGCCGCCGGCGGCACGAGCCCGAGCGGCGCGCCGAAGGCCGGGGCCGTGCAGCAGGCCCGTTCGCTGGAGCGTGGCCAGCTGGTCATGGACCAGGAGCGCCATACCTGCACCTGGAAGGGCGAGGCCGTGACGCTGACGGTGACCGAGTTCTTGATCCTGCATTCGCTGGCGCAGCGCCCGGGCGTCGTCAAGAGCCGCGATGCGCTGATGGACGCCGCCTATGACGAACAGGTTTATGTCGACGACCGGACGATCGACAGCCACATCAAGAGGCTGCGCAAGAAATTCAAGATGGTCGATACCGATTTTGATATGATTGAAACGCTCTACGGAGTGGGATACCGCTTCCGCGAAGCAGCCTGAGCCCAGCCGGCGCGGCGCGAGACATAGTTAAGGGTTGCGGGACGGTGATCCGGCCCCGCCCCTTTGAAAGGGCCTGTCATTGGCACAGTTGGTGCAGGAAAGGGATATGGACGATGCGGAGGGCGTGAGCACCCGTCGCGTCCGAGGCCGCCGTTGGTCGCATCCCTTCACCCTGATCCGCCGCATCTTCGGCAATGCCGTGTTTTCGAGCCTGACGCGGCGAATCCTGTTCTTCAATCTGGTCGCGCTGGTGGTGCTCGTCGGCGGCATCCTCTATCTAAACCAGTTTCGCGAAGGCCTGATCGACGCCCGCGCCGAAAGCCTGTTGACGCAAGGCGAGATCATCGCCGGCGCGGTTTCGGCCTCCGCATCGGTCGATACGAACTCGATCACCATCGATCCGCAGAAGCTGCTCGAACTGCAGGCCGGACAGAGCATCACCCCGGTGCCGAACGACGAGGACCTGGATTTTCCGATCGA
Source organism: Rhizobium binae (assembly GCF_017357225.1). Lineage (NCBI taxonomy): Bacteria > Pseudomonadati > Pseudomonadota > Alphaproteobacteria > Hyphomicrobiales > Rhizobiaceae > Rhizobium > Rhizobium binae. The sequence continues at coordinate 38,552 of NZ_CP071604.1, read as the reverse complement.
TCCGGAGAAGGTCGCCCCGGTCCTGCGCCGGCTGATCTCACCGACGCGCACACGCGCCCGCATCTTCGATGCCGACGCCAATCTGCTGCTTGATTCGCGTCACCTTTATTCGCGTGGCCAAGTGCTGCGCTTCGACCTGCCGCCGGTCGAGGAAGAGAAGCAGACCTGGAGCGATTGGTTCGCGACCCTGTTCAACAAGGCGCTGCAGCCCGGCAATCTGCCGCTCTATAAGGAAGCCCCGGGCGGCGACGGTTCGATCTATCCTGAAGTCATGAACGCGCTGACCGGCGTTCGCGGCGCGGTCGTGCGCACCACGGAGAAAGGCGAACTCATCGTTTCCGTCGCCGTGCCGATCCAGCGCTTCCGCGCCGTGCTCGGCGTGCTGCTGTTGTCGACGCAGGCAGGCGACATCGACAACATCGTGCATGCAGAACGGCTTGCGATCATGCGTGTCTTCGGCGTCGCGACGCTCGTCAACGTGCTGCTTTCGCTGGTGCTGTCGTCGACGATCGCCAATCCGCTGCGCCGCCTTTCGGCCGCCGCCATCCGCGTGCGCCGCGGCGCCAAGGCGCGTGAGGAGATCCCCGATTTTTCCGCCCGCCAGGATGAAATCGGCAATCTTTCCATTGCATTGCGCGAGATGACGACAGCGCTTTACGACCGCATCGACGCAATCGAGAGCTTTGCAGCCGATGTCAGCCACGAACTTAAGAACCCGCTGACCTCGCTACGCAGCGCCGTCGAAACCTTGCCGCTCGCGAAGTCCGAGGATTCCAAGAAGCGGCTGCTGGATGTCATCCAGCACGACGTCCGCCGTCTCGACCGCCTGATCAGCGATATTTCCGATGCCTCGCGCCTCGATGCCGAACTCGCGCGCGTCGATGCCGCCTCCATCGACATGGAAGTCCTGCTGCGCGATCTGATCGACGTGTCGCGTCAGATCAGGGGCAGCAAGAAGCAGGTGGAGATCGCCTATTCGATCGAACGCAAGCCCAACGTCAAGACACGCTTCCTCGTCAACGGTCACGATCTGCGCATCGGCCAGATCGTCACCAATCTGATCGAGAATGCCCGCTCCTTCGTCCCCGAAAAAGGTGGCAAGATCACCGTGCGGCTGATGCGGACACGGTCGCGCTGCGTCACCACGATCGAAGACAACGGTCCCGGCATCCAGGCGGAGAATATCGACCGTATCTTCGAGCGCTTCTATACCGACCGGCCGGAATCGGAGGGCTTTGGCCAAAACTCGGGCCTTGGTCTTTCGATCAGCCGCCAGATCGCCGAGGCGCATGGCGGATCGCTCAGAGCAGAGAACATCACCGACGCCGAAAGCGGCGAGGTGCTTGGCGCGCGCTTTATCCTCGCCCTGCCGCTGGATCCAGCCGCATGAGCGAGGCCGCAAACATCCATGCCACGGCAATCGTCGTCGGCAGGACCGGGCTCCTGTTCAGCGGTCCCTCCGGCTGGGGCAAATCGATGCTGGCTTTCACCTGCATGACCGAGGCCAGACGCCTCGGTCTGTTTACGGCGCTGGTTGCCGACGATCAGGTGCTTCTGTCGGGAGAGGCAGGCACGGTGATCGCCACCTGCCCACCGTCGATCGCCGGGCTGATCGAACTGCGCGGCACCGGCATCGTCCGGCAGGATCATGTCCCTCAGGCGGCCATGCATTATGCCGTGCTTCCCGGCAGCGCTTCCGGCGAAAACCGCGTCCCCCCCGACCGCGAATTCGTCAGCCTTGCCGCCGGTTATTCGCTTCCCGCGTTGCGGTTGCTCACAGGCGTGCCCTCACCGCTTGCAGTCCTGATGGCGAAAGCCCCTGATATCGGGGATTGAAGGCTTCCGGATTGATCAATCTGCCTTATATGTTTGCATTTTTATCTTGCACTTCGGCTTTTCATCGCCAAGATGTGCCCCCACCGGTGGACGTAATTGCTGCGTTGCGATATCTCAGCCATCGTTTGCGTATATGGGAGCAGTAATATCATGATCGGACTTGTGCTTGTCACTCATGGCAAGCTGGCTGAAGAGTTTCGTCATGCTGTCGAGCACGTCGTCGGTCCTCAGAAATTCATCGAGACGGTCTGTATTGGCCCCGAAGACGACATGGACCAAAGACGGCAGGACATTCTGCAAGCGGTTTCCGGCGCCGATGATGGCCATGGCGTCGTCATCCTGACCGACATGTTCGGCGGCACGCCGTCCAATCTCGCAATATCGGTCATGAGCAGCGGCCACACCGAGGTCATCGCCGGCGTCAACCTGCCGATGCTGATCAAGCTCGCCGGCGTGCGCGGCGAGAACAATATGGAGAAGGCGCTGGTCGAGGCTTCCGAAGCCGGGCGGAAATATATCAATGTCGCGAGCCGTGTGCTCAGCGGAAAATAACGGCGCTTCATGACATCGCTTTCCCGGGAACTCCTTATCATCAACAAACGCGGCCTTCACGCACGCGCCTCGGCCAAATTCGTTCAGATGGTCGAGACCTTCGATGCCGCCATCACCGTCTCCAAGGACGGAATGACGGTCGGCGGCACGTCGATCATGGGCCTGATGATGCTTGCAGCAAGCCCCGGCTCGAGCGTCGTCGTCTCGGCGAGCGGCAGCCAGGCCGAGGAAGCACTGGAGGCCTTGGACCAGCTGATCCAGAACCGCTTCGGCGAAGAGATGTGAGCTTAGGCCGAGCCCATATAAACATATAAAGACTTCTTTATATCCTTATTGCCTTCCCATCAGAAGCCTGCTAAACGGCGGACATGCCGTGCGCTGAAGCGTGTCGCATCGAACCTGGTTCATGCAATGCGGTTCGGCGCTTTAGTGTTATGCATCTCGCGTTCCCGGAACTGCTGCACAGATCCGGCCGACTTGCATCGGCACGCGGCCTATCCGTCGCGCGATCCTCTTCGCGCCTGCGCCAATTTTTGAGACGTTTTTCAGCCTGGAGACCTCTATGAGCACTGAAAAAGATTATGTCGTCGCCGATATCGGGCTTGCGGATTTCGGCCGCAAGGAAATTACGATCGCCGAAACCGAAATGCCCGGGCTGATGTCCTGCCGCGCTGAATTTGGCGAGGCGAAGCCGCTGAAGGGCGCGCGCATCACCGGTTCGCTGCACATGACCATCCAGACCGCCGTGCTCATCGAAACGCTGGTGGCGCTCGGCGCCGAGGTCCGCTGGGCCTCGTGCAACATCTTCTCGACGCAGGATCATGCCGCTGCGGCAATCGCCGCTGCCGGCGTTCCCGTTTTCGCCATCAAGGGCGAGTCGCTCGAGGACTACTGGGTTTATACCGACAAGATCTTCCAGTGGGCCGATGGCGGCCTTTCCAACATGATCCTCGATGACGGCGGCGATGCCACCATGTACATCCTGCTCGGCGCCCGCGCCGAAGCCGGCGAGGACGTATTGTCCCATCCGCATTCCGAGGAAGAGGAAATCCTCTTCGCACAGATCAAGAAGCGCCTTGCCGCTTCGCCGGGCTGGTTTACCAAGCAGCGCGATGCGATCAAGGGCGTGACCGAAGAAACGACGACGGGCGTCAACCGCCTGTACCAGCTCAGCCAGAAGGGGCTGCTGCCCTTCCCGGCGATCAACGTCAACGATTCCGTCACCAAGTCGAAGTTCGACAACAAGTACGGCTGCAAGGAATCACTGGTCGACGGCATCCGCCGCGGCACCGACGTGATGATGGCCGGCAAGGTCGCCGTCGTCTGCGGTTATGGTGACGTCGGCAAGGGCTCTGCCGCTTCGCTCTCCGGCGCCGGCGCCCGCGTCAAGGTCACCGAAGCTGATCCGATCTGCGCCCTGCAGGCGGCGATGGACGGTTATGAAGTCGTCCTGCTAGAGGACGTCGTTTCCTCGGCCGACATCTTCATCACCACCACAGGCAATAAGGACGTCATCCGCATCGACCACATGCGCGAGATGAAGGACATGGCGATTGTCGGCAATATCGGCCACTTCGACAATGAAATCGAAGTCGCTGCGCTGCGTAACCTCAAGTGGACCAACATCAAGCCGCAGGTCGACCTGATCGAATTCCCCAAGGGCAACCGCATCATCCTTCTCTCCGAAGGCCGCCTGCTCAATCTCGGCAACGCGACGGGCCATCCGTCCTTCGTCATGTCGGCCTCGTTCACCAACCAGACGCTGGCGCAAATCGAGCTCTTCACCAAGCCCGGCCAGTACGAGAACAAGGTCTACATCCTGCCGAAGCACCTCGATGAAAAGGTTGCGCGCCTGCATCTCGACAAGCTCGGTGTGAAACTTACCCAGCTCAGCGAAGAGCAGGCTGCCTATATCGGCGTCAAGCCGCAGGGTCCGTTCAAGTCCGACCACTACAGATATTGATCCCATCATCGATATCCACAAGATGTAGAAGCCGCGGCATTGACAAATGCCGCGGCTTATTTTTTGGCCGCTCCCTTCCCGGCGATTCCCTTCCGAAGTATTGTTTTAAGACTTGATTCGTGGCGGCGGAACCCGTTCGACCGCTGCGAAAATGGGATGTCTTGTCGTAATGCGGCACATTGAAGGACGGAGACATACCGCGGATGTCGGAACTGAAAAACAGCCTGCCGGGTCAGGCGGACGACGGCGCTCGCGCCGGTCGCCGCCCGTCGACGGCAGGCCAAGACTATAACTCTGTAACAGCACACGAGGCCGCAAGGCAAGAGCATGGATCATTGGCGCGCTTCCTGAAAACCTGCGCGGCCGGTACCGCACTTGCCGCGCTGGCACGGCCGGTTCTGGCACAGGGCGAGCAGCAGGCGGCGGCATCGGCTCACCTCTTCACCTCCTCGCAGGTCATCGGCGTTTCCGTCGTTATCGGCGTCATATCGGCAGCGCTTCTTTCGACGCTGTGGCTGGTGCGCCAGCGCGGCAATCTGGAAAATGAGAGCCGGGAAATCCGCTCGGCGCTTTCCGATGCCCAGCAGCGCATTTCGCAATATCAGGCGCTGATCGCCGACAAGAACCGGCGGATCGTCATCTGGGACGGCAATACGCGCCCCGAGCTTCTCGGCCAGCTTCCGCCCGAGACCGGCGCACCGCAGGACGGCGAGTTCCTGGCTTTTGGCCTCTGGCTGAAATCACGCTCGGCCTCGGAACTGGAAAAGGCGATCGACCGGCTGCGTGACGCCGCACAGAGCTTCGACATGGTGGTCGAAACCATGCGTGACGAAGTCCTCGAGGCACAGGGCCGGGTTTCCGGCGGACGCGCCTTCGTCCGCTTCGTGGCGCTCAACAATCTGCGCGCCGAACTCGCGGAGCTTAGGATCGAGCGCGACCGGCTGATGACCTCGATCTCCGCCTTCCAGACCATGCTCGACGCGATCGACATGCCGGCCTGGCAGCGCGACGCGGCGGGTCGCCTCACCTGGGTCAACCAGGCTTATGGCGAGGCGGTCGAGGCACGCACGCCGCAGCAGGCGATCAACGAAGGCCGCGAGATGCTGACGACCGTGGCGCGCGAGCGCATCCGCGCCACGACGACGCCGGAATCACCCTTCCACGACACGATCTCGACGGTGGTGCGCGGCAACCGGACATTCTTCGACGTCGTCGACGTCAAGGTTCCCGGCGGCTCGGCCGGCATCGCAGTCGACGTTTCCAATACAGAGGCGGTGCGCGCCGAGCTGGAACGGACGCTGAAGAGCCATGCCGAGACGCTTGACCATCTCGCCACACCGGTCGCCATCTTCGACGGCGACCGCCGGCTGCAATTCTACAACCAGGCCTTCGTCGCGCTCTGGGGGCTCGATATCGCCTTTCTCGAAGGCCGGCCGGACAATAGCGAGCTGCTCGAGCGGCTGCGCGCAGCCAAGAAGCTGCCGGACCAGCTCAACTGGAAAAGCTGGAAAGAAGGGGCGCTTTCCGTCTATCGCGCACTCGACACGCAATCGGACCTCTGGCACCTGCCGAATGGTCAGACGCTGCGCGTCTTCGCCACCGCCCATCCGCAGGGCGGCGCCACATGGGTATTCGAGAACCTGACCGAACAGGTCGATCTCGAAACGCGCTACAACACGCTGGTCAAGGTGCAGGGCGAAACCATCGACCATCTCTCGGAAGGTGTGGCGGTGTTCGGTCCGGATGGGCGCATCCGCCTGTCGAACCCGGCCTTCCGGGCGCTCTGGGGGATCACCGAAGCCGAGGCCAAGCCCGGCACTCATATCCGAGCGCTCGGCGAGGCCTGCGCCCCCTCCTACGACCGGCCGGACGGCTGGAAGACCTTCGCGGAACTGATCACCAGCTTCGACGACGAGCGCCGCTCGAGCCAGGGGACGCTCGAACTGTTCTCCGGCCTCGTGCTCGACTACGCCGTCATCCCGCTGCCGAACGCGCAGACCATGCTGACTTTCGTCAATATGACGGACAGCGTGCGGGCCGAGCGGGCTCTGACAGAAAAGAACGAGGCGCTGCGCAAGGCCGACGAGCTGAAGAACGACTTCGTTCAGCACGTTTCCTATGAGTTGCGCTCGCCGCTGACCAATATTATCGGCTTCACCGATCTGCTGCGCACGCAGGGCGTGGGGCCGCTGAACGAGCGGCAGGCCGAATATATCGACCATATCTCGACCTCGTCCTCGGTTCTGCTGACGCTCGTCAACGATATTCTCGATCTTGCGACCGTCGATGCCGGCATCATGCGCCTCAACTATGCGGAAATCGATCTCAACGACCTGCTCGACGACGTCTCGATGCAGATCGCCGATCGGCTGCAGGAAAGTGGCGTGGCGCTCGAAATCACCGCGCCTGCCTATCTCGGCTCGATCGTCGCCGATCCCCAGCGGCTGAAGCAGATTCTCCTGAAGCTTCTTTCCAACGCGGCGAATTTCTCGCCGGAGGGCACCTCGATTTCGCTGGAATGCCAACGCGACGGCACGGACTTCGTCTTCTCCGTGAAGGATCGCGGCCCCGGCATCTCGCCCGATATGATCGCGACCATGTTCGATCGGTTCGCAACGGGCGCCAAAAGCGGAAAACGTGGTGGTGCCGGCCTCGGCCTCTCGATTGTCGACAGTTTCGTCAGCCTGCATCACGGCGACGTGACGATCGACAGCGAGCCGGGCAAGGGCACGACGGTCGTCTGCCGGATCCCCTCGGTCGATATTCCCCATTCCGCCGCTGCCGAATGACGACCACCGATACGATCTCGCTTTTCCTGAAGGACGAGGCGGCCACCATTCGCCTCGGCGAAGACCTGGCGCTCGCCTTGAAGGCCGGCGATTGCCTTGCCCTTTCCGGCGATCTCGGCGCCGGCAAATCGTCGCTTGCCCGGGCGATCCTGCGTGCCATTGCCGATGACGATGGGCTTGAGGTCCCGAGCCCGACCTTCACCCTGGTGCAATCCTACGACCTGCGTATCCCGGTGTCGCACTTCGACCTCTATCGGCTCGGCGACGCCAGCGAATTGACCGAGCTAGGCTTCGACGAGGCCCTGCAGAGCGGCATCTGCCTCGTCGAATGGCCGGAGATGGCTGAGAGCGAATTGCCGGCCGAGCGCATCGCCCTGGCGCTGGTGCATGAGGGCAGCGGCCGCCGTGCAACGATCGAAGCCGCCGGTCAGCAGGCCCGACGTATCCGCCGGGTCTTCGCCATCCGCGATTTCCTCGACGGGGCCGGCTATCCCGACGTCAAACGCCGCTTCCTGACCGGCGATGCGTCGCTGCGCGCCTATGAGGCCATCTATCCGGACGCTGCTCCGCGCAAAATCCTGATGGACTGGCGGCCGCATCCCGAGGGGCCGCCGGTCTACGACGGCAAGCCCTATCCCAAAGTCGCGCATCTCGCCCAGAATGCCTATCCCTTCGTTGCCATTGCCGATGCGCTGCGCGAACGGGGGTTCGCAGCGCCGGAGATCTACAGGGTCGATTATGAGCAGGGCATCCTGCTGATTGAGGATCTCGGCACGGAGGGCGTGCTCGACGACGCCGGGCATCCGATCGCCGAGCGTTACCGCCAAAGCGTCGCCTGCCTTGCCCATCTTCATTCCATGCAGTTTCCGCAGGATATCCCCGTTTCCGCCACGCACACGCATCACATTCCGGACTTCGATCGCACGGCGATGAAGATGGAAGTACAGCTTGTGCTCGACTGGCACATTGCCTGGAAGCGTGGCTCCGCACCCTCGGATGCAGAGCGCAAGGAATATCTGGCGATCTGGGACGCGCTGATCGATGAGCTCGCCGCGTCCGAAAAGAACCTGCTGCTGCGCGATTTCCACTCACCGAATATCATCTGGCGCCCGCAGGAGGCCGGCGTCAGACGGATCGGCCTGATTGATTTCCAGGACGCCATGATCGGCCCCACGGCCTATGATCTTGCCTCGATCGTCCAGGACGCACGCGTCACGATCGCGCCGGAGCTCTTCCGGCAGCTGATGGATGATTATCTCACACGTCGCCGTGCGCAGGGCGGTTTCGACGAAGCCGGATTCATGAAGGCTTGGGCGATCATGTCGGCGCAGCGCAACTGCAAACTTGCCGGTCTCTGGGTGCGGCTGCTGCAGCGGGACGGCAAGCCCGGCTATCTCAGGCATATGCCGCGCACGCTCGCCTATCTCAACGTCGCGCTCGAGCATGAGACGCTTTCCCCCTTGCGCGATTGGTGCGCAAGGGCTGGAATAGGCCAGAGCGAATCATAAATTCCGGATCAAGATGACCATCAGACAAGCCATGGTACTGGCCGCGGGTCTCGGAACCCGCATGCGCCCGATCACCGACACGATCCCGAAGCCGCTGGTGAAGATCGACGGCAAGCCGATGATCGACTATGCGCTGGATGCTCTGGTGGCGGCCGGCGTCGAACGGGCCGTCGTCAACGTTCACCACCATGCCGACCAGATGCTCGACCATCTCGGCAATTATCGCGGCCTCGAGATCATCATATCCGACGAGCGGGGCGGGCTGATGAATTCCGGCGGCGGGCTGGCGAAGGGATTGAGGCTGCTTGAGCGCGACAATATCTTCGTCATGAATGCCGACCTCTTCTGGATCGGCGAGCAGCCGGGACGGCCGACGAACCTGCAACGCTTAGCCGGATTCTTCGATGCCGAGCGGATGGACATGGCGCTGCTTTGCGTGCGGATCGAAGATACTACCGGTCACAACGGCAAGAACGACTTCAGCCTTGCGGCCGACGGCCGGCTGAGACGTTACCGCGACGACCCGTCCAACCCCGTCGTCTATGCCGGCGCGATCGCCATGAACCCGTCTCTGTTCGACGATGCGCCGCAGGATGCCTTCAATCTGAATATCTATTTCGACAAGGCGATCGCTCGCGACCGGCTTTTCGGCCTGGTCCTCGATGGGCACTGGCTGACTGTCGGAACGCCGGAGGCGATCGGCGAGGCGGAGGAAACGATCCGCAGGTTGCGGGCGTTCGCGTGAGCCATGACGGAGCGGCACCAGCCACGTATCCTGACGATCCCGGCGGGCCTTCCCTTCCTGAAAACCCTGGCGGCGGCACTGTGCGACGGCCGATTGACGCCGCTCTTCCGGCATGATGTCGACGACCCGCTGTCGCTCGCCAGAGTAACCATGTATCTGCCGACCCGGCGTGCCGTGCGCGTGCTGCGCTCGGCATTCGTCGATCTGCTCGGCGGCCGGTCGGCGATCCTGCCTGTCATCCGCCCCCTCGGCGAAACCGACGATGATAGCGGCTATTTCGACGAGGCGCTGCCGGCGACGATCGACCTTGCCCAGCCGCTGTCGAATACTGCGCGACTGCTGGAACTGGCGCGGCTGATCCTTGCCTGGCGAAACAAGCTACCGGAGATCGTCCGCCATATTCATTCGGATTCGCCGCTGGTTGCGCCGGCAAGTCCGGCGGACGCGATCTGGCTTGCCCGCAACCTCGCCGAGCTGATCGATTCCATGGAAACCGAGGACCTCGATTGGTCGGAACTGTCGAAGCTCGATACCGGCGACTATGCCGCCTGGTGGCAGCTGACCGCCGAGTTTCTGCAGATCGCCAGTGCCTTCTGGCCGGAGCGGCTTTCCGAACTCGGCAAATCTTCACCGGCACGGCACAGAAACGCCATTCTCAGAGCCGAAGCAGCCCGGCTTTCGGCGTCCAAGCCCGGCGGGCCGATCATCATCGCCGGCTCGACGGGTTCGGTTCCGGCGACTGCCGATCTGATCGCCGCCGTCGCCGATCTGCCCGAAGGCGTAATCGTCCTTCCAGGACTCGATCTCGCCATGCCCGAAGGACATTGGCAGATGGTCGCGCCGGAACCGGTGCCGGGCCAACATGCCGATCCGGCAAGCCGGAGCCATCCGCAATACGGGTTGTCGTCGCTGTTGAAGAGGCTGAGGCTGACACGGGCCGATGTCTGCATCCTCGACAGGCCGGAGGCCGATCTTGACCGGCGCGCGGAGATCCTGTCCCGGGCGCTCGCCCCGGCGGAGGCGACAAGCGACTGGGGAACATGGAAGAGCGAACTGCCCGGGGGAGCGCTCACTTCGGCCTTCAACGCCGTTTCGCTGATCGAAGCCGCCAACGAGCGCGAGGAAGCAACCGCGATTGCCGTCGCGCTCAGACTGGCGCTGGAAAGGCCTGGGCAGGACGGCGAGAGCCGGGCAGCCCTGATCACGCCGGACCGCAACCTCGCCCGACGGGTGATGGCGGAGCTTTCCCGCTTCGGCATCCTCGCCGACGATTCGGCCGGCACGCCGCTTTCGGCCACGCCGCAAGGCAGCTTGCTGAAATTGCTGCTGGAGGCGGCGCTGCGCCCTGGTGATCCGGTGGCGATCGTCTCGCTGCTCAAACATCCGCTGGCCAGCTTCGGCCTCGAACGCGCCACGCTGATTTCCGCCACCGAGGCGCTCGAACTGCTGGCGCTGCGCGGCGGCGTGGCGGAAGTGGATATCAGCGCACTGGAGCCGCTGCTCACCCATCAGCTTGCCGAACAGGCCCTGGACAGGCACCCACCGCAATGGCGAAAGGCGCTTCCCGCCGAGGCCGCCGAGGCCGCATTCGAGCTTGCCCGCCGGGTTGGCCGGGCGACGGAACCCCTTGCCGCCGCGCTGATCCGGCACCGGCCGGAGGATCGCGGCAAGACGGCAAGTTTCACGCTTTCCGAATGGGCCGCGCGCACCGGCCGTGCTCTCGAAGCGGTCGCGGTCGATCCGCAGGGCAATCTTGCCGATCTCTGGTCGAACGAGGCGGGGAATGCCCTTGCCTCCCTTCTCGGCGAAGTGATCGACACCGACGGGCAGATGGAGGCCGACGGGCCGCAATGGGTCGACATCATGGCGGCCCTTGCCGCCGGCCATGCGGTGAAGCCTCGGGCGCTGAGCCACCCCAGGCTGTTCATCTTCGGCACGCTGGAAGCTCGGCTGCAGAGCGTCGATACGCTGATCCTCGGCGGGCTGAACGAAGGCTCATGGCCCGGGCAGAGCGCCAACAATCCGTTCATTCCGCGAATGATGAAGACGGAGATCGGGCTCGAGCCGCCGGAGCGGCGCATAGGCCAGCTGGCGCATGATTTCGAGATGGCGAACGGCACCCGCCACCTGATCTATTCCAGAGCGCTGCGCCAGGGTTCGACGCCGACGGTCGCCTCGCGCTGGCTCCAGCGGCTGCTGGCGCTCGGCGGGGAGGCGTTCGAAGCGGAACTCAAGGGGCGCGGCACCCGCTTCCTGCAATGGGCCGGTCTCATCGATCGGGGAGAGACCCAGGCGCCGGCGCAGCGGCCTTCGCCGAAACCGCCGCTGGCGCTGCAGCCGAAATCCTACTCCTTCAGCGAGGTCGGGCGGCTGCGCCGCGATCCCTATGCCATCTATGCCCGCCGTATCCTGCGGCTCGATCCGGTCGAGGCGTTCAATCGCGATCCCGGAGCGGCCGAACGCGGTACGCTCTATCACAAGATCATCGACCGGTTCATCCGCGCGGCCCATGTGGCCGGCACGCCGGAGGCGGCAGCGGCGATGGAGCTCATCCTGACGGAGCTTTTCGACATGGAAAAGCTGCCGCCGCATATCGATGCCGTGTGGCGGCCACGCTTTCGGGAAGTGGCGCGCGCCTTTCTCGAATGGGAGGCCGGACGGCGGCCAGCCATCCGCAGGACGCTGACGGAAGTGCGCGGCGGCGTGGAGCTGGAGACGATCAATATCCGGCTCAATGGCATCGCGGACCGGATCGACATTATCGGGCCGAACGCCGCCGATATCATCGACTACAAGACCGGCTACAACCCGTCGCCGGCGCAGGCACGCGCGCTTCTCGATCCGCAGCTCGCGCTGGAAGCGGCGGCCTTGCGCGCCGGCGCCTTTCGTGATGCCGGGAGCCTTACGCCACAGGATCTGCTCTATGTCCGCCTGCGTCCCGGAACCCGGTTCCAGGTCGATATGGTCAACAATGAAACTGCCGCCCGCAGCGACAAGGCGAAATCGGCGATCGACCTTGCCGAGGAATCCGTCGATCAGCTGGTCAAGTTCGTCAGCCTGCTGCAATCCGGCGAAAAGGGCTTTACCTCACGACTCATCCCGGCGCAGCAATTTGAATTCGGCGGCGACTACGATCATCTCGCCCGCGTCTCCGAATGGTCGACGGCCGAGAATGAGGAAGGCGGCGGCGATGAATGAGGTGAGCGACCTTCCTGATAGCGACGATCCCGGGGCCTGGATCGGCTGGACCACGATCCAGCAGGCGATCGCCTCCGATCCGGTGCGCTCGGCATGGGTTTCGGCCAATGCCGGTTCCGGCAAGACGCATGTCCTGACCCAGCGCGTCATCCGGCTTCTGCTCGCCGGCGCGCGGCCTTCAGCCATTCTCTGCCTCACCTACACCAAGGCCGCGGCTTCGGAAATGTCGAACCGCGTCTTCGAACGGCTGGCGGACTGGGTGGTGCTCGACGATGAAGATCTCAGCGGGCGGATCATGCAGATCGAAGGGACGGCGCCCGACCGCATAAAACTGGCCGAGGCCCGGCGGCTCTTTGCCAAGGCGCTGGAGACGCCGGGCGGCTTGAAGATCCAGACGATCCATGCCTTTTGCGAGGCGCTTCTCCATCAGTTCCCGCTGGAGGCCAATGTCGCCGGGCATTTCTCGGTTCTCGACGATCGCGCCGCCGCGGCGCTGCTTTCCGATGCGCGCCGGGCGCTGCTGACGGCGACGACGCCTGAAGAAGGCAGCGCCCTTGCAGAGGCTTTCGCCTACGTGCTCAATCTCGGCGACGAATCCGGCCTGGAGAATCTGCTCGGCGACATTGTCGCCAACCGCAACCCCATCCGCCGCTTTACCGCAGCCGCCGAACGGCAGGGCGGCGTGGACATGGTTCTGCGCAAAAAACTCGGTCTCGCCGCCGATGACACGGAGCGAGGCATTGCGGCGCAGTACTGGCCGCTGCCGGCACTTTCGGGCGGCACGCTGGAACTTTATCTGTCGCTGGCCGATCAAAAGGGCGGCGCCAAGGCGCAAGAGGTTGCCTATGGCCTCAGGCTCGCCGGCCGGGAGCGGGATGACGCCAGGCGCGCCGCGATGCTCGAGAAGATTTTCCTGACGGCGAAGGGCGAGCAGAAAACGGACTCGCAGTTCCTGGTCAAGGCCATGCTTGCCGAAGCGCCGCAATTGACCGACGCCATCGCCGCCGCTCGTGCGCATGTCGCGGCAAGCCGCGACCGGCTGAAACTGATGCGGATGCACAGCGCTACGCAGGCCGTGCTCGTGCTCGCCGACCGGCTGAATCACGATTACGAGGAACTGAAGAAACAGCGCAGCCAGCTCGATTTCGAGGACCTGATCACCCGCACCTCCGACCTGTTGACGAAGAGCGGCGTCGGTCCCTGGATCCATTACAAGCTCGACCGGGGTATCGATCACATCCTCGTCGACGAGGCGCAGGATACCAGTCCGATCCAATGGAGCGTCATCCAATCCCTTGCCGAGGATTTCTTTTCCGGCGCGAGCGCCCGGCCGATCGTGCGGACGCTGTTTGCCGTCGGCGACGAGAAACAGTCGATCTATTCTTTTCAGGGGGCGCGGCCCGAGCGTTTTTCCGAAGAGAGCGACCGGACGCGGCGGCGCGTCTCCGACAGCGGACAGAGCTTTTCTTCCGTGCGGCTGCCGCTCTCCTTCCGCTCGACCGCTGACGTGCTCGAGGCCGTCGACGAGATCTTCAGAACATCAGACAATGCGCGAGGCCTCAGCGCCGTCGGCGAGCCTGTCGTTCATCGTTCCAGCCGGATCGGACATCCCGGCGCCGTCGATCTCTGGGAAATGGTCGCGCCGGAAGCGGTAGTGAAGGAAGAGGATTGGACGGCCCCGTTCGATGCGACGCCGGAAAGCGCGCCGGCCGCAATTCTGGCGCGGCGGATCGCCCATTCGATCGGCACGCTCGTCGGCCGTGAAACGATCGTCGACAAGGGCAAGGAGCGGCTGATCGAGGCCGGTGATATCCTGGTGCTGGTGCGCAAGCGCGACGCCTTCGTCAATGCGCTGACGCGCGCCTTGAAGCGTCGCGGCGACATTCCCGTCGCCGGCGCCGACAGGCTGGTGCTGACCAGCCATATCGCCGTGCAGGATCTGCTGGCGCTCGGCCGTTTCCTGCTTCTGCCGGAAGATGACCTGTCGCTCGCCGCCGTGCTCAAGAGCCCGCTTTTCGATCTCTCCGAGGAGGACATCTTTGCGAGCGCGGCACTGCGGGGCGACAATGAGAGCGTCTGGAGCCATCTCAAGAAATTCGCCGCCGACGGTAACGAGCGTTTCCGCGCGGCGGTCGAAAAGCTGGAACTGTTTCTCCGACAATCGAAAAACCTGTCGGTGCATGATTTCTACGCGCGCCTGCTGGGCAGCCACGGCGGACGGCGGCAGTTTCTCGCCCGCCTCGGCACCGAAGTCAGCGATATCCTCGACGAATTCCTGACCTTCACCCTCGACCATGAGAGCTCCGGCCTTCCCGGGCTGCAATCCTTCATCTCGACGCTCGAGCTCGAAGCGCCCGAAGTGAAGCGCGAGCAGGACAAGGGGCGCAACGAGGTCAGAATCATGACCGTGCATGCCTCGAAGGGTCTTGAAGCACCGATCGTTTTCCTGGTCGACGGCGGCTCAAAAGCCTTTACGCATACGCATCTGCCGAAGCTTCGCCTGATCGAAACCGACCCGGACGAACCGCCGATGCCCGCTTGGGTTCCCGTCGCCGACCTCGCCAATTCGCTGACGCAGAACGATGCCGCGCGAATCCAGATGCTGGCCGAAGAGGAGTATCGCCGGCTGCTCTATGTCGCCATGACGCGGGCCGCCGACCGGCTGGTCGTCTGCGGCTACCGCGGCGTGCGCGCGAACAACGACAGCTGGCATATGATGATTTCCACCGCGCTCAATGAAGGCCATCCGCATGTGGAGGCAGCGAGCTTCTCCGATCCTGACGGGGAATGGGCGGGCATCAGGTGGCGCGTACCGCGGGTGGAGCGGAGCTTCGAGCGGATCAACCGCAGCGAAACGCGCGACAACGAAGAGCCATTGCCTCTAGGCCTGCTGCAGCCTTTGCCGCCACCGGCGGAACTGCCTCGGCCCCTCAGCCCTTCCGGCGCCGGGACGATCATCAACGAAGACGAAGGCGGCCTGGTTGTCACTTCGCCGCTCTTTTCGGAGAAACAACGCAGTGATCTCTCGCTGGAGAAGGGCAGGCTGCTGCATCGCATGCTGCAGGCGCTTCCCGATATTCCGCCAGACGCACGGCCAGGCGCAGCGCAGCGTTACGGCGAACGGGCGGCGCGATTCTGGCCGGAGCCCGAACGCCGCAAGCTGGTCGAATCGGTTTTGAAACTTTTGGATGAAAAGGACTTGCAGCCCGTCCTCGGCGAGCAGGCCCGGCCCGAGGTCTCGATCATGGGGACATTGATGCTCGACGGCAGGCGCTATGCCGTCTCCGGCCGCATCGATCGGCTGGCCGTGCTTACCGATCGCGTCGTCATTCTCGATTACAAAACCAATCGGGTGCCGCCGGCGACCGAGGAGGCCATCCCCTTTGCGCACCGGGCACAGCTGGCGATCTATCGCGAGATTCTCGCGCCACTCTATCCAGGCAAGCGCATCGACTGCATGCTTGTCTATACCGAGAACGCCTCGCTCTACACGCTGAGCGAAAAGGCGCTCGGTTTGGCGCTTGCAGGACTCAAGACAAAGTGAAATACCGGACATTGAAAATTCGGCACCGCACCATCACATGTGGTTCAACACCCAATTCCTTTAAAGGAGCAGCCCATGGCTACCGTGAAAGTCGATATCAATAACTTCCAGTCGGAAGTTCTGGAATCCGCAGAACCCGTCGTCGTCGATTTCTGGGCTGAATGGTGCGGGCCGTGCAAAATGATTGCTCCGAGCCTCGAGGAAATCGCCGTCGAGATGGAAGGCAAGGTGAAGGTGGCCAAGCTGAATATCGACGAGAATCCGGAGCTCGCCGCGCAGTTCGGTGTGCGCTCCATTCCGACGCTTGCAATCTTCAAAGGCGGCGAAGTCGCCGATATCTCGGTCGGCGCCAAGCCGAAGACCGCGCTTTCGAACTGGATTTCGAACGCTGCGTGATTGGTATCGTCTGAGATCAGATTGACGAAAAAGCCCGGCTTCGACCGGGCTTTTTCAATGTGACGCGCTCATTTCGGCGGCGTGCCGTTGTCGGAAAGCACGTCGCCGACGAGGTAGAGGGAACCGCCGACGAGGATGCGCGGCGGCAGCGCCTGCGGATCGGTAACGGCCTTTATGGCTTCGAGCGCCTCGCCGACCGTCGACATCGGCTCGGCAACCAAACCGGCATCATAGGCAGCATTCGATAAGATCACCGGATCGATCATCGCATCGCTGCCGCGGATCGGCACGCAGAAAACCTTCTCGACCAGTCCGGCGAAGGCTTTGAAATAGCCAACCGGGTCTTTGGTGTTGATCATGCCGATGATCAGGAACAGCGGCCGCGACTGGCGTTCCTCGAAATTGGCCATGGCTTCGGCGATCACTTCGCCGGCACCGGGATTATGCCCGCCATCGACCCAGATTTCGGCGCCGGCGGAAGCATATTGCAGCAGCCGGCCCTCGCTGAGGCGCTGCAGCCGGCCTGGCCATTCGACCGAATTCATCGCCTTTTCCATCATCGTCTCGGTGACGGTAAAGCCTGCGGCCTTGACGGCGCGGATGGCGGCAGCGGCATTGGCATATTGATGGCGGCCGGGAAGGCGCGGCAGCGGCAGGTCGGCAAGCCCGTATTCGTCCTGATAGACGAGCCGGCCATATTCCTCATGCGCCATGAAATCCTGCCCGAAAACGGCGCTCGGGCAATGCAGCCGCTCGGCCGTCGACATCAGCACGTCGAGCGCGGCGTCATATTCCTGGTGGCCGATCACCACAGGCAATCCCGCCTTCATGATGCCGGCCTTTTCGGCTGCGATCAGTTCGACCCTGTCGCCGAGATAGGGCTGGTGATCGAGCGAGATCGGCATGATCACCGAAACAGCCGGATCGGAAATGACATTGGTAGCGTCGAAGCGGCCGCCGAGGCCAACTTCGATGATCGCCGCGTCGGCCGGATGTTCGGAAAACAGAATGAAGGTGACCGCCGTCAGGATTTCGAAGACAGTGATGTGCTGACCGGCATTGGCATCGGCCACACGACGCAGGGCATCGGCAAACACGGCATCCTCGACGAGCTGCCCGCGCCCGCCCGCCACACCGATGCGATAACGCTCGTGCCAATTGACGAGATGTGGCGAGGTGTGGACATGGGCGCTGTAGCCGCCCGCCTCCAGCAAAGCGCGGCAGAAGGCAGTAACCGAGCCCTTGCCGTTGGTGCCGGCGACATGGATCACCGGCGGCAATTTCCGGTGCGGATTGCCGAGTTTCTCGAGAAGACGGGTGATGCGATCCAGCGACAAGTCGAATCCCTTGGGATGCAATCCCATGAGTTGTTCGATCTCGTGCGCTGCCTCACTCACCGCGGTTTGGCCTCTGGGTATCAATTCGGCACCCCGCCTGCTTGTCGGTTATCAGGCGCTCGCCGCCAGGGCGATGGCGCCGCCATTCACGTCATTGGCCGCCGAGACGGGCTTCTTCGTCAGGATCTTCAGCAGGCGCGCCAGGGTTTCGGGAATATCGTGACGCTTGACGACCATGTCGACCATACCATGTTCCAGCAGATATTCGGAGGTCTGGAAGCCCTCCGGCAGCTTTTCGCGCAGCGTCTGCTCAATGACCCGCTTGCCGGCAAAGCCGATTTCGGCACCGGGCTCGGCCAGATGGATATCTCCGAGCATGGCGTAGGAGGCGGTAACGCCACCCGTCGTCGGGTTGGTCAGCACGACGACATAGGGCTGGCCGGATTCCTTCAGCAGGTCGACGGCAACCGTCGTGCGCGGCAGCTGCATAAGCGAGAGAATGCCTTCCTGCATGCGCGCGCCGCCGGAGGCGGGGAACATTACCAGCGGGCACTTTTCCGACGTCGCACGTTCGAACGCCTTGACGATCGCCTCGCCGGCCGCAATGCCGAGCGAACCGCCAATAAAGTTGAACTCATGCACGACGGCGACGAGCTTCAGCCCCCGCACCTTTCCGAGACCGGCGAGGATCGTGTCCTCCTGTTCAGTCTTCACGCGGCTATCGCGCAGGCGATCGATATACTTTTTGGAATCGCGGAACTTCAGCGGGTCCTGGGCGACCTTCGGCTGCGGCAATGATTCGTATTCGCCATTGTCGAAGAGATCGGCGAGGCGTGCCTTGGCCGGCATCTTCATGTGATAACCGGATGCCGGAATGACCCATTTGTTGGATTCGAGATCCTTATGAAAAACCATTTCACCCGTTTCCGGGCACTTGATCCAGAGGTTCTCCGGCACTTCGCGACGGCCCAGCATGGAATTGATCCGCGGGCGAACGTAGTTGGTGATCCAGTTCAACTCGAATACTCCTGATTGACGAGTGCCAATGTGGGAAAACTATTCGGCAGCAACAAGGCGCGCCGAACGGGTTCCCGATGAGAGGCCGCGCACCAGCGTTGCGACCGCCTGAACCGTGTCCGCCGTCGCCTTGCCGTCCTTGGTCAGGCTGGTGGCGACCTGATTGACGATGGCGGTGCCGACGACGACGCCGTCGGCCGAGCCGCCGATGACCTTGGCATGTTCCGCCGTCTTGACGCCGAAGCCGACGCAGACGGGGAGTTCGGTATGCTGCTTGATGCGCTGGACAGCGCCCGAAACCAGCGACGGATCGGGCAGCGCCGAACCGGTGATACCGTTCATCGAGACGTAATAGACAAAGCCGGAGGTATTCTTCAACACTGTCGGAAGGCGCTTCTCGTCAGTGGTCGGCGTTGCCAGGCGGATGAAGTTGATACCCTTGCTGATCGCCGGAATGCAGAGTTCGTCGTCCATCTCGGGCGGCAGGTCGACGACGATCAGGCCGTCGATGCCGGCGGCGAGCGCATCGTCCAGAAACTTCTCGACGCCGTAGATATAGATCGGATTGTAATAGCCCATCATCACGATCGGCGTCTGATCGTCGGTCTTGCGGAAGTCGGCTGCCAGCTGCAGCGTCTTCTTCAGCGTCTGGCCACCCTTCAGCGCACGCTGGCCGGCCAGCTGGATCGCCGGGCCGTCGGCCATCGGATCGGAAAAGGGCATGCCGAGTTCGATGATGTCGGACCCTGCCTCCGGCAGCGCTTTCATGATGCCGAGAGAGGTATCGTAATCAGGATCGCCGCCCATGAAATAGGTCACAAGCGCCGGACGGCCTTCGGCCTTCAGCGCGGCAAAGCGTTTGTCCATGCGTGCGGTCATGTCTTACAGTCCCATTCCCAGAATCTTGCCGACGGTGAAGATGTCCTTGTCGCCGCGACCGGAGAGGTTCATCAGGATGATCTCGTCCTTGCCCATCGTCGGGGCGCGCTTGATGACCTCGGCAATCGCATGCGCGGCCTCAAGCGCCGGGATGATGCCTTCGAGGCGGGTCAGGGTCTGGAAGGCTTCGAGCGCTTCGTGGTCCATGATCGGCACATAATCGACCCGGCCGATATCGCTGAGCCACGAATGTTCCGGACCGATGCCGGGATAGTCGAGACCCGCAGAAATCGAATGGCCTTCCTTGATCTGTCCGTCGCCGTCCTGCAGCAGGTAGGTGCGGTTGCCGTGCAGCACGCCCGGCGTGCCGGCAGTAATCGAGGCGCAATGTTCATCGCCCTGCAGGCCCTTGCCGCCTGCCTCGACACCGACGATCTTCACCGCGGAATCGTCGAGGAAGGGGTGGAAGATGCCGATCGCGTTCGAACCGCCGCCGACGGCAGCGACGACGAGATCCGGAAGACGGCCTTCCGCCGCCATAATCTGCTCTTTTGCCTCAGTACCGATCACCGACTGGAAGTCACGGACCATCTCCGGATAGGGATGCGGACCGGCCGCCGTTCCGATCAGATAATAGGTGTCCTCGACGTTGGTGACCCAGTCGCGGAGCGCCTCGTTCATGGCGTCCTTCAGCGTGCCGCTGCCTGCCGTTACCGGTTTGACTTCCGCGCCGAGCAGCTTCATGCGGAAAACGTTCGGCGCCTGACGCTCGACGTCGGTGGCGCCCATGTAGACGACGCAAGGGAGGCCGAAGCGGGCGGCAACGGTTGCGGAGGCAACACCATGCTGGCCGGCGCCGGTTTCAGCGATGATCCGCGTCTTGCCCATGCGCTTGGCGAGCAGGATCTGGCCAATGCAGTTATTGATCTTGTGCGAACCGGTGTGGTTCAGTTCCTCGCGCTTGAAATAGATCTTCGCGCCGCCGAGTTCGGCCGTCAGCCGCTCGGCAAAATAGAGCGGGCTGGGGCGGCCGATATAGTGCGCGCCGAGGTGCTTCAGTTCCGCCTGAAAGGCCGGATCGGTCTTCGCCTTGTTCCATTCGTCCTGCAGGTCGAGGATTAGCGGCATCAATGTTTCGGCAACGAAACGACCGCCATAGATGCCAAAGCGGCCGTCTTCATCAGGCCCGGAACGGAAGGAATTCGGTTTAGGCGTTTCGTTCACTCTCAACTCCCTGAGGCCACGACAGGCGCATTCGCCTTTTGGACCGCGTCGAAAAATTCGTCGATCAATGCAACGCTCTTGACGCCCGGCTCGATTTCGACACCCGAGGAGACGTCGATCCCACGTGCCGTGGTATTCGCCAGCGCATCGGCGACATTGTCCTTGTTCAACCCGCCGGACAGCATGTAGTCGATGCTGCCATCGAGCCAGCTCAGAAGGCTCCAGTCGAAGGAAATGCCGTTACCACCCGGCAGTTCGGAACCCTTTGGCGCTTTCGCATCGAACAGGAAACGATCGGCGATGCCGATATAGGCTTCGACCCGCTTCAGGTCGTCGGCGGTGCGCACCGAAAAAACTTTCATAACGGGCAGACCGTAGAGCGCCTTTATGGTCAGCACGTGTTCCGGGCTTTCGTTGCCGTGAAGCTGCAGAATATCCGGCTTCAACAGCGAGACGATCTCATCCAACTCATCATTGGTGGGATCGACGACGACAGCGACGATCTTCGCCTTGCCGCGCGCAGGTTCGGCAAGTTTTGCAGCCAGGTCCGGCTCGATGTAGCGCGGGCTCTTTTCAAAGAAGATAAAACCGATATGGGTCGCGCCGCGCTTCAGCGCGCGATCAATCGCTTCCGCCGTCTTTAAGCCACAGATTTTGATATCCGTTTTCATGGCAGCGAAGTGACACGAAATGCGGCAAGAGTCGAGCCAATTTGCATGCTAAGCTGCATTTACGCGAGCTTCGATCAGTCGAAATCGATGGCGTGCAGCTGACTGCCGTGCCGCTTCAGCCAGGATTTCGCTTCCTCCATGCCGGGGCAAAGCTTCTTACACAGCGCCCAGAAGCGCGGCCCGTGGTTCATCTCCTTGAGATGAGCGACCTCATGAGCGGCAAGATAATCGATCACCGAAGGCGGCGCCATGACGATCCGCCAGGAAAAACTCAAATTTCCCTCCGACGAGCAGGAACCCCAGCGGCTGCGGGTATCCTTCATCGAGATCGAGCGGATCGGCGCCCGGATGGTTGCGGCATGCATCGCCGCCAGTTTCTCTAGATCGGTGCGCGCCTCCTTCTTGAGAAAGGCCGCGATACGCCGCCCCATATGCTCAGGCATGCCGCTGACGCGCAGGACCGGTTCGTTCCCCGCGGAGACCACCTCCGTCAATCCGCGCAGGCTGCCGGAATGCTCGATACGATGGTAAACGCCGCGCAAGAGGATCTTGCCGCCGTCGCGCAGGCCGCCATCGGTCGAGAATTTGGCAAGCTTGGTGAGCAGCCAGCCTTGGTGACGATCAAGGAAGGCATTGACCTCGCGTGGTGCAAGACCTTTCGGAACGGTCATCTTCAAGGCCCGGCCGCCCGGCTCGATGCGCAGGGTAATGCGCGTCGCCTGTTCATGATGCTTGATGGTGAGAGGCATCAACCGGCCGGCAACATCAAGCGTCCGCGTTTCGGGCGGAGCCGGCTTTCGCGCCTTTGGCCGTGTTTTCAGAAGCGGAAACATGGGAGTTTTCTATACGATTCGCCAGCGAATCTAAACGATTTGCCGGGCTGCTGCATGTCGAATGCCACAGCGTCCTTCGGGTGTCTTGAAACGACGCGCGGCGCTGCAGGCAGACATGGAAAAACCGGCATCGGTCAAGATGCCGGTCATCGCTTCATCACTCAACCACTCACGGCGTCTGAAATTCTGCGACCGGGCCGCCGTTATCGTCGCGCTTGGCATTCCTGCGCTCGCGCATGAAACGGTCGAACTCTTCCTGGTCCTTGGCGCGGCGGAGTTCGCGGAGATAACCGTCGAATTCCTCGCGCATTTCGTCGAGCTTGCGGCGCTCTTCCTCGATCCGGTCGAGCTCGGCCTTACGCCAATCGTCGAAGGCGACGTTGCCGGTCGAGAAATGCGGGCGGTGATGGCCATGCGAACGGCGGCAGGAGGCAAAGAAGCCGTCGGTCGCCTGGTTTACGTCGCGCTTGAAGCCGCGCAGACGCTCGCCGAAGATGATGTAGGCAAGCATGGCCAGACCCAGAGGCCAGAAAACCATGAAGCCGAGAATCATCAGGGCAATGGTAGCCGGAGTCCAATCCGGGCGAAGCAATGCTGACTGGTTCATCGTGCGGTATCCTCACGTTCTGCGCCCGGCAAGATGCCGAACGCTGGAATCGATGTGGTTACCGCACTGGCAGCCTTCAAGACAATTGCCCACGAAATCGGACAAGGTCTTGAATCCGCTTTTCTAATTCAGCTAGCCCTGATTAGGCCGTCCGGCCGCCCTTGATGACGCGCTGTACCGGGCGCTTGACCGCGGCACGCGAATGCTGGCGTACGAAATTGACGATGCGCGGCGCGATCTCACGGCGGAACCGCGAGCCGTTGAAAACGCCGTAGTGGCCCACATCCGGCTGGAGATAGTGCATGCGCATATCTTCAGGAATGTTTACGCAGATGGTCTGCGCTGCCTTTGTCTGGCCGACGCCCGAGATGTCGTCATTCTCGCCTTCAACGGTCAAAAGCGCGACTTTGCGGATCGACGCGGCATCGACGCGTTTGCCGCGATGCATCAATTCGCCCTTCGGCAGCGAATGCTTGATAAAGACCTGCTCGACCGTCTGCAGGTAGAATTCGGCCGTCAAATCCATCACCGCCAGATATTCGTCGTAGAAATCGCGATGTTTTTCTGGTTCGCCATCATTCTTCACGAGGTGCATGAAGAATTCCTTGTGGGCGACGAGGTGCCGGTCGAGGTTCATCGACATGAAGCCCGAAAGCTGCAGGAATCCAGGATAGACAGGCCGCATGAAGCCCGGCTGCGGCCAGGGCACATTCATGATGACGTTGTCGGAAAACCACTGCAGCGACCGTTCCTGGGCGAGCTTGTTGACGGCGGTCGGATTGATGCGCGTATCGATCGGGCCGCCCATCAGCGTCATCGAGGACGGCGAGAGCGGATCGTTGGCTTCCTCCATCACCGCGGCTGCGACCAGCACAGGGACGGAGGGCTGACAGACGGCGATCACATGCGTGTCGTGACCGAGAAAATGCAACATCTCGATGATGTAGTCGACATAATCGTCGAAATCGAAAGTACCTTCCGTCATCGGCACCATACGGGCGTCGATCCAGTCGGTGATGTAGACATCGGCGCTCGGCAGCAGCGCTTCGACCGTGCCGCGCAATAGCGTCGCATAATGACCTGACATCGGCGCCACGATCAGAATGCGCGGGTCGCTGGCGCGGCCGGGGGGAACGTTCCGAGCGAAATGCAGCAGATTGCAGAAGGAGCGCGACCAGACGACCTCTTCACGAACAGAAACCGCTCGATCGTCGATTATCGTCTGCTTCAAGCCGAATTCCGGCTTTCCGTAGCGGCGTGTCGTACGTTCGAACATTTCCAGGCTGGCCGCCATCGTCCGGCCGAACGGGGTGTGCGAGAAGGGATTCAGCGGATTGGCATAGGCAAAACGCATGATATCCGCCGCGGCGCGAAATGGCGCCATGGCAGCATGATTCAATTCATAAAGCTGATAAAACATACAGGGCGCCGCCTTTCTCTATCGAAAAGATGACGTCGATTGATAGACATCCAATCTTTCCGCACGCTGGCACGTAACGCAGACTAACAGGTTTTTGTTGCACAGCAACATGGACGTGCCAAACCTGCACAGGAAATGCCAGAGTGTTGACCCCTGGCATCACCGTAGGACTGAAAGCTTAAGTTTCAGCGCAATCAGTGTTGTTAACGATCGGCAACGAAGCTCTGCCTCTGGCTGCCGAGACCTTCGATGCCGAGCTCGACGACATCGCCGTCCCGGAGATAGCGCGGCGGCTTCATGCCCATGCCGACACCGGGCGGCGTTCCCGTCGAAATCACGTCGCCCGGATGCAGCGACATGAACTGGCTGAGATAGGAAACGATATGGGCAACACCGTAGACCATGGTTTTGGAAGAACCGTCCTGCATCGTCTGGCCGTTGACCTTCAACCACATGCCGAGATTCTGCGGATCGGGGATCTCGTCTTTGGTCACAAGCCAGGGGCCGATCGGTCCGAAGGTGTCGCAGGATTTGCCCTTGGTCCATTGGCCGGCGCGTTCCGTTTGGAAGGCGCGTTCGGAAACGTCGTGCGAGACGCAGTAACCGGCGACGTAGTCGAGCGCCTCGGCTTCGCTGACATATTTCGCCGTTTTGCCGATGACGACGCCGAGTTCGACTTCCCAATCGGTTTTTTCCGAACCGCGCGGGATGCGAACGGTGTCGTTCGGGCCTGATATGGCCGACGTCGCCTTCATGAAGATCACCGGCTCCGGCGGCACGGTGGCGCCGGTTTCGGCGGCGTGGTCGGAAAAATTGAGGCCGATGCAGATGAATTTGCCGGTGCCGGCAACGCAAGCGCCGATGCGGCCGGGTGCAAGTTCGGGAAGGCTCTTCGGATCGATCGCCGCGATCTTTGCAAGGCCCGCCGGCGAAATTGCCTCGCCGCCGATATCGGCGACATGACCGGAGAGATCGCGGATTTTGCCATCGGCATCGAGAAGTGCCGGTTTTTCACGACCTGCTTCGCCAACACGCATCAGCTTCATGGAATTCCTCCTCATCAAAAACTAAGTTGCGATCACCTATGAACGAATTATTCATCGGTGTCATTACGGCTTTGTCGGGAAGCGGTACGGCCTTCTAGAAAATTTCGGACAAGTCAGGACCGACGGGAACGATCTTCGTCGGATTGAGGCTTTCCACCGAGTAGTAACCGCGCTTGATATGATCGAGGTTGACAGTTTCGGCGATGCCCGGCCAATCGAGCATGCGGCGGCAGAAGGCGCGAAGATTCGTATAGTCCGACAGCCGGCGCAGATTGCATTTGAAGATACCGTGATAGGCGGCATCGAAGCGCACCAGCGTCGCGAAAAGCCGGATATCGCTTTCCGTCGGATGATCGGCAAAGAGGAAGGGCCGGCCTTCGAACTGCGGTTCCACCCAGTCAAGGCAGGAGAAGACATCGGTGAAAGCCTCCTCGTAGGCGATCTGCGTGGTGGCGAAACCGGCGCGGTAGACGCCGTTGTTAAGCGTCGGATAGATGCGGTCGTTGAAAGCATCGATCTCGACGCGCCTCTCCAGGGGGTAAAGATCGATTGAATGTTTTGCCAGATCGCCGAAGCCGCTGTTCAGTATGCGCAGGATATCGGCGGATTCATTGCTGACGATAGTCTGCGCCTGTTTGTCCCAGAGTACCGGGACGGTGGCCCGACCAGTAAATTCCGGCGCCGCCCGCGTATAGATTTCATGCATGTAAGTTGTGCCGTTGACGTGATCCTGCGTCGCACCGGGATAGTCTCCGAAGCGCCAACCCTGCTTCGTCAGCACCGGTTCGACGACGGATACTGAGATGACGTCCTCCAGACCCTTGAGCTTGCGGCCGATCAGGGTGCGCGAGGCCCAGGGGCAGATATAGGCGACATAGAGATGATAACGGTCGGGCTCGGCCCTGAAGCCGCCCTCGCCCGTCTGTCCCGCGCGGCCGTCCGGCGTTACCCAGTTGCGGAAACTGGAGACCTGTCTGACGAAGCCGCCTTTTTCGTCTTTTGCCTGAACGGGCTGCCAGTCTTCCGTCCATTTTCCATTTACCAGCATGCACGCTCTCCGATCGTTGTCAGCCAAGCAGTACATCATCCTGCTTCAGCGTCGGCGCAAGCCCAGGTTTATGAGACAGTCCGTCCACACGACTGCGACGATGCTGCGCTTGCCAACGGAGCGAAGCTGCGAAATATGACGTCTGAATACAGCTCAAGATGAGATGGAGTTTTGTCGATGCACCTCTCTAAAGCCGTCGTGCGCACCGAGCATGCAAGCCGCTACCTGCAGCAGCTCTGCAAGCACTGGAGCCACAAGTTCAGCGTCGATTTCGATCCGCATAGGGGCCGGGTGCCGTTCAACGATACCACCGAGGTGACGTTCACCGCCGATGATGCGGCCCTGACCATGGTGCTTTCCGTTGCCGATCCAGCCCAGCAGGCAAGCATGCAGGGCGTTATCGGCGATCACCTGAAGCGCTTCGCCTTCCGCGAGGTACTCGACATCGTCTGGACGGACTGAGCCGAACCCATTCCGAAATTACTGCCCCCAACCCCGGAAACAAGCATGACGAAAAGCAACAACCGCGAATCCCAATATTCGATCGATCCGATGTTTCTCGATCGCTGGTCGCCGCGCGCCTTCACCGGTGAAGTCATCGAGGAAGCGCAGCTTCTCAGCCTGCTCGACGCTGCCCATTGGGCGCCGTCGTCTTCCAATCAGCAGCCCTGGCGCTTCATCTATGCTTTGAAGGGTTCGGAGCATTGGGAGAAATTCGTCGCATTACTCGTCGATGCCAACCAGGAATGGGCGAAGAATGCGTCAGCGCTGATCTTCGTGGTGTCGCGTAGCTTCACCGGAGCTGCCGGTTCGGGCGAGGAGAAGCCAAGCTACACGCATTCCTTCGATGCCGGCGCGGCATGGGGCCACCTGGCGCTGCAGGCGCGCCTCTCCGGTTTCTACGCCCATGGCATGGGCGGCATCAAACACGAAGACATCATGAAGACCTTCGGCATCCCCGCGGGATACAGGGTCGAGGCGGGCGTTGCCGTCGGCCGCCTGGCCGATAAGGGTGTCCTTTCCGAACGCAACCAGGCGCGCGAATTTCCCAGCCAGCGCAAGCCGCTCTCCGAAGTCGCCTTCAACGGCCGTTTCGTCGCGAACTGAGCGAAACCGACAAGCAGAAGGCCCCGCGATTCTCGAACCGCGGGGCCTTTTGCTGCGAAAATATGGATCAGATATCCAGGTTTGCGACGCTCAGCGCGTTGTCCTGGATGAATTCGCGCCGCGGTTCGACCTCGTCACCCATCAGCCGAGCGAAGAGACCATCGGCATCGGTGGCATCGGCGACCTTGACCTGCAGCAGCGAACGGACGTTCGGATCGAGCGTCGTTTCCCAGAGCTGTTCGGCATTCATCTCGCCAAGTCCCTTGTAGCGCTGCATAGTCAGACCCTTGCGGCCGCTGGCGAAGATGGCGTCAAGGAGGGCGCGCGGCCCTGAAATCTCGATGTCGCCTTCGCGTCGATGCAGCGAAGGCGGCGTCTGGTAGATTTCCTTGAGGCGTGAGGTCAGCTGGTCGATGTGCCGGGCATCGGAGGAGCCAATCAGCGCCATGTCGAGCACGACGATTTCCTTGACACCGCGAACCATACGCTCGAGGCGAAGGCCACCATCGCTGGTCAGATCGCCCTGCCAGCCACGCTCGGTTTCCTCAGCGATGATGTCGAGACGGCTTGCGACTTCGCTTGCCAATGCCCTCGCCCTCGCAGAGTCGCTGACGAGTTCGGCGTTGAGCGCACCGGCAACTGCCGCCTGTTCGACGACGGCGCGATTGTAGCGCGAATGCAGGTTGTCGAGCAACGCGCGCATGCGCAGCGCATCGAGAATGACCTCGCGCAGATCCTGGCCGGTGCGGACCTCGCCGCTCCCGAGTCTCAGCGCGGCATCCTCCAGACCCTGAGCGATCAGATATTCCTCGAGCGCCTTTTCGTCCTTCAGATACTGGACCGATTTGCCGCGTGCGACCTTATAGAGCGGTGGCTGGGCGATGTAGAGATGGCCGCGCTCGATCAGTTCCGGCATCTGGCGGAAGAAGAAGGTGAGCAGCAGCGTGCGGATATGGGCGCCATCGACATCGGCGTCCGTCATGATGATGATCTTGTGATAACGCAGCTTCTCGGCGTTGAACTCGTCCTTGCCGATGCCGGTGCCGAGCGCCGTGATCAACGTGCCGATTTCCTGGCTCGACAGCATCTTGTCAAAACGGGCGCGTTCGACGTTGAGGATCTTGCCGCGCAGCGGCAGGATCGCCTGGTTTTCGCGCGAGCGGCCCTGCTTGGCCGAGCCGCCGGCGGAATCGCCTTCGACCAGGAAAACTTCGGATTTGGCCGGATCGCGTTCGGAGCAATCGGCCAGCTTGCCGGGCAGCGAGGCGATATCGAGCGCACCCTTGCGGCGGGTCAATTCGCGGGCCTTGCGGGCTGCTTCGCGTGCCGCAGCCGCCTCGACGACCTTGCCGACCAGGATCTTGGCTTCACTCGGATGCTCTTCGAACCAGGTGCTCAGCGCCTCGTTGACGAGGCTTTCGACAACGGGACGGACTTCCGAGGAAACGAGCTTGTCCTTGGTCTGCGAGGAGAATTTCGGATCTGGCACCTTGACCGACAGGACCGCCGTCAGACCTTCGCGGCAATCTTCGCCCTGCAGCGTCACTTTTTCTTTTTTGGTGATGCCGGAATTGTCGGCATAGGAAACCACCTGGCGCGTCAAGGCCGCGCGGAAACCGGCCATATGAGTGCCGCCGTCGCGCTGGGGAATGTTGTTGGTGAAGCAGAGCACGTTCTCGTGATAGCTGTCGTTCCACCACATCGCCACCTCGACGGTGATGCCGTCCTTTTCGCCGCGGATAGCGACCGGCTTGTCGACCAGCGGCTTCTTGGCGCGGTCGAGATAGGAGACGAAGGCCTCGAGGCCGCCGTCATAGCGCATCTCTTCCTGCTTGATGTCGGAATGACGCTTGTCGCTCAGCAGAATACGCACGCCGGAATTCAGGAAGGCGAGTTCGCGCAGGCGATGCTCCAGCGTGCCGTAGTCGAATTCCGTCATGGTGAAGGTTTCGCTGCTCGGCATGAAGCTCACTTCCGTGCCGGTCGAATCCGGGGCATCGCCCGTGACCTTCAGCGGCGCGTCGGCCACGCCATGGGTGAAGCTCATTTCATGGATCTTGCCGTGGCGGCGGATCTTCAGCTTCAGCCAGACGGAAAGCGCGTTGACGACGGAAACGCCGACCCCGTGCAGACCGCCGGAGACCTTGTAGGAATTCTGGTCGAATTTACCGCCGGCATGGAGCTGCGTCATGATCACTTCGGCCGCCGACACGCCTTCTCCGCTATGGATGTCGGTCGGGATGCCGCGACCGTTATCGGTGACCGTCACCGAGCCATCCGGATTGAGGCTGACGGTGACGATGTCGGCATGGCCTGCCAGCGCTTCGTCAATCGCGTTGTCGACGACTTCATAGACCATGTGGTGAAGGCCGGAGCCGTCGTCGGTATCGCCGATATACATGCCGGGGCGTTTGCGCACGGCATCGAGGCCCTTCAGGACCTTGATGGAATCTGCGCCATATTCGGTGCTTACGCCGTTTTCCGTCGCGGATGTATCGCTCATTCTGTCGAGATTTTCCCTGTTGTCGTAAAGCGGCGGCGGGCTTTGCGAATCACCGGCTTTCTTCACGCTCATATATAGGTTTTTTGAGCCCGGTTCCCAATGGCAAGTCCCCCGAACAAGGCATAAATCAGGGGATTATGACGCTTTTCCGTCGCCTTTGGCGCCATTTTCGAGAAGAGCGGATAACCGGGCGATCTCGGCGCTGTCAAGCTTGCGGATTCGCCGGGCCAGCCGGTTGGCGAATTCGGTATATTCCGGCGGCAGCCCGGAGGTGTCGATGACGACCCGCGGGTCGGAGGTACGGGCGAGCAGGAACAGTTCCTCCGCCTCGTCCCAGATGATGTTGAAATAGCCGGCGATGCGTTGCAGCAGATCGAATGTCGGCAGACCGCGCTTGCCATGTTCGAGCGCGGAGAGATAGGCAGGCGAGACGTTCAGCGCTGCCGCCATTTCCTTCTGCGAGACGCCCTTGCGAGCCCTCAGCCGGCGAACCGCCTCTCCGAAGGGGGTCATGACCTTTCCCCCTGCCGCCGCGACAGTCGGATATAGAGCGCGCCCTCGCCGCCGTGATGCTTTGCGGCCGGCTCATAGGAAGAGATCAGGTAACGGAATTCCGGCTTCGAGAACCAGAGCGGCACGGCCCGCTTCAGCGCGCCATCGCTGCCCATCGAACTGCCCTTGCCTGTTATGACGAGCACATGGCGCATGCCGCGCTCATGGGCGCGGATCAGAAAATCGAGAAGGATGACGTAGGCCTCGCTCTGCACCAGACCGTGCAGGTCGATGCGCGCTTCCAGCGCCAGCCGGCCCTTGGCGATCTTGCGCTTGACCGGCCTTTCCAGCGGATGATGCACCCCGGCCGGCCGTTTCGACGCCGGCGGCGTTGGCGGCTGTTCCGGCGTAAACGAGGCAGGCATCTGCTTTTCGGCCTTCTCCCGTTCCACCGCCGCTTCCGTCTCGGCGAGAAGGGCATCGAGTTCGCTCAGTTCATCCGTCTTGCCGGGCATCGGCCGGGTGCTGCGGGCCACCTTGCCCCAGAGGATCCTCTCATCAGCGCTGAGCTTGCGATCCTTGGCCATCAGTCGAATCGTCCGGCGGCGGCATTGGGAATGAAGATGGCGAAATCGGCAGCATTGCGGACAGTGCCGGCTCGTTCTCCCGCCAAATCCCCCGAGCCGGTGAAGATGTCGCCGCGTGTCGGTCCGACGATGGCCGAGCCGGTATCGAGCGCCAGCATCAGCCGGCCGAAGGCTCGGCCCTGATCGAGATGGGTGAGGCTTTCGGCGCGGATGAAAAAGGGAAAGCCGAACGTATGGATCAGCCGGTCGACGGCCAGTGAACGGCCGGCGAGGAGCGGTACCTTGGCGGCCGCGATCGGACCGGCCTCAGGATCGGCGACCGCCGCTTCCCGGAAGAAAATGTAAGAGCGGTTATGCCAGAGCACTTCGTCCATACGCTCAGGATTGCGCGCCAGCCAGCTGCGGATCGACTGCATCGAAATCTCGGCAGGGTCGATCTCGCCGCGCTCGATCAGCAGCCTGCCGATTGCCGAGAAGGCATGGCCGGCTTTCGCTGCGTAGGTGATGCGGCCGATGCGGCCGTCCTTATAGCGCAGCCGGGCAGCGCCCTGCACATGGACGAAGAACACATCGACCTTCGATTTTGCCCAGGCGATTTCAAGCCCGCGGCCGTCGAGAAAACCTTGGTCGATCGCGCGGCGATCCGGATAGGCGCCGATGCGGCCGGCATGCAGGCGGCCGAAAGCGTAGGATTGATCGAGTTCGACGGGGCGATTGGCCTCATCGAGATCGATCAGATCGTCCGGGCGGCGGTAGAAGGGAAACCGGAACACACCGTCCGGCTGGTCCGACACGTCGATCTCGGGTTCGTAAAAGGCGGTGACGAAGCCGGGACTGCCATCCTTGCGGCGGATCAAGAATGGCCGGCAGTGTGTTTCGAAAAAGCCGCGTGCCGATGCCGGAGAGGACGGTGTGAAATCTTCGGCGGCGATCAGAAGCGGAAGCAAATCTTTCGAACTCAGGCCGAGCGAGCCGGTGCGGTAAGGTTTGACCTCGGTGATCTGGCGCCGACAGCATCGCATGACTTCAAAAAGGCCGGAGGGATCATCATCCTTCCAGCCTTCCAAAGTGTCGAAGCTCATGGCCTGCAGGACGAAGTCCGATGCGTGGTCACTCATGTTCCGATTCGGTCGCCACAAGTTTCCAGTTCGGATCGCGCGAGCGGGTATCGCGGGCGAAGGTCCAGAGGTCATTGACCTCGGCGACGTTCTCGGCATCGCCTTCGATCAGCACATCCGCCTTGTCGTAGGTGGCCGATATCAGCTGGCTGACGATGCGCACGGTGATCTGGGCTTCGCTGCCCTTCGTCTCGGCATGGGTGATCTCGGCCTTGTCGATGCCGACGAAGGTGGACTTGACCTTCTCGCCGCGGGCTTCGCGCTCGCCGATCGCCGCATCGAAGCCGTCATAGACTTCGCGCGACAGCAGGTTCTTCAGCGTTTTCCGGTCGCCGTCGGCATAGGCCATGACGATCATCTCGTAAGCCATTCGGGCACCGTTCAGAAACTCCTTCGGGCTGAATGCGGGATCGGCCTTGTTCAGCGCGCGCAGCGATTCGTTGAGCGGCGTTCCGGGAGCGGCGACAGCATCGATGGCGGAGAAACGATCCTCATCCTCGGCCGTCGCATCGCGCCGCGGCAGCGTCACGACCTTGCCGGCATCGGCCGCTTCAGCAGGTGCGCCGTCTCGCGGCGCATAGAGATCGCGCGGCGGCTTCTCATTTCCTGTGCGGCGGCCGAGAACGGAGCGGAGCTGAAAGAAAATCAGCACCGCCGCCACCAGGAAGAATAATGTGATGAAGTCGTTCGAACTCATATCGTATCGCAACCGCCGTTAACATCTCTGATTTGTACTCCCATATAGTCCGCCTATACAGATGATTCAAACGATGGCTGGCATCTTCGCCGCGCCCAGAGGAGACCGGCCAGTCCGGGACATGACGACCATGCGTTCTTCAATCCTGCCGGCATTCATTCTGCTGCTGCCGCTTGGCGAAATTGCCGGTTTCGTCGTCGTCGGCCGGGCGCTCGGCTTGGCGCTGACACTTGCGCTCGTCATGGCGAGCTTTGTTTTCGGCGTGATCCTGCTGCGCCGGCAGGGCATCGGTATTCTGCGCCGCATGTCGAGCGAAGGACGAAACGGCGTGATGCCCGGCAGCGATCTGCTGAAGCCGGCGATGAACGTCATCGCCGCGCTGCTGCTGATCATTCCCGGCTTCCTCACCGATATCATCGCAATCCTCATTCTGATTCCGCCGGTGCGTGATCTTGTCTGGCGCTCGATCGCCAAGCGCTTCGTCGTCGTCAACGCCGAGCGTGGCTTTTCCGCCGGCCCCAAACCGGATTTCCGCGACGGCAGCCGGAATTCGAAGGTGGTGGATCTCGACGAGGAGGATTATCATAGGGAGCCGGACCGCAACTCGCCGTGGTCCGGCAAACATCTCGGTGATTGAGGTGCATGGACCGCGCAACTGCGCCCAGCGCCCAGGGTTGTAAGCCCCTCCCCGAAATGTTAGATGGCGGCACCATTCCCATGCCCTTCGAGGAAAAGCCAATGGCAGACGACAACAACAGCAACGGTGCGACCAACCCCACCCTTTCGATCCTTGCGCAGTATACGAAGGATCTGTCCTTCGAAAATCCGGGTGCGCCGCGTTCGCTGCAGGCGCGCGATAAGGCACCGACGATCAACATCAATGTGAACGTCAACGCCAATCCGCTTTCCGACACGGATTTCGATGTCGTGCTGTCGCTGAATGCCGAAGCCAAGGACGATGACAAGACGGTGTTCCACACCGAACTCGTCTATGGCGGCGTCTTCCGCGTTGCCGGCTTCCCGCAGGAGCACATGCTGCCGGTTCTCTTCATCGAATGCCCGCGCATGCTCTTCCCCTTCGCCCGTCAGATCATCGCCGACGTGACCCGCAACGGCGGCTTCCCGCCGTTGATGATCGATCCGATCGACTTCACGCAGATGTTCGCCCAGCGCGTTGCCGAAGAGCAGGCCCGCGCCAAGGTTCAGGCCGTTCCGAACTGATCGAATTCCTTCGGTTCTGACATGCGGATGCCCGGGCAAGTCCCGGGCATTTTCAATTCGGCCGCGCGTCTGAAAGACGCGCGAGGAGCGCAGCGGCCCGATTTAAGGAATCACGCAGGCGGGCTGGCGAATTTCGACCAGATGCCTTTTTCGCCGAGCTTGGCGACCAGTGCCGCATGCGCCTGCGCTTCGGCCTGGCTGAGGCGGGGCGCAAGCGGACGTGGCCGCTCAAGCACCGCTGATATCACCCCATCATCATCCAGCACCATGTCGCCGCGCGCCGCCTGGCCGGATTGACCCGATAGGCCGAGGCCAAGGGCCGCCTGCCTGCCGCCAATCATTTCGATATAGACTTCGGCCAGCAGCTCGGAGTCGAGAAGCGCGCCGTGTTTGGCGCGGTGTGAATTGTCGACGCCGTAACGCCGGCAAAGCGCGTCGAGCGAATTCGGTCCCATCGGATGTTTGCGCCGCGCCATGGACAGCGTGTCGACCACCCGTTCCGGCAGGATCGGCGGCAAGCCGATTCGCGCGAATTCGGCGTTGATGAAGCCCATGTCGAAGGTGGCGTTATGGGCGATCCACTTCGCATCGCCGAAGAAGGCAAGGATTTCTTCTGCGACTTCGGCGAAGGCTTTCTTGTCCTTCAGGAATTCGTCGGTAATGCCATGCACGGCGAGCGCATCCGGATGGACCTTCTGATCTCCCGGATTGATGTAGATATGAAGGGTGTTGCCGGTCGGGAAATGATTGAAGAGCTCAATGCCGCCGATTTCGATGATGCGGTCCATCCGGTTGTCGAGGCCGGTGGTTTCCGTATCGAAAATGATCTCACGCATTCCGGAAATCTCCCTTGGCAATTCGCATTTTCAGATCGGCGACGATCTCAAGCACCCGTTCCCTCGTCTGCTCAATGCTGTGGCTGGTGTCGATCAGGTAATCGGCACGGCGCCGTTTTTCCGCATCGGGCGTCTGGCGAGAGAGAATCATGTCGAATTTTTCCTCGGTCATGTCGTCGCGCGCAAGCACCCTCTGGCGCTGAATCTGTGGATCGGTGCTGACGACGACGATGACATCCACCCTTTCCCATGCACCGGTTTCGAAAAGCAGCGGGATATCGAGCATAACCATCTCGGCGCCGGCGGCGCGCTGGCGTTCCAGAAATTCCGTCTCGCGCTTGCGGACCAGCGGGTGGACGATCGCCTCCAGCCGTTTGAAGCCGTCGGGATGTTGCGCCAGCTGGCGGCCGAGTTCGTGCCGGTCGACCACGCCGTCCTTCATCGTGCCGGGAAAGGCGGCATCCACCAGCGGTGCAGCCTCGCCGGCATAGAGATCGTGGACCACGGCATCCGAGTCGTTCAGCGGAATTCCGGCCTCGGCAAAGAGCTTGCCGACCGTCGACTTTCCCATTCCGATCGAGCCGGTCAATCCGATCGTCAGCATCAATGTGCTTCCATATCCGCGATGATGAGTGCACGCAGTGCGGCGTCGACGACGGGGCGCTTGCCGAACCATTTCTCGAAGCCCGGTACCGCCTGATGCAGCAGCATGCCGAGACCATCGACGATCGGAAAGCCCTGCTGTTGCGCCTGCGCCAGGATCGGCGTCTTCAGCGGCACATAGACGATGTCGGTAACGACGGCGTCGGCCGCAAGAGGGGTGAAGTCGAGCTGCGGCGCCGCCTCCCCGTCCATGCCGAGCGACGTGGTGTTGATGAACAGGCCGGCGCCTTTCATGACTTCGGCAAGCGCACCGGCCGGATGGGCGTGAACCTTCGGACCAAAACGGTCGGCCAGTTCACGGGCCCGATCGACGGTCCGATTGACGACGTTGATGGTCTTGAAGCCGCGGTCGCGCACCGCCTGGATGATGGCCCGGCTAGCGCCGCCGGCGCCGAAGATCACGGCCGTGTCATGCCGGTCCCAGCCCGGATGGCGTTCGTCAAGATTGGCGGTGAAGCCGCGGCCATCGGTGTTTGTCGCGTGGAGAAGGCCATCCTCCAGCCAGAGCGTGTTCGACGCGCCGAGTTCCTCAGACAGCGCGTCCGGTTTGTCGGCGAGGCGGAAGGCCAGCTCCTTATGAGGAATGGTGACATTGCCGCCGGTAAAGCCCGAACTGCCATCCTTCAGCGAAGCGATGAAATCGGCAAAGGCTTCCGGTGCCACTTCATGGGCGCGGTAGCTGCCCGGCAGGCCGAGCGTCTTCAACCAATATCCGTGGATCAACGGCGAGCGCGAATGCTTGACCGGGAAGCCCGTGACAAACGCTTTCGGCCCGAATGTTTCACGTGAATCACCCATCGATCGCTCCGAGTTCGCGCAATTTTTTCAGAAGCGGCAGCATCGGCAGGCCGAGAATGGTGAAATAGTCACCTTCGATTTTCTCGAAGAGCTGAATGCCCTGCCCCTCCAACTGATAGGCGCCGACACTCGAAAGCGCTCCGTCGCCGACCCGCGTCAGATGCCTGGAAATGAAATCCGCTGTCAGCGGCCGCATCGTCAGTTCCGCATAGGCGAGATGTTCCCACAGGACCACGCCATTGCTGACAATGGCAACGGCGCTATTCAACCGGTGCGTTTTTCCCGACAGGGCGTGAAGATGTCCCGCCGCGTCGGCCATGTCCTTCGGCTTGTGGAAGACGCGGTCGGCGAGCGACATCGTCTGATCCGAACCGATAACCAGGCTGTCCGAAAAACGGCGGCTGACATCTTCGGCCTTGGCCCTGGCCAAGGCGAGGGCGACGGCATCCGGGGTCGCGCCGGCTCTTTCCAATGGGGCTTCCAGCGCCCTTTCATCGATCCTTGCGGCATGCGCCTCGAAGGATAGGCCGGCATTTTCCATCAGCATCCGCCGAAACGGGCTCGACGATGCAAGGATGATTTTTGTTGTCATAGGCTCCTCGAGTGCCGGCTTTTCGTCAGCGCTTAGCGCAGCTTCGGGCGTAGGGCAACGATTGCCGCGGCGGTTTCCTCGATCGAGCGGCGGGTCACGTCGATTAGCGGCCAGTTGTGACGAGCGCAAAGCGAGCGCGCATATTTCAGCTCCTCGGAAATCGCGGCGCGATCGGTATAGTGTTCGCGATCGAAGCCCTGGGTCGCTCCGAGTATACGGTTTTCCCGCACCTGGGAGATGCGGTCGGTGGTGGCGATCAGGCACACGATCAAGGGTTTGGTCGCGACAAGAAGGCTCTCGGGCAATGGTACGCCATAGACGATCGGGATGTTGGCCGTCTTGATGCCGCGATTGGCGAGATAGATGCTTGTCGGTGTCTTCGACGTCCGGCTGATGCCGATGATGACGACATCGGCATCGTTGTAATCGTCCGGCATCTGGCCGTCGTCGTGATCCATGGTGAAATTCAGCGCTTCGATGCGGGCGAAGTAGCCGGCATTCATCACATGCTGGGCTCCGACCCGGCGGCGCGACGGCGCGCCGAGATAGATCTGGAACGCATTCATGACCGGCTCCAGCACATTGACCGAAGCGACGCCCATTTCGGTGCAGCGCTCGTCGATCAGGCTCGCCAGCTCGCGGTCGACAATGGTGTAGAGCACGATGCCGGGCGCATCGTCGATCGCCTGCAGAACCGGCAGCAGCTGTTTGCGGTTGCGGATCAGCGGATAGACATGCTCGATCGGTTGAGCGGATCGGAACTGGGCCGAAGCTGCACGGCCGGCCGAGATCAGAGTCTCTCCCGTCGAGTCAGAAATCAGATGCAGATGAAAGAAGTTCGTTCTGTTCTCCACGCTATTTTCCGCTGCCTGTTGAAAACACTGGATCATGGAGAGCTAAGGCGGCGAGGCTGCCTCGGGCAAGGGAAAACATGCCCCCTTATCCACATTTCGAATTTTGCGGACTGGTTTTGCGGGGTCTTGTGGAGGATGGGGATGAAATCAGTTCGGCGAAGGCGCCTCCACAAGCTATCCACAGGAAACAGAAAATTGGTTGCCGGGCAAGGATTTGGAATCATTTCGGGATTTGCCCTCTCCCCGAAATTTCGAAAAATCGGAAAATTCTTTTCGAATTTTGGTACGGGCGCGCGACAAATGGCATCGGCAGTGGATGGATTTTAATCCTTGATAGACACCGACTCTAAGAAATAGAAACCTTTTAAATATCTTTGATTTTTTATAGGGAAGAAGCGCTTGAGCGACACGCGGCGAAAGATCATGAGGGTTCTCGATGGCAAAAGCCTCAGCCCTCCGCCTCTCTGGCTG